>DAIDHE010000270.1 GCA_027459775.1 Planctomycetales bacterium | reverse complement strand
CCAAACCGCCGTGAGGCGTCAAACTGATCGAGCCGTTGATAGACGCGCCAGAAGGTCTCTTGAGCGAGATCGCGTGCTTGCTCGGGGTCGCGAACGAGCCTGGTCAAGACGCGGATCAACTTGCGTTCGTAGCGCTTCACCAGCACGCCGAACGCTTGATGGTGGCCGTGCCGAGCGCGCTCGACGAGCCATGCGTCACCCTGCTCAGCCTCGTCGCGAGCCTCATCCCAAGCCGCCGCGGTCATGAGGCTTGCTTCAGCCGCCGTCCGCGTTTCATGGTTTGCCGGCGGGTTGAAACCTGGGGTAGAGACGTCGATCTTGGCATTGGGCCCGGTGTTGGCCGGTTTCCGCATCGCGTGACCTCCTCACGCTCTCTATCATACGGACGGGGTCCGGCCTGGCGTTGGATTTTTTTTTGCGACGTCCTCACTGGTTTTAGCCCCTGGTTTCTGGGAATGCCTGGGGAGTGATCCCGAACGACGACGGCCGGACTTTCGAGGGGGGGGAGATGGGCGTTTGGGAGACCCTGGTCCAGCCGTGCGATGAAGCAAATCGCTGGGCGGCGCTCGATGTCTTATACCGGCGTGTGCCCGCGCCGTTGCGCGATCGACTGATCGTCGAGGTGCTCGAGGAGGCGCGGGACGGAGAACTGGATTTGTCCGGATTATGGGTGGCGCTTGGCCGTGGGGGATGGGTCGAGGGAGCGCTGCTCACACAGTCGCTGGCCGGGCGAGCGGCGGCGGTCTGGGCGCCTGAGATCCGAACCAAATGGAGACGCTCGGCACTTGCGACCGCCTTGATCACGGCCGCCCTTGAGGATCTGAAACACCGCGGCTTCATGTTGGCCCAGGCGGTCCTTGACGAATCGGCCGATCCAAGATCGGGTCGCGACCTGGAGCGCGGTGGGATGGCGCGGATCACCGAGTTTCTCTATCTCGAGCGCGACGTGGCAGCGCCGCTTGGCTTCCAAGGAATGGTTGATTTTGCCTGGCAGCCGTTCGACGCGGCGATCGAGGACGAGTTCCGGACGGTGCTCGCGGCGACCTACGAAGGCAGCCTGGACATGCCCGAGCTCGAGGGAACGCGAGGCCTGGATGAAATCCTCGAGGGATATCGCGCCGTCGGTCGCTTCGACGCCAAGCGCTGGCGACTGGGACGGTTGACGACCGAGCCCGAGGCCGCGGCGGTCGTGCTTCTGGCCGAGAACCCCGGTCGCGAGGTCTGGGAGGTCGTTTACCTCGGCCTGGCCCCGGCCGCCCGCCATCGCGGGCTGGGCCGGGCCGCGATTCGACATGCCCTGGATTTAGCACGGGGCAAGGCCAAAACTCTCGAACTGGCTGTCGACGAGCGCAACAAACCCGCCCGGCGACTCTACGAGTCCGTCGGTTTCACCCTCCGCGATCGGCGAACCGTCCACCTGGCCGTTCTCAGCCGACCTGACCGAACTCCCGCCCAGTTCCCAGCTTGAATTCACGGGCTCAACCCCTGTAATGCCCGCCGCTCGTGTTGCCGAGCGCGACACCGTGTTCTACGGTTCCTTTCAAGTCAAGCGACCAATGCCAGTCTGCTGGAGTTTCACCAACCGTCGCGCCGCGGTTGCTCGCGGCACGGCTCTGAACCATGCGCCACGATCGACGGGGATCGATGGCGCTTGAAGCTGCGTTCTCTAGACCCCGGCGTCTGATCCAGAACCCTGGAACACAGGGATCAGACGCCGCCAGCTTGCGATTTCATTCGGCGTTCCTCGATCGCGCATCGAATCCAGCCAAGGAGAATCAACGGTGCTCAGCTTTTTCTCTCCGTCGTCCCTCGATGAGGAAATCCTTCGCGGTCGCCGCTTGACGACACGAAAAAACAATCGCCGCCGCCGCCGCCAACCCAGGCTGGAATCGCTGGAGACCCGGATCACGCCCTCGACCGACACATGGACCGGCGCCGTCAACAATCTCTGGTCGAACGCCGGGAACTGGTCGGGCGGTGTTCCCTCGGCCGGCGAGGATCTGGTTTTTCCCGCCGGGGTCAGCCAGTTGACGGCGGCGAACGATCTGGCGGGCGGTCAAACTTACAATTCGATCACGATCGCGGCCTCCGGTTACCAGTTGATTGGCAACCAGATCAACCTGACGGCTGGAATCACCGCGTCGTACACGTCGGGAACCTCGCTGGATAACATGAACACGACCCTGGGAGGGGGCACGATCTCGGTCGGCACGGGGGCCGAGCTTGATCTGGGCGGCGCGTTTTCGGGAACTCCGGGGCTCGACCTGACCGGGGGCGGCACGCTGGCCATGGTCGGAGCGGTGGGCAATTCGTACCTCGGCACGACGACCGTCGACTCGGGCTCGACGCTTCTGCTCGAGAAGACCTTGAGCGCCATTGCGATTCCGGGCGCTCTTACGATCAATAACGGGTTGGTGCAGGATCAAGCCGGCTCGCAGTTTGCCGTCGGATTTCCGGTCGCCGTGAACAGCCCTGGAACCCTTGACCTGAACAACTTCAGCGAATCGATTGGTTCACTCAGCTTGACCGGCGGCGCGGTCACGACCGGGACGGGCGTGTTGACCCTGAACGGCAACATCACGAGCAACACCGCGACCTCGATGGCGAGCGTGAGCGGCAATCTCAATCTGACGGGCGCGACCACCACGATCTCGGTCGCCGATCCGGTGAGCTTGCCGATCGACCTGCAAATCTCGGCCGCGATTTCGGGGGCGAGCGCCATCACCAAGACGGGGCTGGGGAATCTGCAGCTCTCCGGCAATAACTCTTATACGGGCGCGACCTCGATCACCTCGGGGACGATCACGGCGGTCGACAGCAACGCCCTTGGCGCGGCGACTTCGAATGTCACCGTCGCCTCGGGTGCGGAGCTGGATCTCAGCGGTGGAATCATGGTCGGCAACCCGATTTCGATCGCGGGAACGGGCAGCGCGGGCCTGGCCGCTCTCGTGAATGCCAGCGGCGTCAACAGCCTCACCGGCCCGATCACGCTCACCGGGAACACGACCATCAATGTGAGCGCCGCCTCGCTCTCCCTGGGGGGAGTGATCGGCGACGGCGGCCTGGGCTACGGTATCACCGAGATCGGCGGCAATACCCTCACCTTGAACGGCAGCACGGCCAATACCTACACCGGCACGACCACGGTGAACGCCGGCACTCTCCAGCTCAACGACACCGGCGGCGCCGCCATGGCTGGACCGCTCGTCATCGGCGATGGAACCCACCCGGCGACCGTCCAAGAAGGGGCGGCCGGCCAGATCGGCGGCCACGCTGTCACCATCAACAACGCGGCAACTCTGAGTCTCAACAATTTCAACGACTCGGTCTCGAGCCTGACCATGACGGGAAGCACCGTCACGACCGGGACAGGCACGCTCACCGATTCGGGCGGCGTCACGACCAACGCCTCCGCGACCACGGCCTCGATCAGCGGCAATCTGGCGCTCACGACCGCGACGACTTTCAGCATCGCGAGCGGAACCACGGCCAGCGGCGTCGATCTCGACATCTCGGCGGTCGTATCGGGCGCGGTCGCCGTGACGAAAACCGGAACCGGCAAGCTCGAGCTCGACGGCGCGAATTCGATATCCGGCGGCGCGACCATCACGACCGGAGAGGTTCTGGTCACGAACGGTAGCGCGCTGGGGACGGGGTCGATCTCGATCGCAAGCGGCGCGGAGCTCGATCTTTCCGGCGGGATCACTCTTTCAAGCGCGATCTCGGTCGCGGGCGCGGGGGGGCCGGGATTGGCCGCGATCGTGAACGCGAGCGGGGCGAACAGTCTCACCGGCGCGGTCACGCTTACCGCCAACACTACCCTGAACGTGAACGCGGGCTCTCTGGCCCTTGGGGGCCCGATCAGCGGCGTGGGCTTCGGCGTCACCGAGCTCGGCGGCAACACCCTGAGCTTCAATGAAACCGTCGCCAATACCTACACCGGCACGACCACGGTGAGCGCAGGTACGCTTCAGCTCAACGACACCGGCGGCGCCGCCATGGCTGGGCCGCTCGTCATCGGCGATGGAACCCACGCGGCGACCGTCCAAGAAGGGGCGGCCGGCCAGATCGGCGGCCAGGCCGTCACCATCAACAACGCGGCAACTCTGAATCTTAGCAATTTCAACGACTCGGTCTCGAGCCTGACCATGACGGGCAGCACCGTCACGACCGGGACAGGCACGCTCACCGATTCGGGTGGGGTCACGACCAACGCCTCCGCGACCACGGCCTCGATCAGCGGCAATCTAGCCCTGACAAGCGCGACGACCTTCAGCGTGGCGAGCGGAACCACGGCCAGCGGCGTCGATCTCGACATCTCGGCGGTCGTCTCGGGCGCGGTCGCGGCGACCAAGACGGGATCAGGTACGCTCGAGCTCGATGGTGCGAACACCTATTCCGGCGGGACGACGATCAGCGCGGGCGCGGTCCAGATCACGAATGGCTCGGCCCTGGGGACGGGGGCGGTCTCAGTCGCGAGCGGCGCTGAGCTCGATCTCAATTTCGCGAGCTCGAGCACTGTTTTGAACGCATTCACGATCGCCGGCGCCGGCCTGGCGGGCTCGGGCGTGATCGTGAACGAAGGCGCCGCCGCGTCGCTGGTTGGTACTATCGCTCTCTCCGCGTCGGCGACGCTGGGATCGTCGGCCAGCTCGCTCAGCCTGGACGGCGTCGTCAGCGGCACGGGATCCGGCTTGACCTTTACCGGAGGCGGCTCGTTCAGCATGGGCGGTGGATCCGCCAACACCTACACCGGCGCCACCATCGTCGACAGCGGAACCTTGTATCTGGCCAATCCCGCGGGGATCATCTCGATCCCAGGCGCGCTCACCGTGGGCGACGGGATCGACACCGCGATGGTCGTCGATGATTTCGGTGGTCAGATCGTATCAACGAGCGTGGTCACCCTGAACGCGGGATCAAGCACGAGCAGCGCCTGGATTTCGATGTTGGGAGTTAACGAAACGGTCGCGTCGCTCACCCTCACCAACGGCGGCGAGATCGACACCGGCACGGGGACTCTCACGGACAGTGGCGGCCTCGCCTACAGCTCGACGTCGATCAGCTCGGTCCAGGGGCTCATCACGGGCAATCTGAGCCTGGGCGGGAACACCTCCACGATCAGTGTGGCTCAGGGCCACGATCCCAGCGGGGTCGATCTGGCGATTTCGGCCGTGATCGCGAACGGCGGGATCATCAAGACCGGCGTGGGAACGATGGACCTGACGGGCGCGAACACGTTCAGCACCACGCATAGTGTCAGCCTGGAAGGGGGTACGGTCACCGAGAACCCTCAGATTGAGGTTCAAGCCGGCACGGTCCTGCCTCAGAGCGATAACGCCCTGGGCGCCTCCAGCGGCGTGGTGGTTGTCGAGACGGGGGCGATGCTGGCGACCAGCGGCGCCAATCTGGCGATTCCCCAGGTGCTGTTCGTCGAGGGCACGGGCATCGCCAACCAGGGCGTCGTCGCCGTCCTCTCGGGCACGACCACGTTCGATTCCACCGCGTTTGGGTCATCGAATTTCAACATCGTCGCGGCGTCTCAATTCGGCGCGGCCTCGGGCGCGACTCTCAATATCGCCACTCCTTTCGACGATTACTCCCAATTGTTCAACGCCACGATCACCAACGGCGCGACCGGGCGGACGATCTTCAGTGCTGGCAATGTCAGCTTTGGCAGCACCATCACGGTCACGCAGGGCTACTTCGAGGCCGCCAACAGCGCGGCCCTGGGAACCGCCGGAACGGCCGCGACCGAGACGATCGACAGCGGGGCCACATTCGAGCTTTCTGGAGGGATCACGCTCGATTCCGCCAAGACTCTCGTGCTTGACGGCACGGGCGCGAGCCTGGGCGGAGGGGTCTCCGACAGCAAGCTGATCAATCTCTCTGGATCCAACGTGATCTCTGGCCCCGTGACCCTGGGCGCGACTCAAACGGTGAACGTCGCCGGCGGATCGATCCTGACCGTCTCGGGCGTGGTGAGCGACGGCGGCAGCGGTTACGGCATCACGCAAAACGGCCTGGGCATTCTCGATCTCACGGCGAACAACACGTTCTTGGGCAATCTCCTGATTGATTCAGGGACGATCCAGGTTGATGGCAATTCCACATCGGCGAATCCCCAGGTGATGTCCGGCGGCACACTGGCGGGGAGCGGTCAGGTGGGGAGCACGCTCACCGTCGCCAGTGGCGGAACCCTGCGACCAGGCCCGGTGACGACGACCGGCACGAACCGCTTGTTGCTGAACAACACGGTTCTCAGCACGGGATCCTCGGTCAACCTTGTACTGGATGGCAGCAGCGCGGGCGCCTACGATTTCCTCTATGTGAACAACCCGGCGAACTCGCTGGCCCTCAACAACGCGACCCTGAACGTCACGCTGGGGAGTGGATACACCCCGGTCCTGGGTAGTACGTACACGATCGTCTTTGCTCAAAACACGAACGGTGTGATTGGCACCTTCAACGGCCTGGCGAACGGCGCCACGTTCATGGTGGGGCGGTCGGCGTTCCAGATCAACTACACCAGCTCGACCGTGGTCTTGACCTCGCTGGGGACGATCGACACCTGGGTCGGCGGGGGTAGCGACACCAACTGGATGACGGCGGGGAACTGGCAGGCCGGCGTCGCTCCCTCGGCGGGCGACATCCTGGTTTTCCCGCCGGCCGCCACCGGCGCGTCAAACAACAATTTCACCGCGGGGACCAACTTCCAATCGATCACCCTCGACAGCTCGACCATGAGCTTCACGGGCAATGCCATCGTGCTCGATAACGGGCTCACGACGAACTATGCCTCGGGAAGCCTGGTCTTCCCGCTGGGCTTGACGCTCAATACCAACGAAACGATTCAGGTCGCCGGCGGGGTGATCGATCTTTCGGGAATCGTGGCGGGCGCATACTCGATCACGAAGACCGGCGCGGGCGGCCTCGAGCTCGATGGGGCCAATACCTTCTCGGGCGGCATGAGCGTGAACGCGGGGACCGTGTCGATCACGAACAACACGGCGCTGGGAACGGGACCCGCGACCGTCGCCAGCGGCGCGGAGCTCGACGTCAGCAACAATATCAGCTTCTTGAACCCGCTCAGCCTCGCGGGCGCGGGGGCGGGTGGCGGCGGAGCTCTGGTAGTGCAAGGCGGATCGGACACCGCGTCGGGCACGATCACCCTCGCCGCCAATACGACCATCGAGACGTCGGCCGCCGGTTCCATCGATTTCAGCGGCCTGATTCAGGGCGCCTATGGACTGACCTTCGTCGGCTCGGGGCAAACCACGTTCTCGGGATCCTCGTCCAACACCTTCGCCGGCCCGCTCGACATCAATTCTGGAACGCTCAACATCCAGATGGGCGGCAACTCGGTGCTCGGCGTCGCCCCCAGCGCGACCATCAACGTGGGAGATGGAACCGATTCGGCCACGCTCGCCGTGAACTTCGCGAATGACATGTTGTCCCCGACCAACACCGTGGTCGTGAACAACAACGCCCAGTACCATCAGTTCGCCGGCACCGCCACCACCATCGGCGCGATGACGCTCAACGGCACCGGTTACGTGAATTTGGGCGGCAGTGGCAGCTCGCTCACGGCCAGTTCTCTCACCATGACCGGCGGCTCGGTCCAGATGCTCTCGGGAGCGCTCTTCTCGACAGGCGTGGTCACCACCAACGCCTCGAGCTCGACCGCGACCATCACTGGCGGCACGTTCAATCTGGGATCCTCCGGGACGACCTTCAGCGTGGCGGCGGGAACGACGTCGTCGGGCGTCGATCTGAATATCACGTCGGTCATCGCGGGAACGACGGCGCTCACGATGAGCGGCCCGGGAACCCTCGAGCTCGATGGCGCCAACGCCTATTCGGGCGGGACGACGGTGAGCGCTGGTTCTCTCGTGATCACGAACGGTTTGGCTCTGAGTACGGCGGCTGCGACCATCTCGAATGGCGCTCAGCTCGAGCTCGAAAACGGCATCGTCGTAAGTAACGCGATCACCGTGACGGGGACCGGTTCGTCGGGTGTCGGAGCGATTGTGTCCGAGAACGGCTCGGACACGCTCACCGGCGCGATCACGCTGGGCGGCGCCGTCACGGTCGGGGCCCTGAATACATCGAACCTGACCTTCTCGAATGCGATTGGCGACGGCGGAAACCACTACGCCCTCACGGTCGCGAACGCGGCCTCGGGCCTGACCAGTTTCTCGGGCGCCAATACCTATACCGGATCGACGACGGTGGCGTCGGGAACTCTGATGCTCGGAAACAGCAACGCCGTCAGCCTGGCCTCGGCGGGGGTGACGGTCGATACCAACGGCTCGCTTTGGCTCATGGGGGGCGTCGCCATCGGGGCCGTGCCCCTGACGCTCGACGGCGCCGGAGGGGGATACCAAGGCGCCCTCGCAAGCGTGGGCTCCAACAACAGCTACGCCGGTCCCATCACGCTGGGAGCGAACGTCCAGATCGAGGCTGGGCCAGGCAACGTACTCACCCTCTCGGGCGCGATCGGCGACGGTGGGCTGGGCTACGGGTTCAATTCCTCGGATAGCGGGACGGTCGTTCTGACCGGCACGAGCACCTACACCGGGGCGACCGTGATCAGCGACGGCGTGGTGCGAGTCGACGGCAATTTCACGAGCAGCAGCGTCTTTGACGTGAACTTGTTCGGCACGCTGAGCGGCAGTGGAACCGTGGGCTCGGTCGTCTCGACCGGCGGCACGGTCGCGCCGGCCGACGGGCCCAGCGTGCTCTCGACGGGATCGTTCTCGCTCAATTCCACGTCGACCTACTCGGTCAATCTCGACGGCGCCTCCCCTGGCAATGGAACGACGGGCTACGACCAGGTCGTCGCCTCGGGCGCCGTCAGCCTGGGCGGCGCCCTCTCGGTCGCGGTCGGGGGCGGATACACGCCGGCCCCAGGCGACCAGCTCACCATCATCCAGAACAACAGCGGTTCGCCCGTGAGCGGCACGTTCGCCGGCCTGCCCGAAGGCGCCGCCCTGACGGTCGGCTCGTATACCTTCCGGATCACTTATCAGGGAGGCCTGAGCGGTCACAACGTCGTTCTGGAGGCCATCGTCCCCACGACCACACAGGTGACCACGCTGCCCCAAACCAGCACCTACGGCCAATCCGTCACCTTCATCGCCCAGGTGACCGCAAGTGCTGGCACGCCGACCGGCTCGGTCGCGTTCTACGACGGCAACCCCACCTCCGGCGGGGTCATGCTCGGCTCGGGCACCGTCAATTTCCTGGGCCAGGCCAGCTACTCGACGACCACGCTCCATGCCACGGCCGGCACGCCTGATCAAATCTATGCGGTCTATGCACCGCCACCCACCAGCGCCTACGAGCCCAGCACGTCAACGCCCTTCTCACAGACCGTCAACCCGGCCGCACTCATCGTCACGGCCAACAACGCCAATATGCCCTATGGCTCGTCGGCGTTGCCAACTTTCACCTTCAGCTACGCCGGGTTCCAGAACGGCGAAACGGCCTCGTCGCTGACGACTGCTCCCATCGGCGCCGTTTCGACCCCGCTTTCGCAGTTGCACGTGAATTCGAACGGCTATTCGATCGTCCCCTCGGGGGCGGTCGATCCCGACTATACGTTTACCTATGTGACTGGCACTCTGACCGTCACCCCGGTGTTGCTCACGATCACCGCCCCGTCGATGAGCAGCGTCTACGGCGCGACGATCAACCTGAGCGGCGCGACTCCAACGTACAGTGGCTTCGTGAACGGCGACACCGCGGCCACGCTTGCGATCGCCCCCAATGCGCCCCCCGTGCTAGGTACGAGCGCCACCGCATCGAGCCCCGTTCAGTCGGGCGGCTATCCGATCACCGTCTCGGGTACGGTCGACCCCGATTACACGTTCCGCTACATCTCGGGAACGCTGACCATCACCCCCGCCGCGCTCGCGGTGACCGCCAACAACGAATCCTCGACCTACGGCGGCGCTCTGCCCACTCTCGCCTACTCGGTCAGCGGGCTCGTCAATAGCGACACCCCGGCGACGGTGTTCACCGGTACGCTCGCCACCACGGCAACCTCATCCTCAAACGTCGGCGCCTACCCCATCACCCAGGGAACCCTGGTCGCGAACGCGAATTACACTCTCGGGTTCACGCCAGGAACGCTCACCGTCAACACGGCTTCGCTCGCGGTGACCACCAACAGCGAATCCTCAACCTACGGCGGCACTCTGCCCACTCTCGCCTACTCGGTCAGCGGGCTCGTCAACGGCGACACCGCAGGTTCCGTTCTCTCCGGTACGCTCGCCACCACGGCAACCTCATCCTCAAACGTCGGCGCTTATCCCATCACCCAGGGGTCGCTGGCGGCGGACGCGAATTACACGCTTGGCTTTACGGCCGGAACGTTCACCGTGAATCCAGCGGCCCTTTCAATCACGGCGAACAACGCGAGCAAGGTCTTTGGGGCGCCGTTGCCGACGTTCACGGCGACCTACACGGGCTTTGTCAACGGCGACACCCCGGCCAGCTTGTCCCCCCCCGCAGTCTTCACGACCCCGGGAGCCGCTGCGAGCCCGGTCGGCACGTATCCTCTCACCGTCAACGGGGCCAGCGATCCCAACTATACGATCACGTTTCACCCCGCCGTTCTCACCATTACTCAGGCCAGCACGACGGTCGCCTTCCTCTCGCCCAGCGGCGTTTCGGTGGCCGGTCAGCCGGTCACGATCACGGTTCAAGTCAGCGCGGTCAGCCCCGGGGCGGGCGCGCCGACGGGCGCCGTCGTCTTCGAAATCGACGGCAAGGTCTACGACATCGCCGCCGTCAATCCCTCCACGGGCTTGGCAACTTACAACAACGCCTTGATCGGGGTCGGGCCGCACGGACTGACGGCGACCTATTCCGGCGACTTCAACTTCACCGGAACCCAGACCACCATCGCCCACCAGGTCGACCCCGCCACGACCCAGACCACCTTGACCGCGACCGACATCCGCAACCGCAAGGGTCAGCTCGTCTCGGTGATCCTGACCTCCGACGTCACGGCCGTGCCTCCGGGAGTGGGTTCGCCGTCCGGAACCATCACATTCTTCAGAAACGGGAGCAGCCTGACGAGCCAGTCGGTGAACGCCAACGGAGTGAACTCGCTCCGGCTCAAGCCCGCCCAGGCGCGTGGCAAGTCGTTCTTCGCGATGTTTGGCGGCGACCCGTCATTCTACGCCAGCACCTCGCCCACGATGACCATCGGGACCAATGGCGCCGTCAAAACGATCGCGGCCCGGCCGAGTTTTACCTTTGCCACCGCACGTCATGCGGTGGCTTCGGCCGCGGCTCGGCTCCAGGCCGGCGCGCTCGATTTCCGCTGGCCCGCCTTCGTCAAGCACGGCCGCCGCATGGGCCGCTGACACCGGCAATCGCCCCAATCCCCCCAACGGAACGCCCGACCGCGAAGGTCGGGCGTTCTTGTTTTTTTTTGTCGTATTCTTACGTGATTACCATTCAGGAACGCTCGGCGGGGCCGGAGACGACGCCGGTCCCATTCGCGGCTCCGCGCCCGCGGCCCGGTGCCTGAGAATGTGCCCCTGTTTGAGATAAATCACCGATTCGGCGATCTTGGCCGCATGATCGGCGATGCGTTCAAGATTCCGCGCCGTGTTGACAAGTCTGAGCCATACGTCGATCTTTCCCGGATCGCGAATGATCTCATCCTTGAGCGACTTTTGAACCGCTCGATAATCGCGGTCGATCCGCTGGTCGGCCGCGATCACCGCCCGCGCTTTTTCCACGTCGGCTTGCGTCAGCGCGTCCAGGCTGGAGTGCAATTGGACGAGTGCGGCCATTGCCAGGCTCTCGAGCGCCTGTGGGATCGGAAAGATACACCCTTCGCCCGTCAGCTTTCTCACCCGCTTTGCGATGTGCCTCGACAGTTCGTTGAGCCGTTCGAGGTCGCCGTTGATCTTGAGGATCGCCGCCACCCGGCGCAGGTCCGATGCCACCGGCTGATGGAGCGCCAGCACGCGCACGCATTCGCGCTCGATCTGAATCTCCCAGCGCTCGAGCGCGCGCTTGCGGCGTTTGAGCTCGTCGGCGACCTCGACGCGGCCGTCGCAAAACGCGCGGATGCTCTGATCGATCGCCTCCTCGACGACCGCCGCCAGCTTGAGCAATTCGGCCCAGAGACTCTCCATGTCCCGGAGAAAATTCCGGCCGACTGTGATCCGTTCATTGTCCCATTCGGATTCGGCCGCCCCGGAGTCGTCTTTCATGAGCAAGATCCTCGTATCCGCGACCCGACCGACGGTGAACGCCAAGCTGGCACTGTGAGGCATCCGCTCGATGCGAGTCCAGGGGGAGTTGGTCTTCTTGTATCAACACTATGGGATCACGCCCTGATCGACAACCACGAACCAGAAGCGGAACCGCCGAAAACAAGCCGGATCGCCGCCAGGACAGGCCGGGGACGAAGCATCCACGAAGGACGTGCGATTTCCTGATGAAGACCCAATCGGTTAGTCTCATGCCCTCCCCGACCGAGGGCGGCATCCCCAACATCCCAAGACGGACGACCGATCCGATGCCTGATCCCGTGCTCTGGTTCGAGGCCATGGGGCTCGCGGCCTTGGTCTCATTCGCCACGCTCATGGCGGTGGTCTGGCCAGGCCGGGGAAGAGTCCAGCGTCCTGCCGCGCTCGGACCGACGACGGCGCTGGCCCTTGGAATCGCGGCGGGCTGCGCGATCCTGGGCATCCACCCGCGCTGGCCGCTCGCGGAAGACCAGGACCGGCTGCTGGCGATCGTGCTGCCGCTGGTTCTCGCGATCGAGCTGATGACGGCCGTCGCGCGACCGCGCTGGCTAGCCTGGACGGGGCGATTGCTGGTCGTGGGGCTGACCGGGCGAATCTTGCTGCACGGCAGCAGCTACATCACCGACCTCGCGGGGCCGGGAAGTCGCGAGTGGCCGCCGGGGACGGCCGCCACGGTCTTCGCGGGCCTGGCGGCCGCGCAGCTCGCCCTCTGGTTCTTCCCCTGGCGATTGGCGCTTCGTACCCCCGATGCGTCGCATACGGCGGTGCTGGCCATCGTGACATTCGGGACGGCACTCGTCGTGATGTTCTCGGGCTATGCCACCGGCGGCCTGATCGGACTGCCGATCGCCGCCGCCCTGGCCGGAATCTCGGCCGCCGAGCTCCTCATCCCTCGACCCGCCCGCCAGGCAGAACCGCTTCTGGCCGCCGCCACGGGGCTGACCTCCTTGCTCATGATCGGCCGCTTCTACGGAGAGCTCGCCACGCTGGATGCAATTCTGCTCGGGAGCGCGCCCTTGCTCGGCTGGCTTCCCGAGCTGGTTCCCACCAAGCGCCTCTCGCCACGCGCCAGGGCCTCGATTCGGATCACCCTGGCCGCCCTTCTGGTCTCGGCCGTCGTCGCCCACGCCGGCTGGAGATTCTCTCAGACATCATATTAAATAGAACATGACATTAAATGATAAAATAATAATTCGAAAGCCCGTTTGAGCGGCTTCCACCCTGGCGCCGATTCCCGCGAAAAAAACTTTCACGACCGGCTTGCACAAACTCAATTCTCTCTCTACACTTGTCCGATATCGGATAGTTGTCCGAGACTGAGTTGACATGATCGAGGGACTGGGGCTGGCTTACGGCCTTCGACTGGGGAGGTGGACCATGATCGGTGGTTTGTCGACTCGCGGGAAGCGGCGGCTGGGACTGGGCGTCCTGGCGGCGGTTTCCGGCTGGCTGGCCTGGAACGAGGGGCCGGCCTTGCATCCGGTGGCGTACGAGCCCCGGGTCGGCGCGACGGTGTTTCAGACGGGCCTCACGCTGTTTGAGCATGAATGGACCCCGGGCGATCCGCTGGCGAAGGGAGACGGGCTGGGCCCGGTCTTCAACGAGCGGTCGTGCGTGGCCTGTCACTCGCAGGGGGGCGTCGGCGGAGGCGGCGACGTCGCGCGCAACGTCACCACGTTCGAGGTTCACCCGACCTCGGGGCGGACCAAGGTCGAGGAAGGCGTGATCCACGCCTTCTCGCTGTCGTCCGACTGTTGTGAGAGCCGGGTGGGGCTCAACGATTTCTTCCAGATCGTGCCCGGCGGGCTCAAGATCGTCGGAAGCTGCTTCGTCGAGATTCGCGACTTCGACCCCGTTCGCTCCGAGAGCATCAACCCGACCGCGCTCTTTGGCGCGGGCTGGGTCGACCAGATTCCCGACAAGAGCATCACCAATCAAGCCCGACGGCGCTCGATCGTGGCTCTGAGCGAAGTGATCATGGGGAATCTGAACGGGATCAAGGCGGGCCGGGCGCGGGTGCTGGCCGACGGCCGGATCGGCAAATTCGGCTGGAAGGCGCAGTTCGCCACCCTCGAGGAATTCGTCGCGGCCGCCTGCGCCAACGAGATCGGCCTGGGCAATCCGCTCATGGCCCAGGCAAAGCCCTATGCTCACCACGCCTCGATGCAGGTCCAGCCCGACCTCGACGCCAAGCAATTCCGGGCGCTTGTCTCCTACGTCGACACGCTTCCCCGGCCCATTGAGGCCGTTCCCGCCGATCCCGCCCTGCGGTCGGCCGCCGAGCATGGCCGCGCAATGTTTGAAAAGATCGGCTGCGCGATCTGCCATACCCCGAGCCTGGGAGGCGTCGAGCGCGTCTACAGCGATTTCTTGCTGCACCGCCTGAGCGACCCCAAGGAAATCGGCGGCTACAGCGAGGTTCCCACGACCCCGCTCCCCGACGACCACCCCCTGCCCGACGAATGGAAAACGCCCGCCCTCTGGGGCGTGGCCGCCAGCGCTCCCTATTTCCACGATGGAGGCTCGCCCACCCTGGAAGCGGCGATCTACAGGCACGGCGGCGACGCCAAGAGCGTCACCCGCGCGTACGAAGAACTCTCCGAGCAAGACCGCTCGGCCGTGATCGAATTCCTCAAGACCTTGACAGCGCCCAAACAGGCGAAACCCGTCGACCCTCAGGCTCGCGGTTATTTCGCGATGGCGCGGTAAAGGCGCTCAAAAAGCAAACCCAGAGCCGCCCCGCCCCGTCGCCAGTCATGAACATCGTTCATGACCCGGCTGGCGGCGCGGGGCGATTGCGTCGTCTCGTGGGGTCAAAAACTATTGATGACCCCAGAGCACCGTGCGGACCCGCACGCTCCCCGACGACTCCGTCTCCATCAGCCCTTCCTGAAACCAGCGCGTCCAGCCCCTCGGCCGACGCGTTTCCCGACGAACCCCGTAAATCTTGCGACGCTTCTTCGGACTCATGGTCGCCTCCTCGGGACGATTCGGGGACGGAAATGCCATACACGGAACTCTACCGCAATTCGGGTACCAAACAAGAAAATACCGCCCCAGGATCCATTTGCTCAAGTCCATCGTCGACCTCCTGCAACACCATTGCTCACAAACACCGCCGCGAGAGCTCGACAAACCCCGGTTCCTCGTTTCGTTCCTGCCGGCCCAACCCCGGCCACCGTCCAATCGCCGCTTTTATGAGCAACCACGGCTCTGGTTCAAGGCAGCCGGTTGGCCACCCTCGGCCAGGCCCCTGAACCGCTTTGTGGAATCGACCGACACCCTGGTTTTTCCGACACCCAGCGGGTAATCTGCCGTGCTTGGATGAATCACTCACGTCCCTGCCCTGTCTTTTTTTCCCCAAGGAGAGCAACGTCATGATGCGACTGGCGAGCGGGTTGGTGCTGACGGCATTCGTGTTGGGACAGGCCGGTTCGGCCCGCGCCGACGAAAAGGCCGCCATGGCCATCGTTGACAAGGCCCTGAAAGCCATGGGGGGCGAGGAAAAGCTCGCCAAGATCAAGGCGGCCTCCTGGAAGACCAAGGGCAAGCTGCGCATCAACGACGCCGACAGCGAATTCACCACCCACACCAGCTACGAGGGCCTCGACCACTACAGGGCCCAGTTCGAGGGCGAGTTCAACGGCAACACCTTCACGGCCGTCACCGTTCTCAATGGCGACAAGGCCTGGCGCAAATTCGGCGAGATGATCATGGAGCTCGACGCCGACGCGATCAAGAACGAGAAGCGAAACATCATGCTTCAGGTCGTGCCCAGCAGGCTCGTCGACCTCAAGACCAAGGACTTTCAGATCGATTCGGCCGGTGAGGAAAAGGTCGGCGACAAGCCGGCGGTTGTGATCACGGCGACCGGGCCCGGCGGCAAGTCGTTCAAGCTCTCGTTCGACAAGGAAACCGGGCTGCCGCTCAGGCTCGTGGCCGACGTCATCGGATTCGGGGGCGAAGAGTTCACCCAGGAAACGCTCTACTCTGATTACAAAGCCTACGACGGCGTCCAGCACGCCTCGAAGGTCCAGACCAAGCGCGACGGCGTCTCGTTCATGGAGCTCCAGGTGACCGAGTTCAAGCCCCTCGACAAGCTCCCCGCCGACACCTTCGCCGAGCCCAAATAGCTCGACCTTCCGGCTACCGCGAAGGCTTGACCGCTTGCTTGCGAACGGGCCCCCCGTACGCCGATTCGGGGGGCTCGGCCGGCACGTGCAACACCTCCCGCAGCCGCGCGAGCTCGTGCTTGAGCTCGTCCCTCGTCTGGGCATAGGCGGGCTCGTTGTAAACGCTTCTGAGCTCGTGGGGGTCGGTCTTGCGATCGAAAAGCTCCCACGAATTGTCGTCCGGGGCCGCGAATCGCACCAGCTTGTAGCGATCGGTGACCACCCCGTAATGCGGGCGCACATGGTGCGGAGCGGGGTACTCGTAATACTGGTAATAGAAGCTCGACCGCCAGTCGGCCGGCGTTTTCCCCTTGAGAATCGGCAGCAGGCTGCGCCCTTGCATGTCGGCGGGAATGGGCGCACCGGCGGCGTCCAGGAACGTCTCGGCGAAATCGACGTTCGAGACCAGATGGTCGTCGACGCGCCCGGGCTGGATCACGCCTGGCCAGCGCATCAGCAAGGGCGTGCGCAGCGATTCCTCGAAGATCCAGCGCTTGTCGAACCAGCCGTGCTCGCCGAGATAGAAACCCTGGTCCGAGGTGTAGATCACGAGCGTGTCGTTCGCGAGCTGTTCGGCGTCGAGATAATCGAGCAGCCGCCCCACGCTTTCGTCGACGGCCTTGATGCAGCCCAGATAATCGTGCAGATAGCGGTTGTATTTGAACCGGACCAGATCCGCGCCCGTGAGGTTGGCCGCCTTGAACGCCTGGTTTCGCGGCCCATAGTAGGCGTCCCACGCCTTGCGTTCCTCGGGCGTGAGCCCTTCCGGCTCGGTGAATTTCAAATCCTTGGCCGTCATCGTCCTGGCGATCGTCATGTCCTGATCGTGCTCGGCCTTGCCCCGGCCCGAATAATCGTCGAACAAGGTCGCCGGCTCGGGATAGACCCGGTCCTTGTCGTGGCCCAGATGGCGGATCGCCGGCAGCCATTCGCGATGCGGGGCCTTGTGCTGGCACATGAGCAAGAATGGCTTGCTCTTATCCCTCGACTTGAGCCAATCCAGCGCCAGGTCGGTGATCCGGTCGGTCACGTAACCCGTGAGCTGCTCGCGCTGGCCCTGGCGGATCATCGGCGGATGATAGTAAACCCCCTGTCCCGGCAGGATGCACCACGAATCAAAACCCGTGGGCGGCGAGACCAGATGCCACTTGCCAAAGATCGCCGTCTGATAGCCGGCCTGGCGCAAGATCTTGGGAAACGTGGGCTGCGAGCCGTCAAACCGGCTGTTGCTATTATTATAGAATCCGTTGATGTGCGAATACTTTCCGGTGAGGACGATGGCCCGACAGGGGCCGCAGATCGAGTTGGGGACCAGGCAGCGGTCAAACCGCATTCCCTCGCGCGACAGGCGGTCGATGTGGGGCGTCTCCACCAGCCGCCGCGGGTCGCCGTAGGCGCTGATGGCCTGGTAGGCGTGGTCGTCGCTATAGATGAGCACGATGTTGGGCCGCCGGGCCGGCTCGGCCGCGCACGCGGCCTGGGGCGCGCGTGCACCAGCCAACCCCAGAATCACAACCGCGAAGGCTCGGCCCACGATCAGAAACGCTTGCCGACGCGCGCAACCACGTGAAACCGCCATGCCTCGCTCCTTGTGGCCAGACCTTGATCGGGGTGATCGGGAACATTCGAACCCCGATTGGACCCGATCCCGAACCACCGATCAAGCGCATGGCCGGGCAAGGCGGCTGCTCGCGAGCGAACGTCGGCTTCAGGTCGCGCGCATCCTGATGGTGACCCCCAGCGACGCGGGGGTCGCCCGGATCGTCAGCACGCCCGTGCCAAACGCGGTCTTGAAGTCGCCCGTGCCCGCCACCATCTTGTAGTGGTAGACGTTGGTATGCGAGGGAGAAGCGGCAAGCTGGAGCTCGACCACGTTTTTGTGCCCAATCAGGATCAGCTTGGCGTTGCTCAGATTGGGCAGCTTGCGCGTGGGCACAAACGCATCAGCCAGCAAGAATCCACCGCTCACCGATCCCATCGACTTGACGCGGCCATAGACGTTGAAGGTCTCGATCGTGTAGCCGCCGGGGCTCGAGATAACGCTGGGCGCGCCTTCCAGCCGGCCCCCCGAGTCAAACCGGTGGACCACGCTCATGTGGACCGCCCGGGCCGGATCGGCCAGCCCCGTCGAGAGCAAGACCTTCGATTCCATGCATTCCATCCGCGGAACCACGCGCTTCGACCTGGTCATGAGAAACCTCCTTGCTGATGATCGGGCCGCGGCGACGGGCACTCCCTGGTGATCGGGCCGCGGTTGTTGTATAGCACAGTGCGGTCGTCTTGTGGAGACAATTTGGGGACTTTGAGGGTTGCGCGGGATGAACTGGCGGGGGTATCCAGCGAATCGAGCATGGTCTTGGGTGGAATGGCGACCAGCGCATGTGCTTGATCCGACCCATCGCGGAGCGGGTCGGTCAACCGCCCCCGGCAGGCCGTGAACCCCGAAATCCGCCCGCTGAGCGAGTCAGACCTGGCCGACCTGAGCCGCTTCCTGACCGCCGGTTTCCAGGCGCCCGCGGATGCCTCTTTCGCGGCGGTTGACGTCCTGCGCTGGAAGTATCTGGAACCAACTCGAGCCGGTTCCCAGGGCGGTTCCCGTCCTCACAGCTTCCTCGCCCGCGATCCAACCGGTTGCGTGGTCGGTCATATCGGCATCTGCCGGACGGCCTTCGAGGGAGATGTCCTGGGCCCGGCCACGCGCATCGAAACGATCCACATCATTGATTGGCTGGGCTCGACCGAGCATCCAGGCGTCGGGACCGCACTCATGCGTCGGGCGCACCAGGGCGTGCCAACCCAATTTGGCCTGGGAGTGAGCCCGAGCGCCCTCGTCGTCGGAGAACGCATCGGCTATGAACTCAGAAGCCTGGTCCCCGTTTACGCGCGCGTCTTGCGCACGGATTACTGGCGCAGGGCGGGCGGGATGACCATGGCACGGCGGCTCGCCCGGCTCGGCCGCGACCTCGCCTGGCGTGCAAGCCACCCGATTCCAGCCGCTCCAGGCATCCTGAGACTCGAGCAAGCCCATGCGTTCGGAGCCGAGATCGAGCCCATCACGGATGCTGCGAAGCACTATGTGATCATGACCTCGCGATCGCCAGAGCGGCTGTGCGCCATGCTGCGCCTGCCGCGTCAGGCCATGACCGGCTGGCGATTGGTCGACCCCGCGGGCCGTCTGCGTGGTTGGGCCGTCACCAATGTCGTGCCCACCGATGCCGGGCGAACGCGAACTGGCAAGATTGTCGATCTCTTGCTCGACGACCGCGACGAGAATCGTTGGCGGACGGCCTTCATCCTGCTCGCCCAGGCGCTCAAGCGCCAGGGAGCGGACGTGGCTCTCGCCTACGCCAGCACCCCCTGGACGGCCAAGGCTCTCGATCAGTGCGGATTCGCCAGTCGATACACGGTCAAGTTCCACATTCGCGACCGCTCGGGCCTGATCCCCCGCGACGTCCCGTTTCATCTGACGCCGCTCGAGGCCGATTACGCATACACTTGACCTTTGTGGAAACGGTTTTCCCCTGGCGAGCAACACCTTGATCACTCCGCGATCTCTTCTGGCCGCGATCCCGGGCAAGCGCGAGTTACTGGCCCGAGGGCTCAAATATACGGGCACGCTGGCCGCGCTCGAGCGCTCGCTTGAACGCAAGCCCGGCCTGGTGGTCTTCACCTATCATCGCGTCATGGAGGCCGCCGACAATCCCTTTTACGACCGGGTCGTCTCGGCCACGCCCGCGTCGTTTCGCACCCGCATGGATTGGATCAAGACGCGATTTGATTTGCCCATCCTCGACGAGGTTCTCGACCATCTCGAGACCGGTCGTCCCTGGCCCAAGCCCGCCGCGCTTGTGACTCTGGACGACGGAACTCGTGACAATTTCACGACCGCTGCGCCGATTCTGGCGGAGCGTGGGATCCCGGCCCTGTTCTTCATTCCCACCATGTATCTCGAATCGCCACGACTCCCTTGGTGGGACATGGCCGCTTATCTGATCAAACAATCGCGGGCGAGTCGACTGACGATCCCGCGCCCTGGTCAAGCGCCGGTCGTCGTCAACCTCGAAGACATGCCGCGAGATCAAGCGGTTCAGGCGGTCATTGCCCCGTTCGTCCAGGAACCGATCGAGGAGATCGAAAGGATCCTCGTCGAGCTCAGGCGGCAGACCCAGGTTCCCGTCGATGAAGCATTCCTGGGGCGAGAGTTGTTCATGAACTGGGACCAGGCCCGGGAGTTGGTCGCGGGATCGTCTCGATTCGCCATCGGCTCGCACGGTCATGGGCACGACCGGCTCGCCGATTTGAGCGCCTTGGCTCAGCGGGAAGAGCTTGGCGAATCCCGGCGAATCCTGGAGAAACGGCTGAGCCGAAAGGTGATCGCGCTGGCCTATCCCTATGGAAAACCCAGCGATTACACCGAGGAAACCAAGACGATCGCCGCCGAGGTCGGATACCGCGTGGCGTTCTGTACGACCGAGGGAATCAATGATCCCGCCGCGATCGATCGGTTCGCCGTCAAGCGGTTCAATTGCGGCCAGAGCGATTCCGTGACGCTGTTGCGTACGAGGGTCGCCTTGCGAGCGGTCCTGGAATCGTTGGGTCCCTCGGCGCCGTGCAAAAACCCAGGGCTGCGCCCTGGGCTATAACCTCTCACCCCCTTGGGGTGCGGACCAATCCGGCGTTCCTCGACCCACGCGATCAAATCGTCTTCAGTCCGAAGGACTGTGAGAGAATAGCCCAGGGCGCAGCCCTGGGTCGGCGACCCGCGACGCCCCTTGAACACCTTTTATCTTGGTATTGCAGCCTGTAAGGCTGCGACTCGCGGACCGTTCGGCGCATCGTGCCACGCGGACCGCGGCGGCGGCGCACCCTCGCCGAATCGCGCCCGATGAAAGCCGAATTCGCGGATGACCTGCCGCCGGCCAGGCCAATACGGTAAAAACGTTGGTAACGCACCAGAGCCCAGCGCGCTCGCATGACCGCGGCCGGTTGGAACGATCGATCACCCGCACGGATCGCCATGCCCTTGGAGCCCACGATGTCACGAACGACCCGACGCCGGTTTCTGGAAGACTCCGTGGTTGCCGCGGCCGTCGCCGCCACCCCGACCGCGCTCTTCGCGGACGACCAGACCCGACCCGTCAGCGCCAACGACAAGATCACCGGCGCGATCATCGGCTGCGGCATCCGCGGCAAACAGCACGCTCACGAGCTGGCCCGGCTCACGGACTGCGAGATCGCCTACGTCTGCGATCCCGACCGCGACCGTGCCGCCGAGGTCGCCGCCTTGCTCGTCTCCCGGGGTCGTCCGGCCCCGAAGGCGGTCCAGGATCCGAGGACAGTGCTCGACGACAAGGCCGTGGACGTCGTCTTCATCGCAGCGCCCAATCACTGGCATGCGCTGGCCGCGATCTGGGCCATGCGGGCGGGCAAGGACGTCTATGTCGAAAAACCAGTCAGCCACAATATCAGCGAGGGCCGGCGGATCGTGCAGACAGCGCGCAAGACCGGGCGGATCTGCCAGGGCGGAACGCAAAACCGATCCAACGGCGCACTGGCAAGTGCAATCGGCTACATGCGCGATGGCAAGCTCGGCGCCGTGAACCTGGCGCGCAGCATCGTTTACGGCCGGCGGGATTCCATCGGCGGACCTGGCAAATGTATGATCCCCGCAAGTGTGGATTTCAATCTCTGGTCCGGACCCGCGCCGATGGTTCCGCCGTCGCGACCGAGATTCCACTACGATTGGCACTGGTTCTGGGACACGGGCAATGGCGAGCTAGGCAACAACAACATCCATTCGCTGGACGTCTGCCGCTGGGGACTGGCCGTCACCGGGCCTGGCCGCGCGGTTCTCAGCTACGGCGGGCGGCTCGGTTACCAAGACGCCGGCCAGACGCCCAACACCCAGGTGGTTGTGTTTGACTTTGGCGACAAGACCATCGTCTCCGAGACGCGCGGGCTGAAGACCAAGCCGTTCCATCCGAACTCCAAGGAAGGCTGGGTTTTCGTCGGGACCGAGGGCATCATCGCGGGCGTCTCGCTTTTTGACCTGAAGGGCAACCTGGTCCGCACTTTCGAGGGCCGGGGCGAAAATCATTTCGCCAACTTCCTGAAGGCCGTGCGTAGTCGCAAGGTGACGGACCTGAGCGCCGACATTCTCGAGGGCCACCAATCGACCGCGTTGTGCCACCTCGGCAACATCTCGTATCGCCTGGGCGCCCCGGCCGCTCCCGAGGCGATCGAACGACAGTTGGACCAGCTCAAGGTGCATGACCAGGTCCGGGAGACCTTTGATCGCACCCGCGAACACCTCGCTGAAAACGACGTCGACCTGGTGAAGTCTCCGCTGAGGCTCGGCTCGCTGTTGCGGCTCGACCCCGAGCGCGAGGCGTTCCTGGACAACGAGCAGGCCAATGCCCTGCTGACCCGCGAATACCGCCGGCCATTCGTGGTGCCCGCGGAGGGCGAGATCTGACGGCCCGCCTTGGTGTTGGCTCACGTCCTGGCGGCGTAAGCCGTTGTTCTTTATCCCTTGTCAACCCTGTCAGAACATCCGGCCACATCCCTGGAGGCGTCTTGTCCGGCCTGGCCGCGTTTGCCTAGAATTCAACAGTGGCGCGGTGGCCAGGGGCCGGCGATGATCGACTTCGACCTGATCGCCTGGGATGACGAGGATGAACCAGGGGGTAATGTCCAACACATCGCGACGAACGGTTTAACGATCGAGGAGATCGAGCAGGTTCTGCGCGACCCCGCCAACCGGCCAATCCTCAGCCGGTCAACTGGCCGACCGGCCGTCTTCGGAGCGACGGCCACGGGCAAGGACATTTTCGTGGTCTACGAGGTCTTGGTGTCCGAACCGGTGATCGTCATCCGGCCCGTCACCGCCTATGAGCCCATGCCTGAATGAGGAAAATACGCATGCATCCCAGAACCCGCCGTGCACTGGAAGCTCTGTCCCCGGAAGCGCGGGCCGCCGCGGAAGCCGCCATCGACCGGTCCATGGCTTACCGGGCAACTCCCGAGGGCCAAGCGGAACAGCAGGAAGTGATCCGCAAGGTCCGCGAGGAGGTCCCGCCCTTGGTGATCGACCCAGAGTTGGCCAAGGCGCTGGCCGCGCTGCGCGCCGAACGCAAGCGCCAGGGGTTGAGCCTCTCCGACGTCTCGGAGCGGTCCGGCATTGACCGGGCGACGCTCTCGAAACTCGAGACAGGCAAGGTATCGAATCCCACGGTCGGTACGCTCCGTGCCTTGGCCCACGCCCTCAATAAGCGGCTGTCGTGGTTGCTGATTGATGAGCCGGCCGGCGCGGGCCGCTGAGAAACCCGCGCGACGACAACGACCGTGCTCCCAGGACAGCGCCTCATCCGTGCGGGCGAGACGCCCGCGCTCCCAGGGGCCATACCGACGCTCTCTCCCTCCCTGCGTGCCTTCCTGGGAGCGCGGCCATCTTGGCCGCTCTTCTCTTCGTTGCCGCTCTTCTCTTCCCTGGGAGCGCGGCCATCTTGGCCGCTTGAATTAAGAGCGGGCGGGACGCCCGCGCTCCCAGGAAAGACGCCCACGCTCCCAGAAACCATCTCTTGCGTGATCTTCACCTTGGGATACAGGTGCCCGATTCGTTTCTCGGCCGCGTCTCGCATCCATTTTCCATAGTAGCGAACGTCCTCGGCGAGTCCTTGAGCGCCCTGCCATTGAGTGATCGCCTTTTCCTGGGCGCTCTTGTTTTGCCACTCCGGATTCACCGGCGGTCGACCCGCGAACTTGGGGGGTATCTCAATGAGCGCCTTGGTGATCAGCACGGGCACCGGGTTCAGGTCACTCGCGTAGGCTCGCAGGCCTAGCCGTTGCGCCTCCAGTGGAATCGACCCGCCCCCGCAGAACGGATCAAGCACCGGCGGCGCATGCGCCGCTAGAAAGGCGTCCACAACCTCGGCGGTCGGCAGGTTCGACACGTCTAACGAAAAGCGGACGCGGCCGACTTTCTTGTCGGGGCCCATGGAAACCGGCTTGCAATGCCCACGCTTCACGAGGTCGTAGGCCGTCGTGTCCGGCCCAACGACCGCGTCCTTCTTCATGGCCCCCGTTTCGATCAACCGCGAGGCCACGCAGCGTGCGATCTCGGCGCGGGCGGTCCGAATGATGTCCGCATTATTCGAGTTGTCCCACATCACCAGTTCTTCGATGAAGTTGAAGAGGTCGGCCCGCTTGACCCCGGCGCGGTCTTCATCGACCGTCCCGTCGGCCTTGCGATAGGCCGGGTCACTGTCGGGATCATCCACCAACGACGAAAACAACACCGCCCGGCAAGCCGCCAGCGGCCGCCGCGCCCACCACAGATGCAGCGTGCTGGGATGCCCATGCCGAATCGACTTTTCACGAGCCGACTCGGCATTGATGGCTACCAATGGCAGACCGACTTCGATCAGCTTCTTGCGGTACGATAAGGTCATTTCTTGCGGCCCTTTCCTGGCTTCTTTGGTTGGCGAGTCGCCGGGTTCGTCGGCTCGATGCTCGGCAGTGTCGCCTGCTGCTGCGCCAGTTCGTAGAACTCGTGGAGCTTGGCTTGGAGCAGATTCTTGTCGGGCATTCGGGTCTGGTACTCGGCGACTAGAGCGGGCGACATCGCCCGGCTCAGAGCATATTCAACGACCTCGTGATTCTTCGTCGCACAAAGCAGTACGCCAATCGTTGGCTGCTCGTGCGGCTTCTTCACGTCGCGGTCGAGGGCCTCCAGATAGAACTGGAGCTTCCCAATGTGTTCCGGCTCGAACTCGACGACCTTGAGTTCAAACGCGACCAGGCAGTTAAGTGCGCGATTGAAGAAGAGCAAATCGAGTTCAAAGTCTCGTCCGCCAACTTGCACTGGGTAATGACTGCCAACGTAGCAGAAGTCGCGGCCAAGTTCGATCAGGAACTTCTTGAGCTGTTCGACCAGCCCACGTTGCAGGTCGGCCTCGGAATGCCCCGGCGGAAGGTCGAGGAACTCGACGAGGTAGCTGTCCTTGAAGACGGTCGCGGCGTCGGGATGCAATTGTCGCAGCGGTGCTGCGACTTTCACCGGGGACATGACGACTCGCTCGAAAAGCGCCCCGTTAATCTGGCGTTCCAGTTCCCGGCTCGACCACTTCTCGGAAGTCGCCATGCGGAGGTAGAACTCGCGCTCCTCGGCTCGCTTCGACTTGCCCAGGATGAGCAGATTGTGGGTCCAAGGTAATTGTCTCAGCAGTGCTGAGACTTTTTCGTCTCCCCGGTAGGTCTCGTAGAACTGCCGCATCCGAAACAGATTCGGGCGGGTATATCCCCGCAGGCCGGGATGCGTTCGGGCGATGTGGGCGGCCAGTTGCTCGACCACGCTTTCGCCCCAGGCCGCCGATTCAATCTTGCGGCTGATGTACTCGCCGATGCTCGAGTAAAGCTCGATCAGCGTCGTGTTGACGGCGGCGACGGCGCGCGTCCGTGCGGCGTCGATCAGCCGAAGGACTTCGTCGAAGTCGGCTGGTGACGGTGGATTCGTGGCGTCTTGCCGGGCAAGGCCCTGTTTTGTGCCCTTCTTGGGTGCTTTGCTCATGCTGGCTCCTTGGCTTGGGCCAGCAGTTTTTCCAGGTCATAGTTGACGCTGGTCGCCTTGAAGTCCGGTTCCTTCTCGAACGGAGTGCGGCAATACCGAACCTCGGTCGAATCCTGATCGATGATCACCACGGCCAGAATGAAGTCATCGGGCTTGTTGAGGCCGGTGAGGATTTCGTTCTTGGTGATGGTGACGGTCTTGGCGCCCCTGACACGGCCCTTGACCTCGATGAATCGGAGAAGTCCCGTGCCGGGGATGGATGATTCGATGTCGTAGCCGAGATTCTGGTCGCTGATGTCGCGCGGGGCGTAACCCAGCTGTCGCTCCGCCGCCATGACCGCGTCCATCGCCAGTCGCTCGGATCGTTCGGTGTCGATGGAAAAGGTCGTGGGTGCGGCCTCCTCTTCGCCACGGAGCTTTCGGAGCAGTCCCACGGGAACGATCATCGCCCCGCCAAGGACGACTGGAGGCAGCGCCGAAAGCTTTCGCTCCTGCTCCAGATCGGCAAGCCGTTTTTGAAGTCGCCCGGTCAGGTTGTCGGCCCGTTGCCGGGCCAGGCCCGAATTGAGCCTCGCGTTGGTCTTGCCAGCCAGTTCTTGATCCTTGAGCAGAGCGGCGCGGTGATCCCAGTAGTTGATTTCCTTGGTGAGGCGGTCGCGCACGGCGGCTTTGGTCTTTTCGATGACCTCTTCTTTTCGCTTGCGTAGCTCGTCCAGATGTTGTGGAACCAGATGGATCGCGGCGTGCACCGTTGCCAGCGTTTCGAGATCCTGGCGGAGCCAGTTCGGAGAATCAAACTTCGCCAGGTCAGTGGCTTCCGCGTCCGTCATGGGCCGGTAGTCGAGATACGGCGCAGGCCCGGCCGTGCTCGCCTCGCCGTTCGGCGCCACTTCGACGAATTGCATTCTCCTCGAGACCACGCGCCGATTCCCGGCTCGGTCGAGCCTGGCGTCTTGGATCGAGTGTTCGAGGTAGAGCAGTGATCGGGGCTGGTCGCCTTCGTCCGTATCATCGACCAGGATGGCGCCGCGTTTCAGCAGGTCGCGGTGGCGCTCGATGATGAGGTCGAGCGTGGCATCGAGCAACGGATGGCCCGGGCAGACGAATGCCGCCAGGGTCTTGCCCGGAATGCTGATCAGGGTCTTGTCGAAGGTGACCCGCTCGTATCGCTGCAAGACGGCCTGGCCCCGGCCGATCTCCGGGTCGCGGTTGCGAATCACGGCCGGAACGTGCTTGATCTCGTAGCGGTTCGCCTCTCGTTCGTGGATCGTTCCGCCGAGCAATTTGAACGCTTCCAGGAAGAACGCGGCGATAAAATGCGGTTGCAGTCTGCGGGCGTCGGCGCGTTCCATCTCCTCGCGGATTTGCCGGACACGGGTCACATCCATTGAGTCGTGGGTGAGCGCCCGACCCTCAACCAGTTCGCGCAGGTGCTCACGGTCGAGTGCCTGATCCACGACCTGAAACAGGCGGGCCTTGACCTCGGCTTTGTCGCCATAGCGGATGGCTTCAAGCAGGAGTTCTCGAAGCGGCCGATCCTCGAAGGTCAGTTGACCGAGTACGTCAAAGACCTGGCCGCCGAGCGCGTTTCGTTCCTCGTCGAGCTTTTCGAGGAGCCGGTGGTAGACCTCGCCTTCGCGGGTATCCTTGGCGACGAGGTTCCACAAGTGGCAGACTTCGGTCTGCCCGATGCGGTGGATGCGGCCGAACCGTTGTTCCAGGCGGTTGGGGTTCCAGGGTAGGTCGTAGTTCACCATCAGGTGTGCGCGCTGCAGGTTGATGCCTTCCCCGGCGGCGTCGGTCGCAACGAGGATTTCGACTTCCTTGTCGTGTTTGAAGGCTTCCTCGGCCTTGCGCCGCGCCTCTCGGCCCACGCCGCCGTGAATGATGACGACGGCCTCGGGGCGCCCCATGAGCGCGCGAATCCTCTCGGTGAGATAGTTCAGCGTGTCGCGATGCTCCGTGAAGATGACGAGCTTGCGACGATGCCCGTCGGCGTCGAACATCTCGGTGTTGTTCTGGAGAAGCCGCGAAAGCTCGTCCCATTTGCGGTCGGTGCCGGATTGCCGGACGCGGAGGGCGGTCCGCGCCAGCCCGGTCAACTGATCGATTTCGGCGCGAAGCTCGGCAATGGTGCGGGCGGCGGACGCCTGATCGACGACCCGCTCCTCGGTCTCTTCCAGCTCGGCGTCGGGCGCGTCGTCGAGGTCTTCGATGTCGTCGGCGGAGAGTGCCGGCAGGCCGGCATTCCAATCGAGAGCGGCATCCGCCCCCTGCTTCAGCAACTGCACCTCGCGAAGCCGTTCTTCAAGGCGTTCGCGGCGGCGCTTCAGGGATTGGTAGATCGCCTCGGGCGAGGATGCCAGGCGGCGCTGCAAGATGGTGAGGGCGAAGCCAACGGTTCCTTTTCGGCCCTCATTTTCAAGGGCCTCGGCCCGGTTGAACTCCTCGCGGACGTAGTCGGTGACGTCCTTGTAGAGCTCGGCTTCCCCGTCCGAAAGCGCATAGTTGACCGTGTACGCTTTCCGCTCGGGGAAGAGCGGCGTGCCGTCGAATTTGAGTAGCTGTTCCTTGACCAGCCGACGCATCATGTCGCCAGAGTCGGAGACGTGAACCCCATCGCGGAACTTGCCCTCGAAGCGATCGCCGTCAAGCAGCGCCATGAAGAGCTGAAAGTCCGCCTCCTTGCCGTTATGCGGCGTGGCGGTCAGAAGCAGGAACTGGCGGGTCAAGGTCGAGAGCAACTGGCCGAGCCGGTAGCGTTTCGTGTGCTTGACCTCGTTGCCGAAATAGGTCGCGCTCAGCTTGTGAGCCTCGTCGCAGACGATCAGATCCCAGTCGGTCCGCTGGAGTTTGGCCTGTGTATTCTCGTTCCGGCTGAGCGTGTCGAGGCGGCAGATGGCCAGGGAAACTTCGTTGAACCAGTTGCCGGTCCTTGCCGCCTCCAGGGCGTCCTTGGTCATGATCTCGAACGGCAGGTGAAATTTGCGGTCGAGCTCGTCCTGCCATTGCTCGACGAGATTGCCCGGGCAGACGATGAGGCAGCGCTGAAGATCGCCTCGGGCGACCAGCTCGCGGATGAAAAGGCCGGTCATGATCGTCTTGCCGGCCCCGGGATCGTCCGCCAGGAGAAACCGGAGTGGTTGGCGGGAAAGCATCTCGCCGTAGACCGCGGTAATCTGGTGCGGCAAGGGCTCGACGAGCGACGTATGGACGGCAAGCAGCGGATCAAAAAGGTAGGCCAGGCGGATGCGGTTCGCCTCGGAAAGCAAGCGGAACAGCGCACCGTCGCCGTCGAAGCTCCAGGGCCTGCCCGCCTCCACGATTTCGAGCGTCGGCTCACGGTCGCGGTAGAGCAATTCGTTGCCGAGTCTTCCCGCGCTGTCCTTATAGGTGACCTCGATGGCGACCGTCCCGAGCCAGCGCACGTCGCCGATCGTGACGAGACCGTCGAGAAGGATGCCTCTCACGGCCGCCCCGCGCCTAATCGATTCGAGTCTCGCCATGGAACCGCCTGTCTGGTTTCCCGATGTTCTTGCGAGTCGCCCGTTTTCGTGACCGATGTCAATCGTCGTTTTCCGCCTCGACGTCCGCTGCAATCGTTCAGCGTCAAGCAGAGAAATCGGGGCCTTGCAGGACGGGGTTCTTGAACAACATATTCGTTCATGAACAATTTATCGCATTCGCATTAATCCCGAAGGTGAACAACGGGGAGGTCGGCCGTGGCGGGTGCCGCGTTTCTTTGGTCATGGTCCCAGGGTCGGCGCTCGGGTTGCGTTGCCGCGGCGCCCGGTCCCGCGTCCGTGCCGCAACCATCATTGGATGCGAATCGCCTTGGTGCAAGGGGTTGGGCAGGCGTGGAACTCTCGACGCCTCGCGCGCGTTGGAAGTCGCGCGCCGTCCCGGCATCGCTGCTCGACACTCGATGGCGACGGACTCGAGCGAATGGGGTCTGGCTCACGAGCTCCTGAGAGCGATACCGCCAAGGGACGGTCTCGTCCGTCACAGTCGGCGGCACATGGCCAGGTGACTGGTCGGGGCGCGCGACAATGGACGGCTCGAAACTTTTTTTCGAAATTTTAACTCGTTGATCTCATGTGAATTACGATCAAGGATCAAGCAAATCCAGCGCGGTTGCAATCAAGGGAACCAAAACCGGCGTTAGTCTGATAGGACGGGTTGTGATGGGCGCGAGAGGATGCGCCAACCATGTGCGCGAGGGAGCGCGCGATGAGGGACCAGGGCGGTTCAACGCACGCGATGCGGAGCAGCTTTTCGGGCTCGGCGCGGTTCGCTTTCTCATGTCGACCGCCTCGGGTCTCGCGAGAACGATCGCTCATCGCACCCTTGTTCCCGGCGAACGTGTTCCGGAAGTCAGTCATGGCAATCCTCGGAGCACACCCACCATGGCGGGTTTCAGCCACCTTGTTTTCAAGGCCCTTGGCATGACATCGGCGGTACGCGACAACCTATCCGACGGCCTCGGGATGACGGGCTGGTCCAGGGGCCAAGCCAGGGCTTTCGACGCGCGAAGGCGTCGCATGATGCTCGAAATGACCCTCCAAAGTGCGTCGGATCCCTCGAAAACCGCGTCAAAAAGATGTCGAAACTGCCGCATTGTGCCACGCTGAAGCACGACACATGGAATTCAAAGGCAAAAAACCCCTTGCACTTGCGCCATCGGACGCCATCACCGGGCGAGATGCGCCCTTCACGATCCCAAACAAGGGCTGGAGCGCCATTCTCAGCCACCGACCTCGTGGCGTCGAGGAATGGCGCGGTGGTTCAGGTCAGAATCTGGATTTCCAGACGCCCGCCCTTCCGTTCACGGCGGAGGCAACGATTGACGGTTCTTGGCGCATCCCGTTACGATCGCCAGGAACAAGGCAAGCCGCATCTCTCGAGGGGCGAAATCGCGCTGATGCAGATTCTTCTGACGAATGACGACGGTGTATTCGCGCCTGGGCTTCGCGCCCTGCGCAAGGAGCTCATGAAGCTCGGCGAGGTCACCGTCGTGGCGCCGGCCAAGGAACAAAGCGGCGTCGGGCACTCGATCACGCTGCTCTCGCCCCTGGTTGTCAAGCAGGTCGACGACGAGGATGGCGCGATCCTGGGCTGGATGGTCGAGGGGAGCCCCGCCGACAGCGTGAAACTGGGGATCTGCGAGCTCTTGCCCCGGCCTCCGGATCTCATCGTCTCGGGGATCAATTCCGGCTCGAACGCAGGCATCAACGTGCTCTATTCGGGTACTGTCGCGGCGGCCATTGAGGGGGCCTTTTTCAAGATCACCTCGATCGCGGTCTCGCTGGAACTGTCCGAGCATTTCGACTATCGCCACGCGGCCGCCCACGCGGCCAGGGTCATCCAGAAAATCCTGGCCAACAACCCGCCGGCCGGCTCGCTCTATAACGTCAATCTGCCCGCCCACTCGCGCGGCGAGCCGCGGGGCGTTCGCGTGGTGCCTATGGGGCTCGGTCGATACGGCGAGGGGTTCGAGCGCAGGCAAGACCCCCGCGGGCGCACCTATTACTGGATGACCTACAACCCGCCGTATCACCTCGAAGGGCCCGAGACCGACGTCACCGGCCTCTGCGAGGGATATATCACGGTGACCCCGCTTCATTTTGACCTCACCCGTTACGACGAGATCCGTCAGGTCGCCGCCTGGAAATGGGACTAGCCGGGATCGCGGCGGACTCGACCCCTGGAGCACCAGTCATGTCACTCCGCTTTCGCTGCTGGAATCGATCGCCCGTGGGATTCTCATCATGGCGGATCCATGGTCTGGCCGTCTGCCTGATCGTGGCGACGGCTGGTTGCGAGGAAGAGCGCAACCCAGGATCAAAGCCCGCGGGCACAGGTGCAAAAGCCCAGGCCCCAGCGAATTCCGGTCCCATCATCGGTCAGCGCACCCAGGATGTGCGGAACGCCGCTGTCGAGCTTCAAAAGGGAGGCGCCCAGGTGGGCTCGACCCGGATCGTTGCCAAGGATCCGATCAGTCTTCAGGGAAACGCCTATGTCTCGATCATCGGCCAGACGGCGATTCTTTCGATCCAGCACGCTCTCGACCTGTATCACGCGACCAACGATCGGTTTCCCAAGGACTATGACGAGTTCATGGCCGAGATCATCAAGGCCAACAACATCGCCCTGCCCCAGCTCCCCCCATATCAAAAGTATGGGTACGACGAGAAGGAGCACAAGCTTATCATCCTCGAATATCCTGATATCAAGAATCAGCCCGGTCCGCGCTGAGAATGTGGATACGACGTTCCATGCACCCGGGCGCGGCGGGTCGGGCTTACGGGTTGCGGCTTCCCGGCGCCCCGCGGCCGAAAGAGCGCGGCGAGGCAAGCCGGCGAATCCGTCCGGGATCCAGTCCGAGTCCGCCGTTGATCGGGGCTGGCGTCGAGGTCATGATTCCCTGGGGCGCGGAGAGCGCGGTGATTCGGTTGACCTTCCACACGCCTTTCGAGGTCTCCTCAAAACCCAGCGACCAGGCCGAGTCGGCAGTCCCCATGCTCAAGGTGGCCAGCGACGTATCCAGGCTTCCCTTGGCATACACCCGAAACTCGGCCGCGCCGCGCCGCGATTGCTCGCCATGGCTCGTGCGAAGGTCGCTCACGCGGACAAAGTCGAACTTCGCACGGCTCAGGTTGTTCCGCACCAGGTCGCGCGTCCCATCGCTCGACAGTGTGAGCTCGCCCTGGGAATACTCGACATCGGGCGTCAGATGAACCAGCACCCCCTCGACATCGGATGCGGCCACGGCCCGCCTGAGGTCGTAGACCACCCGCTCGATCCGCTCGTTGTCCGTCACCCAAAACCACTCCACGGCCAGGAGCAGCCCGGCCAAGCCCAGCGCTGACGCCGCCCAGATCAGATACTTTCCCTGGCCCGTGGTCTTGAGTGCAATCAAGAAAGATCCACCTAGCAGAACCAGGCTCAGCACGATCATCCACGGGTCTTCCGAGACGTAAGTCATCGAGATCCACTCCTCGAGATGCCGATCCCGTTTGGCTCGATTGCCGTCGCCCGCGGCTCGGTGGCGACGACACACTATGACAATTGTCCCACACGAATTTATTGTAGGCTTTGCCGTGATTTTGGAAAGGGGCGTTGTTCGGTCGGGTTTGATTGGGCCTGGGTTGACATTGGGGTTTCAGTTGCCGGGCGCAGCGGGTTTGGGAGCGGGAGGAGCAGCCTCCTTCGCGGGGGCCGGCTTGGGATCGGGGGGAGCGGCCTTGGCGGGCGCTGGTGCGGCCTTGGCGGGGGCTGGTTCGGCCTTGGCGGGGACGTCCTTGGATTTGGCGGCGGCGCTCGACGTTTTTGTATTGGCGACGACGTGAATGCCGCTGTACGAGATTGGCGTCAGGTTGTATCGCGGTTCCCACTCAACGGCTCGATTCTTGAGCGTTCCGTCGAGAAATCGCACGATGCCCAGTGCGGCTTTGGGTTCGAGACGTAGGAGTTTATAACCTTGCAACGACGAAGGATAGAGCTCGATCTTGTTGAGCCGGGCGCGCTCGACGCGGGCGCGAACCGACTGAATGGCGTCCTTGGACGGGACGTCGCGCTCGCCGGCCTGAAGCAGCAGCGGGATCCGCGGGGTGAGGGTGTTGACAAGGTGCCCCAGGATATAGCCGAAACCATCGGGCTTGGGCGAAACCATCACGAGGGCGTTGACATCGCTCATCCGGCCTTCGGTGGTAACGGCCGCACCCGGCTGGATGGCCCAAGCGGCGACCATGTTGGCCGAAGAGCCCAGGGCGACGATCCCCAGCTTGGTCAGATTCAGATCACCGCGATTATGGCGATCGACGAGAAAGAAATAAGCCGCTTGAAGATCTCCGATGAAAAGCGTGCGGTCTCCGGACGACATGGGTCGGCGCGGGTTTTGGCCCTGACCGCGGAGGTCGTAGGACAGAACGGCGAAGCCCAAGCCTTGGAGGTGCTCGGCCAGACCTTGGCCCTTGAGGTCGAGCACGGCGTCCTCAAAATCCTTGCGCGAGCGCCCAGCTTCGTGAACCAGCATGACCACCGGCGCGGATGGGCCCGACTTCGCCGGGTAATAGCTGGCCGCGAGCGGGGCGCCGTCGTACGACTTCAGGTGAAACGTGTAATGAAATCCCCCGGCGGTCGCCTTTTTCGTCATCTGGCCCAAGCCCACGGCAAGTGGGTCGGCGGCGTCGGGACGGGGCTTCTTGAGCGGCGCGCCGGCCGCCTCGCGATTTGCTTTCCGCGGCTCTCGCTTGGTTCGCTGCGCTTGCGCTAGCGCCGTGCCGATCAACCCTAACGACACCGCGACCACGATGACGGCCTTCCAAACCCAGAACTCGCGTACGATTCGCATTGCGATCCCTCCGCCCGTCGCGACCTCGAAGCAATCCTTCCGGATCACCCCCGGCATCAGATCATCTTATCCTAAAACCATTGTATTCGCTGAACAAGTGCAAACCACGGCTCTCGAGCCCAAAACTGCCTCATCACGCCGCGCGATCGTATTCTTCGTCACCCCTTGCCTCTTGCAGACCGCCACCACTCATCGGCATCCTTGGCCTTATCTGGGCGCGGCTCTGGACCGCTAAGGCCGCCTTCTTTCTTTTCGCCTCTCCAAGCAACAGTGAGTTCGACACGCCATGACCAAGCCTGGCCACATCGCCGGTCGTCGTGATTTTCTCAGAGGCGCCCTAGCAGCGACCGCCGGGGGCTTCGAGGCCGCCGTTCGCGCCTCGACCGTGACCCTCGAGCAAGAGGCCCGCGCGTTTTTGGAGACCTACGTCCAGGGCTGGCTGCCGCTCGAAACGGCGGCGCAAGAGGCAAGCTGGGCCGCCTCGACCGATGTCAGCCTTGCGCACACGGAGGAGCAAGTCAAACGGAACGTTGAGTTGTCGCGGTTTGTGGGCCAGCCGGATTTCATCAAGGCAATCCAGCGATTTCTCGAGCAAAAGGGCCAGCTCAGCGATCTCACGATCCGCCAGCTTGAAAAAGCCCGACTGCGTGCGGCGGAAGCGCCAGGAACGATTCCCGA
>DAIDHE010000257.1 GCA_027459775.1 Planctomycetales bacterium | reverse complement strand
GTCGAGGAGCGGGGGATCGCGATCGAGCCCGAGGTCGATCAGGCGCTCGAGGCGCTCGATCGCTCGGGCCAGACGGCGCTCTTGATCGCCGTCGACGGCCGGGTGTGCGGGGTGGTGGGCGCGCGGGACCGGGTTCGCCGGGAAGCGCACGACGCGATCCGCGACATCAGGCGCCTGGGCGTGCGGGATCTGGCGATTCTGAGCGGCGATCGCCGCGCGGCCGTCGAGGCCGTGGCGCGGAGGGTCCACGTCAAGGCGGCCCTGTCCGAGCTCACTCCGCTGGCCAAGGCCGATTGGGTCGAGGAGCGCAGGCGCGAGGGGCGGGTGGTGGCGATGGTCGGCGACGGGGTCAACGACGCACTCGCGCTCATGAAGGCCGACGTCGGGCTCGCGGTGGCCGGCCAGGTCGGCAATCTGGCGTCCGAGGCCGGCTCGATCGTGCTCCTGGGCGCGCCCCTGGCCGCGATCCCCGAGGCCGTCCGCATCGCCCGCATGACCGCCCAGGTCATTCGCTTCAACATCGTCGTCTTCGCCTTCGGGCTCAACTCCATCGCCGTCGTCCTGGCCGGCCTGAGCCTGCTCGGGCCCGTCGCCGCCGCGCTCCTGCACCAGGTGGGCTCGCTGCTCGTGCTCGCAAGCGCGATTCAGATCCTGAGCGGGCGCACCGTATTCGAGCGGCTCGCGCGGGGTCTCGAGCGCGTTCGGGAGCTCGACCTCGGCCACGCGCTCGATCACGCCCTGGACGCGCTTTGGACAAGGCGCGGGCCCGTCGCGTGGACCTGCGCAACCGCGGCGGCGATCGCCCTTTTCGGCACGGGAATCGTCGTCGTCGAACCGGGCGAGGTCGGCCTGGTCCGCCGGTTCGGGCGATACACGCCGCCGGCGCTCGAGCCCGGTTTACACCTGCGCTGGCCAATCCCGATCGAGACGACGATCAAGGTCGAGCCCGAGCGCATCCGCGTCGCGCGGGTCGGGCCCGGGGGCTCCGCGCGCGACCGGGCTCCGCTCTCGTGGAGCGCGACCCACGGCGCGCCCCGCGACGAACAAGCCCTGTTCGTGACCGGCGACGACCAGTTGATCGAGCTTCAAGCTCTGGTCGAATACCGCCCCGACCCGGCCGCGCTCGAGCGGATGGTCTTCGGCGTCGTGGACTTCGAGGCCGGCGTCGAGGCGGTCGTCGAGAGCGTGTTTCGCGAGGTCGTGAGCCGCGCGCCCCTGGACGCGCTCCTGGTCGGCGAAAGGCGCACGCTCGAGCGCCTGATCGCACGCCGGGTTCGCGACGAGTGCTCGCGGTCGGGTCTCGCGGTCGTGGTCGGCCGAGCCAGCCTGGTCGACGCCCATCCCCCGCGCGAGGTCGTGCCGGCGTATCGCGACGTCTCGGCCGCGGGCTCGGACTTCATGGTCAGCCTGAACCGCGCTGAGGGCGAGGCGGCCGAGATCAAGGCCCGGGCGCTCGCCCAGGCGGCGGCCGTGGGCGATCTGGCCCAGGTCAGAAGCGCCCAGCTGGTCGGCCGCGCGGACGGCGAAAACGCCGCCGTGCTCGCCAGGTCGACGGCCCACGCGCTGCACCCCGCGCTCGACGAACTCACCGCCCTCTGGACCGCCTGGGGACAGGCGCTCGCCGGCCGGCCCAAGCTCGTGCTCGACCCCCGCGCCCGCGGCCGCCGCCACGTCTGGCTCAGCGGCGACGCGCCTGGAACCCTACCCCTGAAACCACTCGATGCCGCGACCACGGCCCCCGAGCCCGAGGATTGACCATGACCACGCGACGCACCCTGGGACGACGGGGAACAATCCTACTCGCGATCGCGGTCGCCCTCGTGGCGATCGCCGCCGCCCGGTCGATCGTGATCGTCGACCAGACCGAATCCGCCCTCGTCACCGAATTCGGCAAACCTGTCCGTTTGATCGACGAGCCGGGTCTTCATTTTAAGCGCTTTTATCAGTCGACACGTTCATTCGATCGGCGGCTACAGCTCGACCTGCCGCCGCCGCGCGAGATGTTGACCAGGGACAAGAAAAACCTCGAGATCGCCTGGTACACGACCTGGCGGATCGGCGACGTCAAGCGGTTCATCGCCGCCGTCCGGGGCGAGGCCCAGGCGCGGCTGCGGCTCGAGGAGATGGCGGCCTCGATCCTGGCGGCCGAACTGGGTGGCAAGGATCTGGCCGATCTGGTGTCGGTGTCGGGGCAAGGCGGGCTCGAGGCTCTGGCCCAGGCGGCGACCGAGCGGGTGCGCGGCCAGGCGCTCGAGGATTACGGGCTCATCGTGACGGCGGTTCGGCCGCGGCGATTGGGCTATCCCGAGGAAGTGCGCGGGGCGGTCTTCGAGCAAGTGCGCAGCGAGCGCAAACGAGTCGCCGCCGCGACCCGCGCCGAGGGCGAGAGCCAGGCCCGCATCATCACGAGCGCCGCCGACCGCGAGCGCGAAATCACGCTCGCCCAGGCCGAATCCGCCGCCGCCCGCGTGATCGGCGAGGCCGAGGCCAGGGCCGCCCGGATCCTGAACGAGGCCCACGCCGCCGACCCGGCGTTTTACCAGTTCCTGAAGACCCTCGAGACCTACCGGGCCGCGCTCGACTCCAGGACCACCCTCGTGCTCTCGGCCGACAGCCCATTCTTGCGCTTGCTCTCGAAAGGTCTGCCCGAGCCGGCCCGCGAGCCGCAACCGCCCAAGAACGGCTCGACCGCCCCCGTCGCCGCCCGAGGAGCCAAGACACCATGAACCGAACCCTCGCCTGGCTCGCGCTCGCGCTCGCCTGCTATGCCGCCAGCGGCCTGCGCCTGGTCGGTCCCGACGAGGTCGCCGTCGTGCGCCGACTGGGCGCCGTCTTGCCCCAGCCGGAAGGCCCCGGATTGCACTGGGGCCTGCCGTGGGGCGTCGAGCAGGCCGATCGCGTCAAGCTCGGACGCACCCTCACGCTCAAGGTGGGCGCCCCCGGGCCGGGCGATTCACCGGCCGCGAGCGCCTTTGACCCTTCCATGGACGAATTCTTGACCGGCGATTTGAACCTGATCGCGGCCGAGGTGCTGGTCCAGTACCGGGTGCGCGAGCCAGCGCTCTATTTGTTCCAGGCGCGCGAGCTCGAGGCGCTCGTGGCCGAGCAGGCGCGGTGGGCGGCGGCCGACGAGTTCGCCCATTCCGGGATCGACGCCCTGCTCACGACCGGCCGCGCCGAGGTCGCGCTGCGCCTGGGCCGGCGAATGCAGGCGCTCGCCGACGACCACCAGCTCGGTATCGCGATCACGGCGGTGCGGCTGGGCCGCGTCGCCCCGCCCAGCGAGGTCGCGCCCGCCTTCGCCGACGCCGCCCGCGCCCGTAGCGACAAGCGCAGGGCCGTCACCCGCGCCCTCGAATACCGCGACCGCGCCCAGTCCGACGCCCGCGGCCGCGCCCAGGCCATCGCCGACCGCGCGGCCGGCCGCGTGAGCCGCTTGGTCGAGCCCGCCCGCGGCGAGGCCGACCGCTTCGCCCGCGTACTCGCCGAAAAGCAGCGCAACCCCGCGGCCATCCAGACCCGGCTGCTCCTCGAGGCCCTGGCCGAGCTCTTGCCCAGGCTGCGGAAAACGGTCGTGGTCGATTCTGATCAATCCCTCGACATGAGCGTGATCGAGCCCGAGCCGCCGCGGAACGCCTTGCGCGCGAGCCCGATCGACGCCAAATCTCCGGGAGCCGAGCCATGACCCGAGCCGCCGGCAACCGCGCGGCCGCGCTCGCCGCGACGGTCGCGATCCTGGCCCTGATGATCCGCCTCGCCCCCGCGCGACACGACCGCGCCGCCGCCGTCAAAACCCCGGCAAGCGCGTCTCCGACGCAACATCTCGAGCGGTTCCTCGACAGCGCCCGTCGCGGCGACGTCTCCGCATATCTCGACTCGCTGGGCGGCGACTTCCGCGACCGGGTCGAGCGCGAAGTCGACGAGGCCGGCCGAGCGGCCTTCGCCGACCGGCTGCGCCTGGCCGCCCGCGCCAGTAAAAGCCACGCCGTCTTCGCCCCCGAGCCCGCCGGGGACGGCGTCGCGATCGCCGTCGATTCGGTCCAGGCCGATCGCCAGGCGCGCTCGGTCTACCGTCTCGAACCCGCGGGGCCAGGCTGGCGGATCGTCGCCATCGAGCGAACCCAGGAACTGTTTCCCAGATCGGCCCGCGGCGCGGTCGCGACCTACGCCGCCCCCGAGGCCAACCCCATGAGCAGCGCGGTCGACGCCGATCCCAAGGCGCTCGAACCATCCGAATGATCCCCGATCGACAAAGGCATGGAGAATAATCATGAAAAGAACTGTCGCGATCATGGCGGGAGTGGGGCTGATTCTGGGGACGGCCGCGGCGGCGGCCCTCGAGCCGGCGGCGCGCGCGCCCAGGCCGCTCGACCCCACGCTGACCGAGCTCCGCGTGATCCTGGGGGTGGGCGACCCGACGCCCACCGACTGGAGCGGCAAGGCGACGGTCGACCGCGGCGAGATCACCGGCGTCGAGGGCTTGCGGTTCCGCGCCGGCGACATCGCCACCGGCCAGGCCGCGTGGAAAGCCAAGAGCCGCCTGATCCGCCGCGGCGGCGAGGCGCTCAAGAAACGGCTCGAACAGGCGGGCAAGCAGGCCTTCGCCAAGGCCGCCAGCGGACCCAGCACCTTCGGCGGCGACGTCGCGCCCAATGGCGTCTTGCTGTCGATCAAGGACGCCGCCGGGGCGACCCTCACGATCGACACCGCCCAGGGCCGTTTCTCGATCGCGATCGACTCGCTCGCCGACGGCGCTCCGCGGCCGGTCCTGGACGGCCGGGCGCGAATCGAGCGCGTTTTCCCCTCCGCGCCCATCGCCGAGGGGCCGGGTCAGCAAGATTTCCCGGCTGCCGCGCCCGACGGCCAGTCGGGCGTCTGGGTGGCCGGCGTGTGGCACGAGCCCCGCGGCCCCGAATTCCTGCCAGCGCTCACCAGCAGGCCCAACTCGTTCGCCGAGTATCAGCCCACCGGCGGCGGCGACCAGATTCGCCTCGTCCATCTCGCGCTCAAGGACGGCGTCTACCTCGTCGACGGCCCCCCCATCGACGTCACGCCCCCCGGCCGCGACGTCTGGCGGCCCGCGGTCGCGACCGCGCGCGACAAGACGGTCTTCATCGCCTGGAGCGAAAACGAAGGAGGCGACTGGAACCTTCGCGGCCGCCGGCTCGACCCCGCCACGGGAACTCTCTCGGCGGTGATCGCGCTCACCGATCGACCGGGCGCGGACGCCGACTGCGTGCTCGCGCCCGCCCCCGACGGCTCGATCTGGATCGCCTGGCAAGCCTGGATCAAGGGCCAGGCCGACATCCTGCTCGCCCCCTGTACCGCGGCCCAGGCGGGCCCGCTCACACCCATCGCACTCACCGAAACGCCCGCCGACGAATGGTCGCCCTCGATCGCCGTCGATTCGAGCGCCCGCGTGCACGTGGCGTTCGACAGCTATCAAACCGGCGACTTCGACGTCGTGCTGCGCACCCGCGAGCCCGACGGAACACTCGCCGCCCCGATCACGGTCGCGGGCGGGCCGCTGTTCCAGGCGCGGCCGAGCATCGCGGCCGACGCCCAAGGCCGCGTCTGGGTCGCCTACGAATCGCGAACCCCCAACTGGGGCAAGGACGCCTCCAACCTGATCGAGGGAACCGGCTCGAGCCTCTATCGCCGCAGCAACGTCGAGGTCGCCTGCGTCGACGGCCGCAAGATCGCGCGCGCGCCCGACCCGTTCGCCAACGCCCAGCCGCAGCTCGGCCGGATGAACGCCTACGCCCGCCTCGCCGTCGACCGCGACGGACGCCCCTGGCTCGCGTTCCGCCATCGCCAGGAAGCAATCTGGGGCGCGAACGCGACCTATGTCATCGGCGCTGTCTGGACCGGGCACGTCACGAGCCTCTCGGGCCGCGCGTGGACGCCGCCTCGGACGCTCTCCAGAAGCGACGGCCTGCTCGACAACCGGGCGGCCCTGGTCCAGCCGGGAAGCGGCCCCATGCTCATCATCCACAGCACCGACGGCCGGCTGCGCCGCGAGGTCGAAACGACGCCCGCCCTCTCGCGCATGTATAACACCAATCAGGGCTCGCCCCCCGGCACCTACAACGTCGACCTCGAAGCCTCGGCGCTCACCTCTCACGACCGCCTCGAATCGCCCCGGCTCGCCGAGGTCGAGACCCCTTCGACCGCCGCGCCCGTCCATCCCCAGGAAGCCGAGGATCTCGAACGCATCCGCGGCTACCGCATCACCGCCGCCGGCAAGACCTATCGCCTGCTCCGCGGGGAGTTCCACCGCCATTCCGAAATCTCCGCCGACGGCGGCTCGGACGGCTCGCTCGAGGACATGTGGCGCTACGCCATCGACGCCGGCGGCCTCGACTGGATCGGCGACGGCGACCACGACAACGGCGGCGGCAAGGAATACACCTGGTGGCTGGTCCAGAAAACCACCGACCTCTACACCGCCTCGCCCCGATTCACCCCCATGTATTGCTACGAACGCAGCAATTCCTATCCCCACGGCCACCGCAACGCCATGTTCGACCACCGCGGAGTCCGCACCCTCCCCCGCCTGGTCGGGCCGCTCGGCGTCGTCGACGCCGACACCCTGATGTTCTACGACTACCTGAAAGAACACGGCGGCGTCTGCGCATCCCACACCTCGGCGACCGGAATGGGCACCGACTGGCGCGACATGAACCCCGAGCTCGAGCCCATGGTCGAAATCTTCCAAGGTCACCGCCAATCATATGAATATCTGGGCGCGCCCCGAGGCGCCCGCCGACCCGGCGAATCGATCGGCGGCTGGCGCCCCCTGGGGATGGTCTGGAACGCGCTCGCCATGCAATACAAGATCGGCTTCCAGGCATCGAGCGATCATATCTCGACCCATATTAGCTATGCGGTCGCACTCGCCGAGGACGCGACCCGGCCCGCGATCCTCGACGCATTCCGCCGCCGCCACTGCTACGCGGCCACCGACAATATCATCATGGACGTTCGCTCGGGTGATCATGTGATGGGTGACGAATTCATCGCGACCGGCCCGGTCGCGCTCGACATCGTCGCCCACGGGACCGGCCCCATCGCGCGGGTCGACGTCATCAAGGATTTCCGCTTCGCCTATTCGACCGAGCCCAGGAAACAGCGGGTCGCGTTCCGCTGGACCGACGACGAAAAGAACCGCCCGGCCGGGCTGTCGTGGTACTACGTCCGGGTGATCCAGGAAGACGGCCAGATCGCCTGGGCCAGCCCCTTGTGGGTCCACCAGCCGGCCGACGCCGCGGAGTGAGGACTCGCGCGGTAATAACCTTTACAAATCCTTGTGGCGCGGGCTGGAAGCCTACGCCACAAACCTTCCAATTGGCGGAATTATGAATGCACAGGCCCTAACGCTCCAAGAATAGAAGGCGCCGAGAGCCGACGCGACGCGTCCACCACTGATCCGCGTCTTGGATTCGACTCACCGGCCGGATGCAAGCGAGATCATGAGTCGATCCAATTCGTCGGCGGTCGTCCGCCGTACCGCGGCCTCGAGCATCCGACGAAAATGGCGGATTCCTTCCTCTGCGCGGGGGAATCCGATATTACCAGCCTGCCCTCGGCTGATCGCCAGGACCGTGCCGTCGGGCTCGGTGAACGCGAACCAGGGAATTCCATCCCCGATCTTGATGGGAAGCCCGACGATCGCCTGGTCGACGTGGAGGTCGACGCCCTCCATCAGCTTGACCACGACGAAATCCTTGTCGAGGACCGCCTGCTGATCTTCAATCCAGCGGGCGAGCCGAAAACACGGGCCGCACCTCGGCCCGCCGTAAACGACCCAGACGCGTCGTCCACTCCGTTGGGCCTGGTTTCGAGCCTCCGCCAGCAGCCTCAGGGCGTCGCGCTGGGGCGGTCCGTGCCGCTTGAGAAACTCCATGCCGTCGTCCACCGCGGAGGCGACATGGGTCGTCGCCAGCCGCCGGGTCGCGATCGTCTTTTGGTCGCCGTCGAGCGCGACCAGCACGATCTCGCCCAGCACCGGCCTTGGCCAGCCGTACCCGGCGACGATCGCGGCCTCGCGCTTGAGCTGAGCCAAACCCACGCGCACGGGCAAATAGCTCAGAACCACCCGCGAGCGCCGCTCGTCCTCATGGTCTAATAACTGATCAACGATCCTGGCCGCATCCCCAGAATCATCGCCCACGACCACCGCCAGTCCACGAAGACCGCTCGAACGGGCGTCCCGGCAAATCCTCTCAACACTCCGGGCCAGCGGCTCGGCAAAGCTCGCGAAGGGCGACGACGAATCTTCCCGATGAAGCGTCAACCGATCATGATCCCTGACCTCACCAGGTGTGAACATGCGTCGATCCTCGACGATGGAATACCGAGACCCCTCGACCTCGCGTGGGGTGCTGAACTCAAGCGCCACCCCGGTCGGGACGCCGGTGAAGCGAAAACGCCCGGCGCGGTCGGTCCGCGCGGTCGCGAGGAGCGTGCCCCCCGACCCATCCAGATACATCTCCAGAGTCCTCGCCCCAACGGGCCGAGCGTGATCGTCGACCAGCGTTCCGCCGAAGGTCGCCGTCGGCTCCATGGTCACTTCCAGATCCACTCCGCCTTGAAGCCGCTCCGCGAAACCGCTGCGCTGATGCGGGCGATCGAAGAAGAATAGCGCGGCCGATTCGGCGTCGAACGCGACTTCAAACGAGCCGTCGGGGTGCACCACGGGTGCAAAATCGGGAGGGATCGGGCCGGCTGGTCGCGGCGCCCAGGCGCGGACCATGAGCGCCCTGGAAGGCGTAAAACGCGCCCCCTCGGACATCAACCAGCCGGCGACGCGCCGCTTGCCAAGCCAGGCGCGGTGAAACTCGATCTCGAGGGGCACGCCGGAGGTCGCCTCGACCCGCCGCTCTTCGGCCCAGTCGGCCGAGCTCAAGCGCACCGTGTGCCTTCCCTTGCCCACGCCCATCCGGACCACGCCCTGGGCGTCGGTCGTGAGCCAGCTCCGAATGCCACCGGACCCCGAATGTTTCTTGCCGGTGCGATCAGTCCAGTTCACCTGCCCGCCTCTGTTGAGCTCGACCCAGGCGTTGGCGACGGGCTCGCGCCCCGGCCCACGCGCCACGCGCACCGTCAAGGGCGTCGCGGGATAGACCGACATCGTGATCTCGGCGGGCCTGGCCGTATCTTGCACCAGGATCAGCCCCGACCAGGGGTCGCCGGCCCACTCGAGGTCGTCGATCGCCAGCACGTAACCGTGATCGGAGCAGACGCCGATGTCGAACGTCCCGTCCTTACGCGCGCGGGCGTAAGTGAAATGTCCGTTGCTCGTGAGTCCGCCGCCAAAGCCCTTGATCAGAATGCCCTGGGCACGAGCGCCGGCGGGCATGACGAGACGGCCGCCGACGGTCCGCCGGCGTCGGGCGTGAACCGTGATCACGCCGGCCCCGATCCGCCCCAGGTCGGTCTCATCGATCTTCCAATCGGCCCCGACAGACTCCACACCGACGTATTTCAACTTTTCGCGCGGGGTCCACGGCGCGATCGCCGCCCCGGCGGCGTCCGTGCGGACGTGCGACGCTTCGAGACAGCCCGCGAGGATCCCATCCGAATCCTCGGTGCGGACGCTCAGGGCGAGCTCCACTCCACCGATCGGCTTGCCATCGGCGTCGATCACCTGGATCCGCAGCGGAGCGGGCGGAAGGAGCGAGAGCCGGGTCGATCCCTCGCGAGGGCGATTCTCGGGGTCTTGCTTGCCGGCGACCCCCAGAGTGGGGTGCCAGGCGACCAGGTCGTCGATTCGTTCGCGCGCGGGGAATCGCAGCCGCGCCTTGCCATCCTCGCCGGTGACGCCTTGAACCTGGAAGTCGATCCCCAGGGCGGCGACCCGCGCTCCGGCCACCGGCCGCCCTTCCGACATCACGACCACTTCATGGCTGAGCGCCGGCAAGAGCTTGAGCTCGACAGGGGCCGCGAGCGCGGAACGGACGGCTGACCGGACCTTCAGCACCGCCTGCTGACCACCGTCGGCCGAGCTGGCATGCAGGCGACAGCCGTTGCCAAACACCGACTGGATCTGGAACCGGCCAGATGCGTCAGTGCGGGCGACGATCGGGGCCTCGTCCGACTCGGTAACCGATCGCACGGTCGCCCCCACGGCCGGCGAGCCGTCCCTCATGTGGACCACGCCCGTAACGGTCAGCAATCCCTCGGTGGGACTGGCGACCACCGATCCCTCGCGGTTCGTCGCCGCACCGGCCCGCGCAGCGGCCGGATCTGGCTCGGCGGCCTGATAGGCGTGGGCGGCCGCGCCAGTTGCCATCGCCCCGGTCGCGAGCAGAGCCCCCAGGCCCCTTGTAAACACCCTTCGCGGCAACATGGCTCGGCTCGCCCCCTTCAAAGGTTCCACGCCTCGCGCGACATGCCAGACTCGGCTCGACCCATGAACGCCACTCAGATCCCTTCCTACTGAAAGACGTCCACAACAGTTCTCGCCACTCAAACCGAGTCGCGCCGACCGCCTCATCATTGCGATAAAACGAGACTCGCCGCCAGACTCGGCCCGTACCATCCCGGCCCTTGACCGGCTCCTCGGTCGCCGATCGATCTTGACAAAGTCCAGGGATCGATTACCCTCGCGCCCGCCGGCCGGGATTTCCGGCTTGGCGTTCCTCTCGTGACGCGTCGATCAGACGATGGAAAAAACCGACTCGATCGGAGGGTCGCCGCGGGCGGCCGAATTGAGGCCGCGCGCGAGCGAGCGAGGACCGGAGACATGGCGCATCGTCAGGGCGGCAGGCGGATGCTCGAGCTCGAGCCCCTCGAGACGCGAATCGTGCAATCGGCGACGACGGCCCACGCCGCCGAGACCCCGATCGACGCCCTCGCGCGCGGACTCGTGCTCAAGACCCCCACGCCGCAGGTCCAGATCCATCAGGACGTGACCTTCATCGCCACCGACGCCAGCTCCACGACCGGCCGGCCGATCCGCGCGGGCAAAATCGAATTCCTGATCGATTCCCCCAACCCCGTCGTGCTTGGCGAGTCCAAACTGAACAAGACAGGCGCGACCAGCTTCGCCACCAACAAGCTCACCAAGGTCGGCACCTACTGGATCATCGCCCGATACGTCGAGCCCGGCGGCAAGATCGACCCCAGCGAGACGTCGACCCCCTTGGCCATCGACGTCACACCCCTCGGGACAACCTCGTTTCGCGTCACGCCGGCGGTGAAATTCGGCCGGATCGGCGAGCCCATCACCTTCACCGTGACCGCGCTCGATTCCGCCGGCCAGCCCGTGACCAACTACACCGGCACGGTCCACATCACCAGCCCCACCGATTCCGCGACCACCTTTGGAAAACATTTCTACATCAACCTGCAATTGCCTCCCCCGATCCCCTGGACACTCGGCCTCGCATCATTCCAGAACCAAACCTACCAGTTCCAGCCGTCGGATCACGGGTCGCACACCTTCACCGACGGCGTGACCTTTGGCAAGGGTGGCGCTGAGGAGGTGAAGGCAACCCAGGCCAACAACGCCAACATCCACGGCAAAGGCGTCATCGCCATCTCCTGATCGATTCGCCCCAAAACACCCGCATCGGCAAGGCGCGCCACCCGCCCGAGCCGCTCTGGCGGCGCGCGCTCTCGACCAGTAGATTATGTGGACGCGACATTCGTCGGAGAAAGAACCCCTCGAGATTCAACAAGGAGTCGACCGTGGCATCCAGGACCATCGTCGGGACCGCGTGGGGGATGCTGATCGTACTCGTCGGGGCCGGGCAGTGCGCGGCCCAGACCCCAAAGGCCGAGCCCGAGCCCAAGAAACAACAGCCCGCGCCGGCCCCGGCCGCTCGCAACCCGGCCGTCGCCGAGCTGGCCGGTCAGCTCGGGCTTTACCCCGCCCGGCCTTCCTCGGCCCCGGACCAGAGGGGGCTGTTCGTGATCGCCGCCGCCGGAGGCGAGCCGACCCTGATCGCCAACGAGCCCGAACCCTGGCACGCCATCTGCCGGTCGCCCGCCTGGTCGCGCGACGGCAAGCGGATCGTGTTCGCCGCCGGAACCTCCGAGGAAGGCCAACCGGTCGCTCGACCGTTCTCGCGGATCAAGACGCTGCAAATCCTCGACGGCCGTTTACAACTCGGCGACCTGGGCCCGGGGAGCGACCCCGATTTCTCGCCCACCGCCGAGCGCGTTATCTTCTTCCACGCCAATTACGGCCGGCCCCCCGAAGCGGGGCTCTGGCTGATGGCGGCCGACGGATCCCAGCGCGAGTTCCTGAGCGGCCTGGGCCGGCCCCGCTGGGCGCCGGTCGCGAACCAGTTCATGGCCATGCTCCTGGACGTGCCAACCCGCGTCACCATCGTCGACGTCACGCCCGAAAACGGGGGCGTGGTCACGCTCGCCGACTCCCGGATCCTCTCGCCCCCAAGCTGGGCCGGCGTGTCGACCATCGTCGCCGTGATCGGCCAGGACAAGGCCAAATCGATCGCCCTGCTCGACGTCTCCCAGCCCGCCGCGACCCAGGTCAAGGAGATCCTCTGGAAACGCGGCGACGGCGTCGACCCGTCGTTCCCGATCTATTCGCCGGCGACGGGCCGATGCGTCTTCGTCGGCCGCGACCCCAAGCATGGGCAAGCCCTCTACGCCGTCGATCGTAGCAAGCCCGGCCCGCCGACTCGGCTCGAAAAGGAAGGCTTCGATCAAAGGATCGACGACCTGGCGTTCTCGCCCGACGGCCAGTACGTCCTCTTTTGCAGCGACCGCCGGCTCGCCGGCATCGCGCCTCACGTCCGCGCCCAATCGGTCGACGCGCCCGCCCTTACCGGAATCACGATCGACGGCGATCTCAAGGACTGGCCCGTCGCCATGCCCCGCCACGCCATCGAGAACATGCAGCAGTTCCCCTTCACCAACGGACCAGGCCCGCGTGAACACGCCTTCCTCACGACCAGCCCCGACCTGAGCGCCTGCTTTTCCGTGGGCTACGACCCCAAGGAACAGCTCATCTACATCGCCGTGATCGTCCGCGACGACGCGCTCATCGTCGGCCACACAAGCACCTGGGACACCGACGCCGTCGAGATCTACGTCGACGGCCTGCACAGCGAAACCGTTCGTCCGTTCCCCAGGGACAACGACTGGCTGCGCACCACCAAGGCCGGCGACCTGCCCGCGCTCGAATACATTGGCATCCCCGGTCAGGGGCGGGTCTTCGGCGTCGATTTCTCGGACGGCCAGGAGCGCGGGGACGACAACCCGATCCTCCAGTTCGGCGACATCAAGAAGACCAAGACCAGAATGGCGTTTCGCCGCGCGGGCGACGTGACGACCTATGAATGGGCCGTCCAGGCGTTCGACCATTTCCCCGACAAGCCGACCAGGCTGCTCCCCGGCGTGCAAATCGGCCTCGACGTCGTGGTGCTCGACAAGGACAAACCCGCCCAGACCGACCGCGCCTATAACGACCCCGAGCCCGACCGCCAGGCCTGGGTTTCGTGGGGGCCGGCGTGGCGGCGGACGAAATCCTTCGACGCCGCCAATCTGGGTGAGATCATCCTCGGCCGCGCGCCCAAGCCGTGAGCCCTGATTCCACCGTCGCGAGGAGCGATTCCATGCATACCAAGGCCATCGCGGGGATCATCTCGGGGCTGCTCTGGGCGATGCTGGCGACCGCACCGGCCCTGGCCCAGGCCAAGCCCGATCAGAAAACAAGCGGCGACCCAGCCTCGGTGGCTCGAGCCCAGGCGATCGACCAGCTTGTCGAGCAGCTCAGGCGCTCTCCCGCCCGGCCGTCGCCGGCGGCGGGCCAGATGGGGATTGACCTGATCGACGCCCAGGGGGGCGAGGCGACCCTGATCGCCGCCGAGCCCGATCCCCGGCTCGACCACTGCCTGGCACCCGCCTGGTCGCACGACGGCAAAACCATCGCCTTCGCCGCCGAGGGGGGCGCTCGAGCATTCCCGATCTCGCGGCTCAAGACAATCTCGCTCGACCACGGCCGGCCCACGATCCACGACCTGGGATACGGCGGGTATCCCGATTTCTCGCCCGCCGACGACCGGATCATTCACTGCAAGGCCCGGTTCCCGGCCGTCGAGACCTTTGGGGTGGAGCTCATCAACCTCAAGGGGACGGACCGCCAACCCATCGGCGGTTACGGCCGGCCACGCTGGTCGCCCGATTTCAACACGTTCCTGCTCGCCAGCCTGACGAGCCCCCGGTGCTCGGTCACGATCGTCGACGTGCGGCCCGAGTCGAGCGGCCAGGTCGCGATCGAGCGGAACATGATCCACTCGCCCCCCTCGTGGGCCGGCCAGGGGACGATCGTGGCCGTCCTCGACACCGGCGTCGAAAAGCAAATCGCCCTGGTCGACGTCGCCACCCCCGCCAGGGCCGAGGTCAAGACCGTGCTCTGGACCACGGGCAAAAGCCTCGACCTCGTGCCGTCGTTCCCCATCTATTCGCCCGTGACCGGGCGCTGCGTGTTCGTGGGGGTCGAGCCCGGCAAGGGCAACGGGGCGGCCCTTTACGGCTTCGAGCACGGCCAAACCACCAAGCCCCAGCGGCTCGAAACCGCGGGCCTTGACAGAACCATCCAGGATCTCGCCTTCTCGCCCGACGGCCGCTACGTCCTGTTCGCCAGCGACCGCGGCCTCAGCGGCCGATCGGCCCACGCCCGCTCGCGATCGGCCGACGCCCCGGCCCTGGCCGGCATCACCATCGACGGCGACCTGAGCGACTGGCCCGCCGCCATGCCCCGCCACGCCATCGACAACATCCATCAATTTCCCAATACAAATGCCCCAGGCCCGCGCGAACATGGCTTCTTATCAACAAGCGCTGACCTCAGCGCATGTTTTTCGGTGGGCTACGATCCCAGGGAGCAGGTGATCTACGTGGCGATCGTCGTGCGCGACGACGCGCTCGTGGTCGGCAACACCAGTCCGTGGGACACCGATTCGGTCGAGATTTATCTCGACGGCTTGCACGGCGAGACGGTCGCCAACATCCCCAGGGTCGCCAACTGGGATCAGACGCTGGAAGCGGGCGACACGCCCGCGCTCCAGTACATCGGCATCCCCGGCAAGGGGCGGGTTTACGGCGTCACGAAATCGGTGGGCCAGGAACGCGGCGAGGAAAACCCGCTCCTGACCATGGGCGACATCAAGAAAACGAAAACGAAGATGGCCTTTCGCCGCGCGGGCGACGTGACGACCTACGAATGGGCCGTCCAGCCGTTTGACCATTATCCCGACCAGCCGACCCGGCTCGGCCCCGGCGTCCAGATCGGCTTTGACATCGTGATCTGCGACAAGGACAAGCCCGCCCAGAGCGCTCGGGCGGTGAATGATCCCGAAAACGACCGGTCGGCGTACGTGTCGTGGGGCCCGTCGTGGCGGCGGCTCAAACACATGGACGCGGCCAACCTGGGCGAACTCATCCTGGGCCGCGTTCCTCATCCGTGAACCTTGATCCCACTTCGCGCGGGAGTCTTGCATGAGATCGAAAGCCATCGCGGCAATCGCATCCGGGCTCGTCCTGCTCGCGCGGGGACCAAGCCTCGCCCAGGCGCCCAAGGCCGCAATCAAGGCTGCCGCCGCCGACCGCGCGGCCGCTTGCACGAAGGCCGTCGACGCCCTGGTCGCCCAGCTCAGGCGCTATCCCGCCCGGCCGTCGATCTCTCCCGATCGGATGGGGATTTACCTGATCGACGCCCAGGGGGGCGAGGCGACCCTGATCGCCGCCGAGCCCGAGCCGGGGCTGTGCCGATGCCTGTGGCCGTCGTGGTCGGTCGACGGCAAGTCAATCGCTTTTAGCGCGCGACGCCCAGGCTTTGGATCGGGCGGGTCGCGGATCAAGATCCTCGATCTTCGGGACGGCCGGCTCCAGATCCGAGATCTGGGCCCGGGCTCTTCGCCGGCCCTCGCCCCGGTCGGCGACCGCATGATGGCCCTCCACTTTCCCGAGGGGTCGGCGAATCCTCAGCCCGAAGGGGGTCTCTGGATCCTCCGGAAAGCCGGCCTTGAGCGCGTCTGCCTCGGCGGCCACGGCCGGCCCAGGTGGTCGCCTTCTCTCGAGCGGTTCATGATCATCGGAGATCCGCTTCCGAGCGTGTCGATCGTCGATGTTCGACCCGATCGAGCCGGCGAGCTCCAGGCCAAGGAAACGCCTGTGCTCTCGCCGCCAAGTTGGGCCGGCGAAAATCAGCTGGTCGCGGCGGTCCACACCGACCTGGGCGCCGCCGTCGCCTTGATCGACGTCTCAAACCCCAGCGCGGCCGCGATCCGCGAGTTCCTCTGGTGGCCGGCCAGTGGCCCCGCGGTCAAGCCCGCGTTCCCGATCTATTCGACCGTCACCGGGCTGTGCGTCTTCGTCGGCGCTCAGGCGGGCAAGGGATGCGCCCTCTACTCGACCAAGGCCAGCGCGAAGGACCAAGCCCGCCGGCTCGAGAACCGCGCTCTCGACCAGACGATCGAGGATCTCGCCTTCTCGCCCGATGGCCGCTACGTCCTCTTCTCGAGTAAACGCGAGCTCGCCCGGTCCGCGCGCGGACTCCGGGTCCAATCCACGATCGCGCCCGCGCTCTCGGGGATCACCCTCGACGGCGACCTCAAGGACTGGCCCGCCGCCATCCCTCGCCACGCGATCCAGAACATGCGCGAGGATCCGGCCCAGGAATTCGACCAGGGCGACCAGCATGCGTCGCTCTCGACCAGCCCCGACCTGAGCGCCTGCTTCTCGGTGGGATACGACCCCAAGGAGCAGCTCCTTTACATCGCGGTTGTGGTGCGGGACGACACGCTCGTCACGGGGAACCCCGAGTTGTTCGTCTCGGACTCGGTCGAGATCCACGTCGACGGCACCCACGGTGTCGCCCCGAAGCGGCCCGACCACCCGGTCTGGGATTCGAATACGAGCGCCCGCGAAACGCCCGTCCTGCATTACACGGGAACGCCGGGCCCGCGACCCGCCCCGGTGAAAACCGAAACCGCCGATGCGAAACGCGCCTCGGACAACCCATCCCTCGAATACGGCGACGTCAAGAAGACGCGCACCCGGATGGCCTTTCGTCGCCTGGGAGACATGACGACCTATGAATGGGCCGTCCAGGTCTTCGACCAGTATCCCGACGCGCCAACCCGGCTCGGACCCGGCGTTTCGATCGGACTGGACGTCGAGGTCCGGGACCAGGACGTCGAGCGGAAACCGGGTCAGTTCTTTCGTTTGAGCGAACAGAGCACCTCGATCGGCTGGTCTTCGATGCCCATTCATGGATTCAAGGTCTTCGATCCGACATCCCTGGGCGAGGTCGTCCTGGGCCGCCCGCCGGCTCGTTGATCGTCGCGTTTCCCCTCAAGTGGAGCACCCCCAGTGAAAGTCAACGCCGCGCTCGGGATCGCCCTGGGATTGGCGCTGACCCAGCCCGCGCTGAGCGGGGCCCAAGAACCCAAGGCCGCAATCAAGCCCGCCGCCCCTGACCCCGCGGCCGCGCGCACGAAGGCCGTCGACGCCCTGGTCGCCCAGCTCCGGAAGTATCCAGCCCGGCCGTCGCGGGCGGCCGAGGCGACGGGTCTGTTCCTGATCGACGCGAACGGAGGCGAGGCGACCTTGATCGCGAGCGAGCCCGAGCCGTGGCTCAACCACTGCGCATGGCCGGCCTGGTCGCCGGACGGGACGACGATCGCATTGAGCGCGAGCCGCCTGGAACTCAGCCACCGCGCATCCCGGATCAAGATGTTGAACCTTCACGACGGCCGGCTCGCGATGAGTGATCTGGGCGCTGGCGGCTGGCCCACCTTCGCTCCGTCGGGCGACCGCGTCATGGCCTTGCTCGATCGCCATCTTCCGGAAAACCATGGCCTGGAAACAGGGCTGTGGATCATGGGAATCGACGGGTCGAATCGCGCCTGCATTGGCGGAGGCGACCGTCCCCGGTGGTCGCCCCGCGTCGACCAATACTTGACCGCGCGCGAAGGGCCGGCTTCCGCGACGATCGTTAGCGTTCAGGCCGACAAATCGGGCGAGTTGAAGATGCAAGACGGCCGTTTGACGTCGCCGCCGAGCTGGGCCGGCGAGGATCTGATCGTCGCAACGATCGCCACCCAGGCTGGCGAGTCCGTCGCCCTGATCGATGTGGCCAATCCTTGCGAAGCCGTCGTGCGCGAGATCTTGTGGCTTCGCCGCGACGGCTCCGAGGCGTCTCCCGGTAGTCCGATTTATTCGAAGGACACGGGGCGCACGGTGTTTGTCGGGTCGTTCGAGCGCAAGGGCTCCGCGCTCTATACCGTGACGCGTGGCAAGCCGGATCGAGCCCTACGCCTCGAGAACCGAGGGCTTGACGACTCGATCGAGGACCTCGCGTTCTCTCCTGACGGCCGATACGTTCTGTTTTGCAGCAACCGAAAGCTTGGCGGGCAAACACCCCGGCTTCGCGCCCAATCGGTCTCAGCGCCCGTGCTCCAAGGGATCACAATCGACGGCGACCTCGGGGACTGGCCGGCCGCGATCCCTCGCCACGCCGTTTGCAACCTGTATGACGACCCCTCGGGGAAATCCAGTCTCGACCACGCGCACCCGGCCTTGTCCACGAGTCGCGACCTGAGCGCGGCCTTCTCGGTGGGTTACGACCTCAGGGAGCAACTCTTGTACGTTGCCGTCGTCGTTCGCGACGACGAGTTGGTCCTGGGCCATGCCAATTGGGCCGATACCGACTCGGTCAACGTGTACGTCGACGGCCGCCGCTCCGAGGAGATCGTTCGGTGGGGTAATCGACCCGACTGGGAACGCGAGTGGGCGGCGAGCGAGCTGCCCGTTCTCTGGTACGCGGGCATTCCGGGGGCCGCGCCCGTCTACGGCGACGCCGACCGACCCGAAGACGAAAGAGCCGTCGCCAACCCGATCCTGTTCCACGGCGACGTCAACAAGACCAAGACACGAATGGCGTTTCGCCGCCACGGCGACGTCACCACCTATGAATGGGCCGTCCAGGCCTTCGATCGGTACCCCGACAAGCCGACCAAGCTCGTCCCTGCCGCTCGAATCGGCTTCGACGTGGTCGTTCGCGACAAGGACGTCCTCAACAAACCCAACGTCGCGGGTCCGCGCTCGGAATCCAGCTCGCGGTTGTGCTGGGCGTCAAGACCGCGGACCTGGTACAAGGTCATGGACCCCGCAAGTCTGGGCGAGGTCGTCCTTGGCCGCCCGCCGGCTCGTTGATCGTCGCGTTTCCCTTCAAGTGGAGCACCCCCAGTGAAAGTCAACGCCGCGCTCGGGATCGCCCTGGGATTGGCGCTGACCCAGCCCGCGCTGAGCGGGGCCCAAGAACCCAAGGCCGCGGCACGGCCCGCCGCCGCCGACCCCGCGGCCGCTTGCACGAAGGCCGTCGACGCCCTGGTCGCCCAGCTCAGGCGCTATCCCCCGCGGCCGTCGCGGGCGGCCGGTCAGTCGAGCATCTATTTGATCGACGCGAAGGGGGGCGAGGCGACCGTGATCGGCAGCGAGCCCGATCCCTGGCTGATCTATTGCGACTGGCCGTCGTGGTCGGCCGACGGCAAGACAATCATCTTTGGCACGCGCAGGGATCGCTTCAGCAACTTCGACGTGCGGCTCAAGGCCCTCCGTCTTAACCTGGGCCGGCTCGAGATTCGCGATCTGGGCCTGGGAGGCTGGCCGTCCATCGCCCCCACGTGCGACCGTATCCTCGCCTCGCTCATGACCCAGAATACCCGGAACGGCGAGCTGAGCGGTCTCTGGCTCATGGATCTCGAAGGTTCGAAGCGCACCTTCATCGGCGGCGGCCCCATGACGAGGTGGTCCTCGAAGCTGGAAAAGTTCATGGTCGCGGACCAGAACGCCGCGACCATCGTCGATGTCCGGCCCGAGAGGTCGGGCGCGGTCGTCATCCCCGGCCGACCCATGATTTCCCCTCCAAGCTGGGCCGGCGAGGACACGATCGTCGCGGCTGTCGCGGGCCCAGACGGCGAGTCGATCGTGCTCGCCAACATCGCCAACCCCGGCCAGGCCGAGCTGACCGAGGTCCTGTGGCGAAGGCAAAACGGCCCGGACGTGCACCCGGATTGTCCAACCTATTCGCCGGCATCCGGGCGCTGTGTGTTCGTGGGCGGCCAGCAAAACAATCGCGGGCAAAACCAGGCCCTGGCCCTGTATGGGTTCACGAAGGGCCAGACCGATCCGCCCACGCGACTCGAAACCGGGCCGCTCGACCAGATTCTCGAGGATGTCGCTCTCTCGCCCGACGGCCGCTACGTCCTCTTCGGCAGTAATCGTAACATCCCCGGCCGTTCGCCCCGCATGCGCGCTCAATCGGTGGCCGCGCCCGCCCTGACGGGGATCACGATCGACGGCGACCTCAAGGACTGGCCCGCCGCCATGCCCCGCCATCCCCTTCAGAATCTCGCCGAGGATTCCGCCCGCGAGTTCGAGGACAAGGGCGACCACCCCTCGCGCTCGACCAGCCGCGACCTGAGCGCTGCCTTTTCGGTGGGATACAGCCCCAAGGAGCAATTGCTTTACGTCGCGATCGTGGTCCAGGACGACCAGCTCGTCATCGGCGACTCGAGCCCTTTCGATACCGACGCGGTCGAGCTCTACATCGACGGCCGGCACGGCGAGACCTCGTTACAGCAACGCCTGCAGGCGGGCTGGGATCGGACGATCGACGCCAGCGAGCTCCCCGTCTTGCATTACGCCGGCAAGCCCGGCAAGGGCCGGGTGTATGGGATCACCGAATCCGCCGGCGAAAAGCGCGACGTCGAGAACCCGATCCTCTTTTACGGCGATATCAAGCAGACCAAGACGCGGATGGCGTTTCGCCGGGTGGGCGACGTGACGACCTATGAATGGGCGATCCAGGTCTTCGACCAGTATCCCGACCAGCCGACCCAGCTTGGCCCTGGTGTTTCGATCGGCTTCGACATCGACGTCCGCGACAAGGACGCCCCCAACCCCAACGACCCGGGTGGAGCAATGCCTCTCCAACAGCGAAGCGCGCTCTTGTGCTGGTCGGCCCGGCCGATGGGAGTGATCAAGGTCTTCGGCCCAGCCAGCCTGGGTGAGATCATCCTGGGCCGATGAAACCACCGATTCTTGGATTTCGATCGTCTCGCGGGCCAACCACGGAACGACCCGGTCGTTCAGGGTGCGAGAACAGGGACGAGCGCCCCAACAGGGACAAGAGGGTCATGACCTGAAGACCCGATGGAGACGGGGTCGAGTTCCATCCCCAGCGCATCGACCTGAACCAAGAAAGAGAGGGAGAGGGGGAGGGGGAGAAGGAGGGAAAAAGAGAGAAAACCAGAAGAGAAAGATCAACCACGGAAATCACGGAAAACACGGAAAGGGAGGGACGGAAATCAGAGTGATTGATAAACGATATCATCTCTTCATAGAACGTATCTCTTCAATATTCATAATATAACTAGTACATGTGATAGGAATCGTCGTGCCGGCCCGGTTGCCCGTGACTCGGCTATTGATCTCGTCTTCTTTTCTCTTCGCTTGATCTTTCGTTTTGTCTTCTTTTCTCTTTTCCGTGTACTCCGTGCTTTCCGTGGTTGAAAATCCGGGTTCCCCATTCCCGTCTTCTTCGTGGTTGAGTTTCAATCTCCCCTCCCTGATCTTGTCCGTGGTTGAAATCCGATCTCCCCATCTTCTCCGTGGTTGAGAATCCGGGTTCCCCATTCCCGTCTTCTTCGTGGCTGAGTTTCAATCTCCCCTCCCTGATCTTCTCCGTGGTTGAAAGCCGATCTCTCCGTCTGCTCCGTGGTTGAGATCCGATCTCCCCCATCTTCTCGGTGGTTGAAAGCGGTTCTGCTTGTCGGCCGGGGCGGGTGTCCCGATAATGGAGGGTCGGTTCCCGGGCATGGCCATGGCCTCGCCCGGTCACGACCAGAAAGGTCAGAGTCCTCGGTATGCTCGCGACGCGGATCGACCCGGAAATGCTGGGCCAAAGCGATGGTGACAGGCGCGCCAGGGCCCCCGTGCGCCCGGAGTTGCTCGCCCCCGCCGGCGATCGCGACTGTGTGAGGGCCGCCGTCGAAAACGGCGCTGACGCCGTTTATTTCGGGCTCGAGCGTCACAACGCCCGCATCCGGGCCGCCAATTTCGCCGGCCAAGACCTGCCGGAAATCATGGCCGATCTCCATCGTCGCGGCGTGAAGGGTTATGTCGCGCTCAACACCCTCGTCTTCACCCGCGAGCTGGCCGACGTCGAATCGACCGTCCGCCAGATCGCGTCGGCCGGCGTCGACGCCGTCATCGTGCAAGATCTGGGGCTGGTCGGCCTGATTCGGGCCGTCGCGCCGGACCTTGAGATCCACGCCTCGACGCAGATGTCGATCACGAGTGCGGCCGGCGTCAAGCTGGCGGCCGAGCTGGGCTGTTCGCGGGTGATCCTGGCGCGCGAGCTGTCGCTCGCCGAGATCGAACGGATCAGCCGCGATGCGCCGATCCCGCTCGAGGTCTTCGTCCATGGCGCACTCTGCGTCGCCTATTCGGGCCAGTGCCTGACCAGCGAGGCGCTGGGGGGCCGATCGGCCAACCGCGGCGAATGCGCCCAGGCCTGCCGCATGCCTTACACGGTCGTTCGCGATGGCGAGGATGTCGAGCTCGGCGACGTCCAGTACCTGCTCTCGCCCCAGGATCTGGCCGCTTATGACCTGATCCCCCGGCTGCTCGAGCTCGGGATCGCGTCGGTCAAGATCGAGGGCCGGCTCAAGACCCCCGAATACGTCGCCAACATCACCCGTCACTACCGCGACGCCCTCGACGCCGCCTGGGCCGGCCAAGGCATTTCCTTCACCAGGCGCCAGGTCGACGAGATGCAGCTCTCGTTTTCACGAGGCTTTTCCCACGGGTTCCTGGACGGGACCAATCACAAGATCCTGGTCCGGGGCGATTATTCCAAGAAGCGTGGGCTGTTCCTGGGCGCGATCGAATCGATCGCGGGCTCGGGCGTTCGCCTGACGACCGCCTCGCCGGTCAAGCCTGGCGACGGCCTGGTGTTTGATGGAGACGAGAGCGCGGGCGTGGACGAGCAGGGGGGGCGGATCTACGAGGTGATCGAGCGCCCGGCGTTCCCAAGGGTCGAGCTCCGGTTCGGCAAGGGCGACATCGACGCGCGCGGGCTGAGGGTCGGCCAGAAGGTCTGGAAGACCGACGATCCCGAGCTCTCGCGCACTTTGAGAAGGACCTTTGAAGGCCGGCCGACGCGGCTGGTCGCCGTCGATTTCGAGGTCGACGCCCAGGTGGGCGAGCCGCTCGCGGTCACCGCGCGGACGGCGACCGGCCGGGTCGCCCATGCGCGCTCGGACGAGCCGCTTTCCGAGGCCCTCTCGCAGCCGGCCGCCTCAGCGCTCTTCGAGGAACAGCTCGGCCGGCTGGGCGGGACGATCTACACCCTGGGGACCGTGACCGCCCGGATCGTCGGCCGGCCGCTCGCCCCCAAGAGCCTGCTGAACGCGCTCAGGCGCGCGCTGATCGAGACGCTCGACCGGGCGACCCCGCCCGACCGCCATCTCGCCCCCGAGCCGGTGCTGCCCCGATTATTGGAGACGATCGCGGCCGGCCGGGTCGCGGAAACGGGCGCGCCCGAGATCGCCGTGCTCTGTCGCCGGCTCGACCAGATTCCCGCGGTGATCGCCGCGGGCGCTCGGACGATCTATGTCGACCTGCAAGACGTGAAGGAATGCACCCGGGCGGTGGAGCTCGTGCGAGCCGCCCTCTCCGCGGCGTCGATCCATCTCGCCACGCCGCGGATCGAGAAGCCCGGCGAGGCCAATCTGTTCGCGTATCTGGCGCGGCAGGGGGCCGACGGGCTTTTGGTGCGCAACGCCGGCGGGATGGCCTTCTGCATCGAGCGGGGCATCCCGTTCATCGCCGATTTCTCGCTGAACGCGGCCAATCCGCTCACGGTCGCCCTGCTCGCGAGCAAGGGGGCGACCCGGGTGACGGCGTCGTACGACCTGAACGTGCCCCAGCTCGTCGATCTGTTCGAGGCCGTCCCGCCCGATCAGCTCGAGGTCGTCGTGCATCAGCGGATACCGATGTTTCACATGGAGCACTGCGTGTTTTGCGCGGTCTTGTCGCCGGGTACGGACGCGACCAATTGCGGCCGGCCCTGCGACCGGCACCAGGTTTCGCTCCGCGACCGGGTGGGGAAAGCGCATCCGCTCAAGGCCGACGTCGGCTGCCGCAATACGTTGTATAATGCGACGCCGCAGACGGCGGCCGAGTTTCTGCCGGCCCTGGTCGCGCGGGGCGCGCGGCATTTGCGGGTCGAGTTCCTGGACGACCCACCGGCCGAGTCGGCGCGGATCCTGGGGCTGTATCGCGCCCACCTGGCGGGCGAGCGCGACGGCAAGTCGCTCTGGCGCGAGCTCAGGGCGACCGGCCAGTACGGCGTGACGCGGGGGTCGCTCACGATCCTCGATTGACCGAAGGCGACGGGTCCAAACGGAGAGCCGCGATCAGGTGATGGAGACGCTGCGAGTTGGTCTGTTGGGGCTGGGGACGGTGGGGGGCGGGGCGGCCCGGCTGCTTCTGGACGAGCCCGACCGCATCGCGCGGCGGGCGGGCCGGCCGGTGCGGCTCACGGCCGTCGCCGTCCGCGACCCGCACAAACCGCGGTCGATCGACCTGGCCGGCGTCGAGCTCACGGGCGACGCCCATGCCGTGGTGGCCGATCCCGCGATCGACGTGATCGTCGAGACCATCGGCGGCACGACGGCCGCGCGGGCGCTCGTGCTCGAGGCGCTGGCCGCCGGCAAACACGTGGTAACCGCCAACAAGGCCCTGCTCGCCGAACACGGGCCCGAAATCTTCGCCAAAGCCCGCGCGGCCGGCCGCGCGGTCGCCTTCGAGGCCAGCGTCGGCGGCGGCGTGCCCATCGTGCAGGCGCTCGCCGTCGCCCTCGCCGCCAACCAGATCCAGAGCCTGGCCGCGATCTTGAATGGTACTTGTAATTATATTCTCACCCGTATGACCGGCGAGGGGCTGTCGTACGCGGCCGCCCTGGCTGGGGCCCAGCGGCTGGGATACGCCGAGTCGGACCCGACCCTGGACGTCGACGGCACCGATACCGCCCACAAGCTGGCGATCCTGGTTCAGCTCGCGTTTGAGACCAGCGTCAAGCCGGGCCAGATCGCGCGCCAGGGGATCGACCGGCTCGAGCTCGCCGATCTGACCTACGCCGGCGAGCTGGGCTACGCCGTCAAGCTGCTGGCCCTGGCCAAGCTCACGCCGGCCGGGCTCGATTTGCGAGTCGCGCCGACCCTGGTCAAGCGAGGCGCTCCCCTGGCCGAGGTCCGCGGCCCGTACAACGCCATCCGCGTCGTCGGCGACTCGGTCGGCGACGCCTTTTTCCACGGCCGAGGCGCGGGCGCGGCCCCCACCGCCTCGGCGGTCGTCGGCGACCTGATCGACGTCGCCACCGGCCGCGCCCAGGCCTCATCCAGGGTCGCCTCCCTCTGGGCCGACGCCGCCCCCGCCCGACCCCTCGCGCCCCCCAGCAAGATCAAGTCGCGCTACTATCTGCGCTTCACCATCGCCGACCAGCCCGGCGTCCTGGGCCGGATCGCCCAGGTTCTGGGCGACCTCGGCATCAGTATCGCCAGCGTCATCCAGCACGACTCCGGCGACGACGCCCCCGATTCCAGCCCCGTCCCGCTCGTCATCATGACCCACCACGCCATCCAGGCCGACCTGGAAGCCGCGATCGCCCTCATCGACCGGCTCGACGCCGTCCATGCGTCCACCGTCCGGATCGGGGTCGAGGACTGAGATTGCGGGATATGGTCACACCCATTATCATCCCCGGCATCACGTCAGCGCAGGACGCGCTGAGCATCTCTCGTCCGCGACATGGAGGTCGACATGACGCCCCAAACAAGGCGAGCCAGCGCGCCCCAAGCCGCTTCACGCGGGCTCGTTCTGCTCGCCGCCCTCGGCCTGTGCGGCTGTGCGTCCGCCACCGGCGACGTGCGAGACTATTACCAGCAAATGGCTTACAATTACAAAGAGGCCGCCTCCAAGGCCAAATTCCAGCAGCTCACGCTCGAGAACCAGGCGAAAGTGCAGCTCGCGACCGGCGACCAGAACCACTATCGCCGGACCCAGCGCGAGCTCGGCCGGCTCAAGTCATGGGAAGAGAAATGCGTCAAGCAGGAAGAGCGATTCCAGAAGGCCGCCCACTGGACGGAAGAGCATTTTCACTTGCCGCCGGGCGGAAAGGCCGTCGAGAGCGGGCCGGGGCGTCGCGATCCAGACGGGCTGAGGCTGGAAGCGCCCCCTGCGTCGTCTTTGGGGACGTCCGCGAGCCAGGCGCCGCTTGAGGGGCGAGGGCCGGCCTTGATTGAATAGGATCGGGTCGAATAGCTCATGAGCAAGGAACCGGGACGACCATGACAGGCGCGAAATACGTGATGGTGATCCCCGACGGGGCCGCGGACGAGCCGCTGCCCGCGCTCGGGGGCAAGACGCCGCTGCAAGCGGCCCGCATCCCCGAGATGGACCGGATCGCCCGCGGCGGCTCGGTCGGGCTCGCGCGTAACGTGCCCGACCGGTTCCTGCCGGCGAGCGACGTGGCGACCCTGTCGCTGCTGGGCTACGACCCCGAGCGCTATTACACTGGCCGGGCGCCTCTCGAGGCCGCGGCCATGGGCGTCGCGCTCGGCCCCGACGACTGGGCCGTTCGCTGCAATCTGATGACGATCGACCAGGGCCGGCTCACCGACTTCACCGCCGGCCACATCGCGAACGCCGAGGGCAAGGCCCTGATCGAAGCAATCGCCGCCCGACTCGCCTCGCCCACGATCGAATTCCACCCCGGCGTCAGCTATCGCAACCTGATGGTCTACCGGGGCGCTCCAGGCGCGAGCCCCTTCGGGCTCGAGACCACGACCGACCCACCCCACGACCACCCCGATCAGCCCGCCGCCGACCACCTGCCCCGCGGGCCCGGCTCGGATCTGCTCCGCGATCTCATGAACCGGGCCGAGCCGATCCTCCGCGACCACCCGGTGAACGCGGCCCGCCGCGCGGCGGGCAAGCGCCCGGCGAACGCGATCTGGCTCTGGGGCCAGGGACAGGCCCCGTCGATGACGCCGTTTTTCGAGATCCACGGCAAGAAAGCCGCGATGATCTCCGCCGTCGACCTGGTCCGCGGCGTGGCCGCCCTGGCCGGCTGGGCCCGGATCGACGTCCCGGGCGCGACCGGGTATCTCGACACCGATTATGCCGCCAAGGGACAATACGCGGCCCGGGCGATCGCCGATCACGACCTCGTCTGCGTCCACGTGGAAGCCCCCGATGAGGCCAGCCACGAGGGCCGAGCCGAGGCCAAGATCGAAGCCCTGGAACGCATCGACCAGGCCATCGTGGGCCCGGTACGGCAGGCGCTCGAACGGTACGGGAACTGGCGGATCCTGATCACGCCCGATCATTCGACGCTCATCCGCACCCGCGCCCACGACCGCGCGCCCGTGGCCTGGGCGGTCGGCGGCACCGGCGTCGCGGCGGCGGGCCTCGCCTACGACGAGATCGGACCCAGGGACGGCCGCGGGCCCTTCCTCGACCAGGGCTGGAAACTCATGGAACGATTCCTGAACCTCGACTGGGACGGACGAGCGTAGGTCACGGCCGGATCTGAGTGTTAATCCATCCGATCAATGAACGGATGGAGCGAGCGAGATGGATGGGGAGAGATGTTAATCCATCCGATCAATGAACCACAGAGACACAGTGACACAGAGTAGAAAAAAACGAGAACAGACAGACAGAGAGAGAGAGATGGATTGAGAGATGTTAATCCATCCGACCAATGAACCACAGAGACACAGAGAAGACAAAAAACGAGAA
>DAIDHE010000227.1 GCA_027459775.1 Planctomycetales bacterium | reverse complement strand
CCTGGCGGAACGGCTCGACCCCCCAGTGGCCGTTCATGGCCGCCGACCTCGGCTGCCGCATGGAAACGATCATGGCCCATTATATGAGCAACCACATCGCCGTCGTCTACGGCGATATCCTGGGCGAGATGACGGCCCTTTCCCAGCGGCTCGGATTCCGGGTGCGGCTGCTGGCCGGGTGAGGGCCTGAAAACACGATCCTGGAGCGGGTCTTCCTTCGCCCCCCAGGGGGTGCTAAACTGGGTCACTGCGGCGACCCTAATTGATTCCGAGCGTCGAACGAGAGCAACGAGGTCATGGAACCCGTGGTGTTCGCCCCTGGCGGCCGCGGAACGGCCGCGATGGATTCGATTCGAGACCGCCGCCCGAGGGCGCTCGCGGCTGGCGTCATGATCGCGCTCGCGGCGTGGTGCCTGTCACCCTCGGCGCACGGGCAGACCCGGCCGGCCACGGCCCGGCCCGGCTCGAGTACAAGTTCCAAACCGGCCCTGGCGCTCAAGAAGCCGGCCGTCGCGGCGGCCAAGACCCAGCCGCCCGCGCCCGCCCCAGCCCCAGCCCCCAAGAACGACGCTCCACGCTACATGGTCCGCGACGAGCGCGGCGAAGAAGTCGCCGCCCGGCTGCACGGCCGTCACGGCGACCACACGGTCCTCGAGCTCCCCGACGGCCAGCTCGGTATCCCCAACATCCTCGCACCCACCGATCGACCCTTCAAGCCGCTCTCGATGCAAGAAGTCGAGGACGCTCTCCTCGCCGGCCCGTTCGCCCAGTACCAGCTCTTGAAGACCGAGCATTACCTGATCTTCTACCAGTCGACCGCCGAATTCGCGCGCGACAGCGGCCGCCTGCTCGAGGATCTGTATAAAGGCCTGGTCGAAGCCTTTCGCCGCACGGGCTTCCCCGTCCACGACGCCGAATTCCCACTGGTCGCCGTGGTCTACAAGACCGAGGACGACTATCGCAAGAACAAGCGGGTCGATCCCGAGGTCCAGGCCTTTTACGAGTTTTACAGCAACCGGATCTTCTTGTACGAGCACTCGGAGCGAGAAAAGCTCGAGCCCAGGCTGAGCTACCTGCTCAAGCCCCAGACGGTCGCGCACGAGGGGGCGCATCAGATCCTGGCCAATATCGGCGTGCAGCCCCGCCTGAGCGAATGGCCGCTCTGGCTGGTCGAAGGGCTGGCCGAATACTGCGCGACCACCACCCGCACCAAGAAGGGAATCGTCTGGAGCGGCCTGGGCGCGATCAATTCACTGCACATGGCGACCCTCCGCGAGATCGAGGATCCCGTCTCGATTCAGCTCGCCGCGGCGAGCGCAGGGCCCAACCCCTACGCCGTCCCCCGCCGCCACGGCAGCCGCTCCGAGGCGCTGGTGATGAAAACCAAGCTCACCCCCACCGATTACGCCCTCGCCTGGGCCATGACCCACTACCTGGCCGCCAGGCGCGGCGAGGAATTCGTCGGCTACCTCAAGGTCCTGAGCCAGATCCCCCCGCTCGAACCCCGCGACCCCACGCAACATCTCGAGCTCTTCCGCAAGCATTTCGGCGCGGACATGGTCAAGCTCGACAAGAAAATCGACGACGCCGTCCACAAGCTCAGCCAGAAGAAAGGCTACGACAAGCTCCCCTACTATGCCGTCATTTTCCAGCAATCGCTGGGCAACGGCACGATTTGCCGGGCGGCCACGGTCAGTCAGTCGCCCCAGATGATCCAGCAATGGGTCGTCGACCGCACCGCGGCCGAAGGTGGAGCGCCCACCTGGCAGGCGACACAATACCCGACTCGCGCCCGCGCCACCGTCTTCGCCCAGGAGTGGCTCGGCGAGCTGCGCTGACCGGGCGCCTAATGCCTCACCGCCTTGAGCGCGCCCAACCCCGCGGCCACGAGCGCAGGGCCCGCGCGGGGCGCCATCTTGGCGCTTCGAGCCGTCCGAGGCTCGTATCCCCCGGAATAATACGCCGTCGGCGTCGCCACATAGCCGATCCACTGATTCGCCAGCGAGACCACCCAGGTCCGCGCGAACGGACTGGCCGCCTTGATATCGAGCCCAAGCTGGCAGAAAAACTCCGCGCCATTGGTCACGATCCCCAGGTCGCCCACCCGCATCGCTTGCACCTCGCAGGGGACGACCGGCCGCTGCGCGCGCTCGCCAGCCAAAGCCTCACGCTCGCGGGCGTAGACGGCATCCGCCGCCGGGCCCGAGCCCAGGCCGATCGTGGGGATCTCCGGCGGTTCCTCATCAGGCCCGCGAATCGGAATCGGGACGATGAAACGCGTCGCCTTGAGGACCGCCTCTTTACGCCAGGTCATGCGGCCAATCGTCTGGATCACCTCGGACCCCAGCGCCAGGCCAAAAATGTCGGCCCACTCAGCGCCGAATTCACGTCCCGGCCGACGATTATCGACCTGGGTGACGTCCCCGGCAGCTCCGAGCAAGAACCCCACCGGCAGATGCGGCATCTGATAATGAGCACGCACCACCGAGCGCAAATTGGCCGCGTAATCGGCCGTGAATCCCTCGCCGCCAACGATGGTCAAATGGCACGCGAAGTTGACGAACACGCCCAGGATCGGCCCGCCGGGCGCGCGTGCCGCCAGCACGCCGACGTCGGGGTCGATTGGCCCGGCCGGCTGGACGATGTCCGGATTCCCCTTGCCCGGATGCGTGACCTGCCGGCCGTCGCGCATCAAGAACCGGCGGTTGAAGCTGATGCTCGGCTCATACCCGAACCCCTCGCCAATCTCCGCCGAGTGCAGCGAATGAAACGCCTGCTCGACCGCCCCCGCGATCCGTTCGACCAGCAAATCGAGATACGCCGGGTCGGACGCCGATCCAAAGCAATCGGCAACAGGCCCGCCCCCGTGCGTGTGGCTCGCCCCCATGAGCACGTTCTGGGCCGGGATCTTGGTGTTGCGCTCGATGATCTCACGCGCTCGAGCCGCGACCGCGTCGGGCATGAACACGACGTCGACGCCCACCATGGCCAGCGTGGTCGAGTCGTTCCGCACGACCATCGCGACGGCCTTGAGCGGATCGTGAACCTCGTGCAACCGCCGCGCGGCGAATCCGCCGGGGCTTTGCGAACCCAGCTTGGGCGTGACGTCGGTCTCGGCGAATCCCACGTAAAGCATTGTTTCGCGGTTCCCATGGATGCTGTGGCAAGGTTCGACTCTCGAGGTTATCATCGATCATCGACACAGCCGCCGCCAGCCCCTCGCGGGGAACGGCCAGGCCGGCCCAGGTCGGGGACGTAGCTCAATTGGGAGAGCGCCTGGTTTGCAACCAGGAGGTTGAGGGTTCGATCCCCTTCGTCTCCATTCCTGTCGCGGCGTGCAACGTCTTGGTTCGTGCCGCGTCGGTCGCGAGAATCCGGGGAAGTAGGAGCACCCATGCCGCTGCGCGATCATTTTCGCCCCCCGGTTGAGAACGACCATTCGTGGGACGAGCTCCATGGCATGTGGCCGGCGGTGATCGTTCAGCAACTGTCTCACGAGTTGCCGGAAGGGTACATCGCCGCCCCGCGCGTCCATCTGGGCGCGGCATTCGAGATCGACGTGTCAACCTATGAACGCGATGAGCCGGCGCTCCGTGACAAGCCGAACGACGGAACTCCTGGCGTCGCCATGGCAACGTGGGCGCCGCCGCAACCGACCCTCACGCTGGAAACGGAACTTCCCTTCCAGGACGAGTATGAAGTCCGGGTCTACGATGTCCGTCATGGCCGGCGGCTGGTCGCGGCGATTGAAATCGTGAGCCCCTCGAACAAGGACCGTCCCGAGAGCCGGCGGGCCTTCGTCGCCAAGGTGGCCGCGCTCCTTCAGAGCGACGTCTGCGTCTCGGTCGTGGACGTCGTGACGATTCGTCAATTCAACCTTCACGCCGGCCTGTTGGAACTGATTGGCCGAAGCGATCCCTTGCTGGGCGCTCCGCCGCCCACGCTGTACGCGGTCACCGTCCGCGGCCGTAAGCGGGGCGGCGCCAGGCCGCTCCTGGACACCTGGTTTTACCCGTTGACTCCCGGGCGAACGCTGCCAACGCTCCCGATCTGGCTCGACGTCGACCGGGGGGTGTTCCTCGATCTGGAAACAAGCTACGAAGCAGCCTGCCACGTCCTGCGGATCGCGTAAGGCGCTTCTCGGATTCGTCCCCCACCAGACATAGACAACAAAAACAAAGGGGTCAGGACTCATTAATGAGCCATGTTCCGCGTGTTCAAGCCAGATCAGACGCATAAAAGAGTCCTGACCCCTTTGGTTCGCCCGGGCGAAGGCTCGGCCGGAAAATGCGCCGTCCGGCCAGGAGGGAGTGAGAAAACGTCGGTTGAATTGCTCCGTTACTCGGAACGCGGAATGATCAACGCGCTCAGTAACGACATCCGGTACAGTAATGAACCCGTGGCCCGGCTGGAGAGTTTCCTGTCGTGGTGCACTTTCCCATTCGTTCGGCCCGCACCCACATTCAACGAGATCAATTGCGCCAAACTCATCGTCGAGCAGTCATTTTCAGATTATGGCGACCCTGACCTTTTGATCCTTCTCGACTACGTCGATGCCACAACGAGAGCCGTCTTGGCCGAAGCCAAGGTCTCCACTGACACCGGAGCCCCGAGGACGATCTACGACCAGTGGGACGACTTTCTGACATTCCTCGACGGCGATCGAAGCAAGAGCTCGTCCCTGTTCGTTCAGTTGTACCGAAAGGTACGGCTCATCCAACAGGCTCACAATCTCGAGCAAGGGTTTCCACCCGACATGTTCGCGCGGCGCTGGAGCCTCGGCAACAACCGGGTCGTACGGAATGCGGCGACGCTGCTAACCGGATACCGTGTTGACCCATGGTTCCTGGCCATCGTCCCAGACCCGACCGAGGCGGTCTCGGCGTTTTTCAACGACCACCTACAACATTTCGATCCAGAGCCGTATAACCTGCCTCAGTGGGACGTGACGCGATGGGGCTTCTTATCATGGCCATACCTGCACCAACAGGTGCTTGGTCAACCCAACAACTGGCCTCAAGTGATAAGGAATCTCGCGTGGAATCAGCATCAAATCTATCCGATCGAACCACAACCCGATGCAGTACCAGCCCAGGGATTCCTGCTCTATCAAAACCAAACCGTCTACGTCGCCGTCCCGAGCACAACGAACTGCAGGATCGTGCCAGCCAATCAAGCCGGTCCGCGTTTTCCCAAGAGTTTTCTGGTGCCTACGTTGAACTTGGTCGCGCAGGGCCAGCCTGCGGCCGCTGGGAATCGCAATGACCTTCGTCCCCTCGTGGGAAACGCCTATCAATGGACTCCCCCTCCGGCAGAAGATCCGCGGCCCCCGAGGCGAGGATCCGTACCGGTGCCTCCCCAGCGAGTCATGATTTTGGCACGCGGGTGGGAGACATCTCAAGTGCGGCAGGTTGACGCGGGCAATCAGCCGTTCGGCAACTCGTTCCATGTGTTCAACCATCACCTGGTTCGAGCCGAGAACGAGTGAAAGACTCGACCTCAACTACCCCACGCGTTTTGGGCAACGCAGGCCAGGCAGCGCAGAGAGTCTTCGAAAACGCTGTCGCTGCGCGAAGGTCTGGGACGCCCGCATGATCGGCGAGCAGAAGGCCATGGCTGACGACATGAGCTCTCAACTACAGTGCACGTCCTTCGGCCCCACGACGAGGATCCGACGCTCTTTCGACACGACAAGGTCGGCGAACCTCCCTTACGCCACGAGATGAGCTACATCGGTCACGAACCGAGGCAGGCCTTCCGCGGCAAGAGTGACAAGTCGGACTTATCCCTGGTGGCCGTTGTTCATCGCACGGCTGGTCCGTGAAGAAAAGTCGGCATCATTGACGTCAATCATATGCATATCAGCACGTTAGGATCGCCGAAGTTTCGTCGCCCAGCGCCGAAGTCGAGAATTTCGTGCGGTTTCTGTCCACGGTATGACGTCCGTTTTCCACCCGAGAAGCTTGAAAACCTTGGAATTCGGCCCACACTCGTGCTACGTTCAAGGGCCACCAGGCTTTCGCCGATGCTGCCAGTTTCTCCTCACTGACAAGCCGTGCGATGAGCAAGGGCCGACAAGTGTCATTGTATTGCGCCGAGCATTGCAGGCCGGTCCGCTGCGCAGCCGGCGCGGGGCGTCATCGCCAGTTCAGGAGCCTCCGGCAGCGCCAATCCCCAGGATACCGAGGAAGTTTTTCAGCCGTCTGAAAGCCGTCTCGGGATCGACCGAATCCGGCTGCGAGGTCCGACGCCCGTGCGCAACCCAATTGCGATACCTTCGCACTTGATTGACCGCCTCGACAAGGCCAGCGTCGCGACCCTTGAAGACTTGCAGCACGCGGTAGAAGCCGCCATGCTCGATCACTTCAGTGCCGTCATTCACGATCTGAAGGACCACCTCGTTCCTGATCCGACCTTTCTCGTCCTCGACCTCGGAGAGCACCTGATCCCGGATAATGGACTCAAACACGGAAAAAAGGATCAGGACCGCGAAATCGTCGAGATGTTCCAGACAGAACTCCGAGCCCGCGACGATCGCCTCGGATTCGAGGCCCTTCAGATGATCGTCCCTGCCGAGCGAGCCCTCCCACGGCAGCCCAGCCCAGTGCTTCTGGCCGAGCCTGGCGAACAGGTGGAGCTGATTCCGGGTCGTGACATACCAACTCCAGGCTTCATCAAGGTCGATCATTCCAACAAGGCCTTGAAGGCTTCCTCGAACGCACGGAGGTCGAACCCTTGCATCCGATACCCGTCCTGCTTGATGATGCGCCACCGATCCTCAGGTTCCTTTTCGACCCTGAAGATCATGTATTTTTGCAAGCCGTCGGTCAGATCCACACGCCCAAATGCTCGGTTGACGTGGATGACGCCCGTCTCGGACAACGGACCCGCGACGTTTCGGGCGATAGGCGCCACGCGGATTTCTCGCCGTCCCACGCGGATCAGCAGACCGCGAGCCTCGTAACCACCGATTCCCTCCTCTCGAAGCTGGAACGGAGTTTCGCGCACCTCAAGGATTGCGTGATCCGGGTCCGCGGAGGTGAGCCACTCCCTGATCTGCTCATTCAGGCGATCGACAGCCCCCACCCACTCGTCGCGCTTTCGGGCAGCCTGGGATTCCTCGTTCCGGAGCTTTTCAGCCTGCGACGCGATAAAATCCTTGAGTGATTCCACGACTGCCCTCCACACAAATCGCCGACTTCCGCGCCCAATCATGGATTATAAAGTCGACCGCCCTCTTCAGCCAACGAGCGCCTTGCAATTGTCGCGTTCAGCGGATCGCCGTGCATCGGTGAGTGAACATGCCTAGCAGCCGCTCCGCAACCGCTCCGACGGCTCGGTGCGCGCCTTTCCAGTGTCTGTCCGCCACGCCGACGGCTCGGATCGGGCCAACGACCTGCCCCGGCCTAATGTCCGAGTGCGCTCGCTTGCGAATCGCCCCGCCGCAGGACGTACGCGACCAGATCCTGGATCTCGTCCTCGGTGAGGCTGTTGAGCAGCCCGACGGGCATCGGCGAGATGGGTGACGCCTTCATCTCCTCGATGTCGCCTCGCCTCACGTTGGTGGCCCGGCCCGGGTCGAACATGTCCTCGATCACGCTGAGCGAGTCGCCGAAGAGGTTCCCCACGCGGCCGGTAATGAACTGGCCGTCCTTCTTGGCGATCGTGACCGCGCCGTACTGGTCGCTGATCACCTTGCTGGGCTCGACGATCGCCTCGAGCAGGTCGCGGACGTTGAACCGGCCGGAGACCGCCGTCAGATCGGGTCCGACGCCGCCCCCCTCCGTTCCCAGGCGGTGGCAGGCCGCGCACGCGACCGCGCCATACAGCCGGCGGCCTCGCTCGGCGTCGCGACGCTCACCCAGCCCACGCTCCACGATGGGAACCAGCTCGGCGACGGTCCACTCCTTGACGGTCTTGCGAGCCGCCAACAACTCCCGGGGCGACTTCCCCGCGGGTTGCGCGTCCAGGATCGACTTGAGCGCGGTCCGCTCTTGCTCGCTCAGCGATTCGATCGCCTGGGCCTTGATCGTCCTCAGCGAGCTGGCGAAGGTGTTGCCCCCCCGGTAGGCCGCCGCCTCGGTGATGAACCAGCGGAAATACTCCTCCCGAAGCGCCCGGGTCCAGCCCGCCTTGAGCCCCCGCAGAATGAGCGCGTACTGGATCTTTTCCTCCTGCGTGGGCGCTTCCCGCAGCGCAGCCATGATCCTCGGCGCGGCCTCGGGCGCTTGCAGGTAGGCCAGGATCTCGGCCAGCAAAAGATTCGCCTCCACCGTCTTCACCGGGAACAGCGGGGTGAACTTCGCGACCAGCCGCAAGGTCGCATCCGCGCCGGGCCTTCCTAGACGGATAAACGTCAGAGCATAAGCGCGCAGCAAGTCGGCGCGATCGAAGCGGCCCAGCCGCGACCAGTCAATCGCATCGAGCGCGGCCAGGATCCGGCCCTCGAGCGCGGGATCAGGCGCGGGGTCGCTTGGCTTGCGGTTGAGCTTGTCCCGGCCACTCACACGGGCCAGGGCCACCAGCGCGGTGATCGCCTTTCGCGGTTCGGTCTCGGTCAGGGCCTTGTCCCGCCATTGCGCCGGATCTTGCCATTCCACCGCGATCCGCGCGGCGTAGCGGATCGCCCGGTCCTGGTCGCCCAGATACGGCCACGCGGCTTCGATCGCGGCTGGGTCGGCATGCCCGTGGTAGGTCTCCAGTTTCCGCCGCAAGTCGCGAAGCGCGTGGGACGGCGGCGCCGGAGCGCTCGGCGAGTCGATCTCGCCGCCGGTGTAGGTCACGCGATAGAGCGCCGACTGCGTGCCCCGGCCCCCCACGGCGAAATACATCGCGCCGTCACGGGGATTGACGACCACGTCGGTCACCGGCAACGGCTGCCCGCTGATGAAGTCCTCCACCTCAGCGCTGTAGCTGGCCCCCTCGGGCCTGAGATGGACCGCCCGTAGCTTCCCAAAGCTCCAGTCGCTGATGTACAGGGCGTCCTGATACTTCCGCGGAAACTTCGCGCCGTAGCCAAACGTGATCCCCGTCGGCGAGCCCGGTCCGATGTCGACGACCGCCCCGAAACTGTCGATCGAATAGGCGGGCCACTTGGCCGAGCCATTGCGAAAGCCAAACTCCGCGCCGCTGATGACGTGGTTCACCCGCGTGGGCCTGTACCAGGGCTCTCCGATGTCCCATTCCATGTCCGCGTCATATGTGAATAGCTCGCCGTCTCGATCGAACGCGATGTCGAACGGGTTGCGAAAGCCGGCCGCGATCAGTTCCCACGTCTTGCCGTCGGGGTCGGTGCGGGCGATCCAGCCTTGCGGCGCCAGCGAGTCGACCATGAAGCCGGTCGGAATCCGGGTCGCCAGATTGTCCTCGCCCCAGGTGAGGGGCAGGCGCGACGAATCGACCTTCGTGAGTTGGGTCGAGTTGCCGCAGACCACGTACAGCGACTTGCCATCGGGCGAGAGGGCGATCGAGTGCATGCCGTGTTCGCCCCCGCCCCGGATCTCGCGCAGCAGCTTGACCTCGTCGTAGCGGTCGTCGCCATCGGTGTCGCGGACGCGATAGAGGCCGTGCGTTCCGCGCTCGTTCACCATCGCGTACAGACTGTCAAAGGCATAAAGCAGCCCGTGTGCGCCGGCCAGGTCGACCCCGATCGCCTCGGGCTCGATCGAGCCGCTCTCGCCCGGCGCGGGCGGCGTCATGCGATAGAGCTTGCCGCTTTGGTCCGCGGCGATGAGCCGGCCCCTGGGGTCGACGCAAAGCGCGACCCACGAGCCCTTGGTCTCCTTCGGAACCGGGTAAATCTGGTCGAGCTTGAACCCCTTGGCCACGCGCAGGTTGGCGGCGGCCGACTCGGCGGCCGTGCCGGGCGGCTTGATGCGAATGTCCTTGAACCGGACCGTCATCGGCTCGCCCGCGTGGAGCTGAAGCGCGAGGATCCCCGAATCGAGCCGCTTCGCCGCGAAATCGTCGATCACGTCCACGGTCGCGACGCCATTGATGAAATGTTGTAGATGATTGCCGCGGGCGATGACGACGTACTCGTTCCAATCGTCCTTCTTGATCTTCGCCCCGATCTCCGCCGCCGAGCCGAGTCGCCCGGTCGTCTCCTTGCGCCCGTCCGAGGTCCATGTGACCTTCTCGCCCCGTTCGGCCATCACCCCACGCCCGCCAGCGCCCCCGGCCTCGTCGTACAGAATCCCCGTGTGCCGCGGGCCGGCCTCCATGTCCGCCTGGTAGCCGGCCGCAACGAAATTCCCCCGATCGCGACTGCGATACTGGATGCCCGAATTGGCGAATCCCCGGTCGTTGTCCGCCGTGATCCGGTACGAAAGCCGGAGCTCGAAGTCGTCCACGATCCGATTCTTGCCGGCCGACCGGGCGAACAGAAACGTATTGCCGCGGGTCGGGTTCGCCTTGGTCGTCCGGCCCACGATCGCGTGGTCCTCGACCGACCAAAACCCCGGCCGGCCCTCCCAGCCGGCGAGACTCCGGCCGTCAAACAGCTTCTGGAATCCAGGCTCGGGCACGAAAACCTTGGGCTCGACCCCGGCGACGAGCGCGTCCACGATCTCCCTGGCGTCCTCGGGGATCTCGACCTTCGCGGCCCCGATGTCGCTGATCTTTGTCGTGGTCGTCCGATCAAGGTTGACCTCGTTCTCGAGGATCTTGCGCGAGCCGCCGAGCGTGAGGGAAAACTCGGTCAAGACGCCGGCTTTGACCCGGAACGTGAGCGAGCCGCGCGGATCCGTGATCGGGGCGTCGACGGCGCTCGCGCCTCGTCCGGCGGGCCGGCCCCGACGCGGTGGTCCGTTCGCCTCCAGGAGCGCCCGGGCGGTGTCCGGGCTCAGCGTCGCCGTGACGATGTCGCCGTCGCGGCGAAAGGTAGCGGCCTTGCCGATCCAGTCCACGGCCTGGTCGACCGGCGTCTTGAAACTGACGATCGTTCGAGGATCGATCCCACCTCGCCCGCCCCCCCGGTTCGACGCGGGCGCCTGCGCCCTGGCCCAAGCCCGCCAGTTTCCTTCGTCCAGGACTGCGGTCTTGCCGGCACGGGTCACGAACTCGAGCCGACCCGATTCGGCGGGGATCGCGACCCGCGTGAAGCCATCCTTTTCGGTCTGGCCCAGGATGACGCGGCCCCTGCCGGGTGCGCTGGCGTCGCCGGTCGCGACGGTAGTCGTCCAGCGATACCCAGGCGCCACCGCGAGCTTCCTGGCGGCCTCCGACGCCGCCGACCTGGCCTCGGCCCCGGCTTGGCTCGCTCCGCGCCCATCGCCAGGCCCTCTGACTTGCCCCCACGCGGCGTGTAACAGCGACAGGCTTCCGATCAAGACCAAGGCGATGGATAATGGCGTCTTCATGTCGAATCTCGCGGTTTTCACGGTCGCTCCCGGGGACTTGAGGATCTGGTTCAGAATCCGAGCCTCTCGCGCACTCCAAAACACTAGGCCGAGTGAGTTCTCATCCTTATGGATCGCTCGTCTCACGGCAAGGTGTCGCCCCAAAACAAAGGGGTCACCCAAATCAAAGGGGTCAGGAGTCATTAATGAGCTATGTTCCGCGTGTGCAAGCCAGATCAGACGCATAAAAGAGTCCTGACCCCTTTGAATCAACGGGGTCAGGACTCATAAATAGGCTATATCACGCCGATTCAATCGCGATAAGGCGTATCAAAGAGTCCTGACCCCTTTGAATTGCTTGAAGGAGGCTGGGAGTTAGCACCACACGGAGCTGTAACGGTGATTCCTGCGCAGGCCCCTGTTGTTCCAGCCTTCCCCTTTGGACGACCGCGTTTAGGCCGATTGTTGGCGAGCGAGGTCGGTGGGTTTGATTCCCTCAATGATCAGGCTGTGGGGCATGTCGGGGGTGGTCTCGGGCTCCATCGTGAGTACGTGGTGGTCGATCCATTCGCCGAACGATGTTTCTCGGCCCGGCTTGCAGGACCTGATGCTGTGGAAGCCGGCGTCGGAGGCCAGTTCGTGGAGCCATGAGTAGGTCAGGATGGTGAGGTGTTCTTGGCGGCGGAAGATGAAGTTCTCGAATCGCCCGCCCAGGCTGCGTCTGCTGTCGGGCTAGTCGATGAACCAGTCGGAGTCGCCCTCGGCGAGTTTTCGGATGGCGGCGTCGCCGTTGGGACCGCCGATGCGAAAACAGCCGCCGGGCTTGAGGCAGCGGTGGATTTCGCGAAAGTGGAACGCAATGTCGGGCAGGTGCTCGACGACGTGGTGCGAATCGATCAGGTCGATGGTCTCGTCGCGGAACGGAAGCTTGCGTCGGAGGTCGGCCCAGACGTCGCACTTGCCGGTGAAGATGTTGGCGTCGACGTTGATCCAGCCGGGCAAGTAGTTTTTCTGGCCTGGCCCAAGCTGGACCTTGACCACGCCCGATCGCGGGGCCAGGAACAAGCGATAGACTGCGCCGCTGGCGTGCATCATGGGGCCTGCGACGGCGTAATAGATCGCCTTGATCTGTCGTTTGAGCATGCATCCTCCCGTTGCATCGGCCGATCGCGGCATGGGTCCATCACGAATCGCGGTTGTCGCGCCGGCCGCGGCAGTCTAGCGAATCGTGGGCCGGGAAGCCCAGACGAATCGAGCCGAATCAAAGGGGTTAGGATTCGTTAACGAGCCATATCACACCGAGCTAAGCAAGAATAGGCGTATCAAAGAGTCCTGACCCCTTTGTTTTACCCGGGCCAAATCAAAGGGGTCAGGACTCATTTGTGAGCCATTTCACGCCTGCTCAAGCCAGATCAGACGCGTCAAAGAGTCCTGACCCCTTTGATTTATTCATTCGCTCTCGCCCGGCTCCGTCGGCATCGGGAAGCGTTCCTGAAACCACGCTTCCCAGAGCGGTCTCTCCTGGGCGACGGTTCCGGCCGCCTGATCGCCGTAAAGGAAGAAGCCCAGCGCAACCATGCTCTGGCCTCCGAAGCTGAAGGCGCCAAGGGCGGCCACGCCCGGCCCCGGCTCGTCGAGCCGCAGCAGGGCGTCGTACGGACTCTGGGTGACGTACTCCATCACGCCGCTCAATGCCGGGACGCCCGCGGGCGCTGTTCTATGCTGCCCGGCGCTCAAGCCTTTCAGTCCCAACGCCGCGGTCAGCGTTTCCCAAGCCTCCGCATCCGTACCCGCGGCGGGGGCCATCCACTTCATCATCGTCGAGCGTTGGCCGCGGAAGTGCGTGAGATAGATACGCAGGGTGCATAAAAAAGCAGGCCAGCCGTACTCGGTGCCCTCCAGCTGGTTGTCCCAATCGTCCGTGCTGGCGAACAGGCTATGGACAATTCGGACGATGCAGATGCCTCCTCCGCGCGCTTCAACGCTCCACTCGTTCGCGATTGGCGGCGAGCCAGGAACCCAGCCACTGGACTGGGAAGCCCACTTTCGCGGAGGCTCCCAGGCCGTCACGGCCGAAGTGGATTCCATGCCCGGGCCGAAGTTGAACTTCACCGCCACGGGCTTCCCGTCGCGGACCTCGAACTCAGCAGGCACAAACCAGGACGAAATCCCCGGCCCAGTCGCGATGGCCTGCCAGACTTCTTCCGGCGTGCCGGGAACCTCGACTTCGACCTGGACGGAACGGCGCCCTGAGGGTTCTTTCTTCACGCTCATGATGGCTCCTTGGAATCGGTTTTCCGCGGTACGGGGTGCGACACGACAACCAGGCGATGCGCGCGGCCGCCGGGGGCGGTTTCATCGTGATACTTCGAAACGAGTTTCGTGATGGCCTCGGTGAGTTCGTTGCTGAAAGCCGCCCGGTCCGTCGCCGACCGGAAGCAAACCTCGGTGTCCACCGCCAGGCTCGCAAGGCGTTTTCCCGCATCTTTCGCACGACGAACGAGGTCGCCCACCTCGCGGACGACACGTGCGCCCAGGGCGATGAGATAGCTCGCGGACAGCCGATCGACTTCCCGATGCGGATCAACGGCGATGGGGCCCAAGGCGCCTGTCGAGACAACGTAGGAAGCGGCCGTGGCCACGAGCAGCCGTTCCGTCAGCCCGCCCCACTTGCGTTCTTGGGCCAGCCGCACGAGCCCGTGCGACTCAAGAGCGTGCAGGTGATAGTTGACCTTCTGCCGAGCCAAGCCGACCCGCGCGGCCAACGTCGCCGCCGACGCGGGCACGGCCAGCTCGGAGAGGAGTCGACTCCGCATCGGCTCCAAGGCCACCACCGCCGCCGCCGGATCATCAATGACTTGGATCTCGTGCATGGGAAAAGGGTCGTCTTGACAACTGTTATTGTCAAGCGCGAATCCAGGTTTTTTCCGCCGAATTCGCGGAGTCGATGGCGTGCCGCGGAATCATAGAGTTGCGGCGAGGTCTCCTCTGGCCGCTGGTCAGACCGCCGGGCATTGGGTGGAATCAAAGGGGTCAGGACTCATAAATAAGCCATGGAAAACATGTACAAGCCAGATCAGGCACATCAAAGAGTCCTGACCCCTTTTGCGAAAAGGGGAGCCTCGGCCGCCCTTGACTCCCACATCGACAACCGTCAAACTTGTGAATTCCTGATTCCGCTCCGACGAAGCCCGTTTCGGGGATCACGCTCGATGAACAGCACGCATCGGATGCTCTGGACCGCGGCGTTTTTCGTGTGCTCGGCGCACGCCTGGGGACAAGGTCAAGAAGGGCACGGGGTTCGGATGATCCGCGGGCGGGTGGTCGACGCGGAGGGCAAGCCGGTCGCCGGCGTCCTGGTCGGCGGGCAGGTCGGGCTCGACGAGGACTCGGCCGACCCCGCCGCGGCGCCGAGGTTCAGCATGCGCTCGGTCAAAACCGACGCCGAGGGCCAATTCGCCATCGAGCGGACCTTCCACGGCACGCCGGTAGAGCTCATCGCGCGCGACGAGGCCGCCAAACGCGGCGGCTTTGTGATCGTCGACCCCAGGAACGCAGGCAATCCGGTCGAGATCAAGATCGACAAGCTCATACGTCTTCGCGGCCTGATCAATTGCCAGGACGACTCCAAGCGCAAGGTCGAGCAGTCGTTCGCGATCCTCTTCATGGGAAAAACGCCCGGACCCGCGCGGCACGGGTACTTCGCGTCAACCCATCAGCGGTTCGATATGCTCGTCCCGCCTGGAGAATACAGCCTCTTGGTCGGCGGCGAAGGGGGGGATTACGTCGACGTCATCCGCCCGATCACGATCAAACCCTACGAGACCGACGTCGACCTGGGGACGGTCAGCCTGCCGCTGAAAGCGATCGTGAAGCTCAAGGGCAAGCCCGCCCCCAAGCTTCAGATTCTCGACGCCCGCGGCGTTCCCAGGTCGGTCCAGGTCGCCGATTACAAGGGCAAGTGGGTCTTGCTCTATTTCTGGGGGTTCTGGTGCGAGCCCTGCGTTCGCTTCCAGATGCCCCGGCTGGTCGCGTTCCACGACGATTACGCGGCTTACCGCGACCAATTTGTGATCCTCACCATCCACACCGGCGGCGCGCGTGGCGATGGCGAATTGACAGTCAAGACGATGGCCGAGTACGACAAGAAGATCGAACGCGCCATCACAGATTACTGGTATGGGCGCAATCACCCGTTTCCGGTCCTGATCGACGACGATCCCAAGACCTTCACCGCGTATTCGATCGACATGATCCCGACGCCGATCCTGATCGATCCCAGCGGCAACGTGGTGGGCCATGTGGGTCTCGAGGCCCTCGCGGCCAAATTCCCCACGCCGTCGCTGGATGTGATCCTGCCCCGGATGCTCGACCGTCGGGCCATGTTCCCTGTGCAAAAAGGACCGCTCCGCGCCGCTCTCAAGAGTCTCGGCGAGGCGATCGATCAGGAGATCACGTTCGCCAGCCCCGAAATCGGGAAAAAGGTAGACACGTGCAATCTTCCTTATGCCTACTTCATGGGCGTGTCGCTTCGGAGCGCGTTCGAGCTGTTGCTCGATCCTTTCGACCTTCAGGCGACGATCGGGCCCAAGGGCTATATCGTTTCGCTCAAGGATTCCGCCGCGCCCCGGGAATCGGCGGTGCAAAAGTCGGAGAAGGCGCGAATCGAGCGGATGCTCGCGGAACCGAGAGCGAGAATCGCGCTCGAGTTCGAGAACAAGCCTCTCGAGCAAGCGCTCACGATGCTCCAGATGCAAATGGGGATGGAAATCCTCCTCGACCCCCGCGCCGTCCTGGAGGGCAAGATCGACCCCCGGCGGGTCGTCTCGTCACGGGTCAAGGACGCGTCCCTTGGCCAGGCGCTCAACCAGTTCGCGAAGTCGCTGGGGCTCAAGGTCGTCGTCCGCAACGAGGTCATCGTGCTCGAGCCCAGATGACAATACAAATGACCATGTGTAAGATCGTTTAACTGAGGCATTCAATCACTCCAGACCCCCAGGACCCGGTCCTGACCGCGTCCCGCCGGTCGGGAGCGGTTGGCGGAGGGCGACGCTGACCTCCTTGGGCTTGTACCTGCTGGCGCGGGTGCTTTCCCCTTTCCGGGGCGCTTCCATGACCAGCCCCATCGGGATTCTCTTGACTTACTTCTCTTTCGTCGGGTTGTTCCACGACGGCATGCCTCTGGGGGGAAGGACTCAAGCTCTCGATCAGTATGGTCTTCTCACTCTCAAGGCCGCTTGCCTGATGGGAGCGACGGCCAACGTGCTGATCGTCGTGGGATCGGTGAGCGCATGCTTCCGCACGTATCGCGTCGCGTTCGTCTCCGCTTCGGTCGCGACGGCTCTCGCGGTTCTCGTGCTGCTTCCCCTGGGCGTCTGGCGCGGTCCTCTGACGCTGATTCATGTGGGATACCTCTGCTGGGCCGGCTCGGCCGGTCTCCTGACGTACGCCTCGGCCCAAATCAAAGGGGTCAGGACTCTTTTATAAGCCTTATTGAGCTTATACAAGCCAGATCAGGCACAACAAAGAGTCCTGACCCCTTTGAGTCGCTGTTGCCGGGCGCGCAAGAATGAAGAGGTCGAAAAAAGATTTCGTGAAGTGTAAACCATTCATGAATAATAAGTTACGTCGAATTCATCGGCCTCGAAAAGGGATCTGCAATCAAGGGAAGCCTGACCCGCGTTAGATTAAGGGAAACGGCGAGGAATGCGCACAAGACTCGCCGAGAAATCCCACTCGGCGAACACGATTCGCCCTCCCAAGCCTCGTGAGCTTCGAGTTCCCTCGGACACCCCTTTCCTTCCTCCTTAGGAAGTGCGCCGGCCGACGTTCAGGGCAATCGCCAATGGACGCCCGCCGCGGCGGGACGAACCACACGCGTTTCGAGTCTCTTCCGTCATGAGAACGCTGGATCACGACAACTTGGCGATTGACCACGCCCTGACGGCTCGGTCCGTCGGCCAAGGCCATGGTCTCGACCCGCGTGTGGGTTGCGTGTTCGCTCCCGCGCTGGCCGGTCGCGTCGCCGGGCGACCCGCGCTTCGTATGGCACAACTCGCGTTGAGTGCCATGCTCCGCGAGGGCGATCGAGACGCAGGGACGTCCATCCTTGGCACTCGCCTGACACCCGCCGAGTGCTTTCGGGCTCGGACCCGCGGGGCCTCTGGGCCTGTACCAAGGCCGGCGAAGGAAGCTCGCGCGATCGCACCCTCGGAGCATTGCCCAAGCTGCCGCCGCGTGCCGTTCGCCTTTGACAGGCCGCGAAGGCCGTCCGGGGGTTTACGGGCGGTTCACGATTTGTTAAACTCTTGTATTAGATGGATTGAACAACCGCCGGTTACCCCGCCTGTAATTGCTTTCGTCCCTCCGCTTTTTCTTGGATGTCGCGCGAGGCTTACTCCGATGAATTGCCGCACACCGCGACCTCGTGGGCGCGTTCTGGGTCTGTTCTGCGTCGTTGGCTTGGCCGCCGCGGTGGTCGCGGCCGAACCGCCCGTGCCGTTGCACGACCGCATTGACCAGCTCGTCGAGGCCAGCCGCGTTGGGCCGGCGGCGGCGATCGCCGGGGACGCGGAATTCCTTCGCAGGCTGTCGCTCGACCTGATCGGCATGCCGCCGGGGCCCGACGAGCTCCGCGCGTTTCTCGCCGACAAGGCCGCCGATAAGCGGCCAAAGGCCGTCGACCGTTTACTCGCCGACCCCGCGCACGCGCGGCACATGGCGACGGCGCTCGATGTGATGCTCATGGAGCGCAGGCCCAACCAGTTCGTCCCCGACGCCGACTGGTATCAATACCTGCTCACCGCCTGCCGCCAGAATCGACCCATCAACGAGCTGTTCCGGGAAATCCTGGCCGCCGACGGGCTCGACCCCAAGCTCCGGCCGGCCGTGCGGTTCTACCTCGACCGCGGGCCCGAGCCCAACCTGATCACCCGCGACGTGGGCCGGGTGTTTTTGGGCCGGGATCTCCAGTGCGCCCAGTGCCATAATCATCCGCTGATCGACGATTATCAGCAGTCCGACTACCACGGCCTGCTGGCGTTCTTCACCCCGTCGTACCCGCTCACCCGCAAGGAGGCGGGCAAGGACGTGACGTATTACGCCGAGAAGGCCGGCGTGGTCCTCGCCTTTGACTCGGTGTTCGTCAAGAACGACAAGCACCTCACCGGCGCGCGGATTCAGGGGGGCGTCGAGCTCGACGAGCCGGTGTTTCCGCCCGGCGAGGAATACCGCGTGCCGCCCGCCGACGGGGTGCCGTCCGTCCCCAAGCACAGCCGCCGCGCGCAACTGGCCGCGCTCGCCACGGGCGGCGGCAACCCAGCCTTCAACGAAAACGTCGCCAATCGCCTCTGGGCCCTGATGATGGGCCGGGGGCTGGTCCACCCGCTCGATCTCCACCACCCGGCCAACCCCCCAAGCCACCCCGAGCTGCTGCGATTATTGGGCTCCGAACTGATCCGGCTTCGCTTTGATACAAAAGCATTCTTGCGCGAGGTGGCCCTTTCGCGAACATATCAGCGTGAAATTGATTTGCCTCCCGATGACGGCAAACATCCCGGCGAGGCGGCAAGGGCGCTGGCCGAGCTTCAGTCGCGGACCGAGTCGCTCGCCCAGGCCGCCGACCTTGCCCAGGATGCGTACAAGAACACGATCAAGGCCTGGTACGCGGCGGAATCCGCGCTCGTGCCCGCCGTGACGGCCGAGGATCAGGCGGTCGCCAAGCACGCCGAGGCCGCCAAGAAGCGCGCCGAGGCCCAGAAGGCGCTGGACCTTCATCTGGCCCAGATCAAGGCCCGCGAGGATGTGGCGCGGGCGCTCGCGGCGGCCGCGGAGAAGGCGCAGGAAGCGGTCAAGAAGCTGCCGGCCGAAAAAGACCTCGCCGCCGCCGCGGGCACGTTCGCCGGCCGCTCGAAAGCCGTGGCCGCCGAGGTGACAGCGCTCCAGAAGGTGACCGCGGCGAAGACTGAGTCGGTCAAGAAGGCCGCCGATCAACTGCCACCACTGGTCGAGGCCGTCCGAGCGGCTCGGGCCAAGGCCCAGCCTCTGCACGCGGCCGTGCTTCGCGAAGAGCAAACGGTCGTGGCCGCCCGCGACAAGATGGCTCAGGCCCGCGTCACGGTCGAGGTCCACAAGCGCAGGATCGAGGCCCTCGAGGCCTGGGTGCTCCGCGAGTCGCTCGACGCGCGGATCGCCGCCGCCGACCGCGAAATCGCCGCCGCCCGGGGCGCGCTCGGTCAGCTCGAAACGCGGGCCCTGGCCCAGGCCGGCACGCTCGAGAAGCTTCGCGACGAGGTGAAGATCAAGGATCGAGCCCGGCTCGCCGCGAAGACAGCGTGCGACCAGGCCCAGGCCGAGCTCGATCGTCGCGAGCGGATCGTCGCGAGCGTCGTGGCGGCTCACGAAGCGACCGACGCCGCGCGGCGGCTCGCACCCGAAGACCAGGCCCTGACCACGATCGCGGCCCGGCTCAAGGCGCGTGCCGACGAGCTCCGTCTGGCCGCCGCGGGACCGAAGACCCAACAGGGCGCCGCCGCGGCCGAGCTCAAGAAACACGAGGAAAATGTTGCCGCGGCTGGCCGCGCGCTCGCCGCGGCCGCCGCGGAGCAGGCCCGCGAGGCGAAGGCCCTGGACGCGGCGAAAACGGCCGTCTCCGCCGGCGAGACGAGGTCGAGGGCGCTCCAGTCGGAACGCGCCAGCGCCGTCGCGGAGCTGGCCACGTTGCTGGCGAACGACTTTCAACTCGCCCAGCTCAAGCCGCTCACGCCCGAGCAACTCTTCTGGAGCATCCTCAAGACGACCGGCGTCTACGACCGCACCCGAGCCGCCGAGGAGGCCGATTTGAACAAGGCCAAGCCCCTGGCCGGCGCGGCCATGAAAGACCCCGCCGTTCTGCTCGCCCGCTCGATCGAGATCGAGCAGCGGACGTTCGACAAGCTCAAGGGAAGCCTGGGGTCGTTCGTGCACGTCTATGCCGCGGCGGCCGGCCAGCCCCAGAGCGACTTTTTCGCGACGCCCGACCAGGCGCTTTTCGCGTCTAACGGCGGCCTCTGGAATTCCTGGATCGCACCCGCCGCGGGCAACGTCTCGGATCGCATGATCCGGGAGCCCGAGCCTGCCAAGGCCGCCCTCGACCTGTACCTGACCGTACTCTCCAGGCAGCCGAGTTCGGACGAAGCCGCCGAGGTCGCCCGGGCTCTCAAGGGGGCGGACAAAGCCAGGCCCGCCGTCGTCCAGGAACTCGTCTGGGGACTCTTGACCTCGGCCGAATTCCGCTTCAACCACTGATGGGAATGGAAAACACTCAACCACGGAAGGCACGGAAAACACGGAATAAGATAATAAGAGGAAAGACATGTTAGTGATAGATAGATATAAAATATCTGTAGGTTAGGATTGGTTAGGCGGCTCCGGGCGTTGTCCGTCGCCGTGGCCGGTGGAGCGGAACCTCGATTGAAAGGAACGTCGATCATGAAGTGCACGTATTCTTGTGGGTCGTCCGAGCATCTGCTGGCCAGGCGTGGGTTTTTGGCCGGGGTCGCGGCGAGCGCCGCCGGCGCTGCCGTCGGGGGCTTGGGCGTCTTCACACGGCCGCTCGCCGCCGCTCAGCTTGCCGGCCAGCAGAAGCGGGTCGTCGTGTTCAACATGCACGGCGGGTTGAGCCAGCTCGAGAGCTGGGATCCCAAGCCGGGGACCGAGACCGGCGGGCCGTTTCGCTCGATCGAGACCTCGGTGCCGGGGATCCGGATCTCGGAGCTCTTGCCGCAGGTCGCCCGCCAGATGCACCACCTGTGCCTGGTCCGCGGCGTGAACACCAGCGAGGACGACCATGGCAAGGGCGCTTACATGATGCAGACCGGGCGCAGGCAGACGCCCGCCGCCGACTATCCCTATCTGGGGGCCGTCTGCGCCAAGGCCATGACCGCGGGCGAGGCCGCCCTGCCAGGCCATATCGTGATCACCCCCGGAGGGGGCGGCGGCCGGGGCGCTGACTCGGCCTACCTGGGGCCGCGGTACGCCAGCATTGCGCTCGGCAACGGCAACCCCCCCCAGAATACTACCAGGCCCGGCCAGGTGACCGAGTCGATCGACGCGGCGCGTAACGACTTTCGCAAGCACGTCAACGACCGCTTCCTCGGCCGCCGCCGCACCGCCGTCACCGAGGCGTATGTTTACTCGTTCGAGCAAGCCGCCAAGCTCATGAGCAAGCGCGACGCCTTCGACGTCTCCAGGGAGCCCGCCCGCGATCAGGAGCGCTATGGCAAGTACGACCTGGCGCGGCACTGCCTGTTGGCGCGGCGGCTGCTGGAGCAGGGGGCGACGTTCGTGCAGGTGTCGCACTCGAACTACGACACCCACAACGAGAACTTCAACTTCCACATCGAGCAGCTCGGCGAGTTCGACCACGCCTTCGCGACGTTCGTCGCCGACCTGGCCGAGCGGGGTATGCTCGACAGCACGCTGATCGTCGTGCTCTCGGAGTTCGGCCGCACGCCGAACATCAACCTTTACTACGGCCGCGACCACTGGTCGCACGCCTGGACCGTGGTCATGGCCGGCGCCAAGGTTCAGCGCGGCATCGCGTACGGCAAGACGAACGCCAAGGGGACCGAGGTCGTCGACGGCCAGGTCGACCATGCCAATTTGTTTCATACATATCTACAAGCGGTCGGGGTCGACTCGACCGACAATTTCGACGTCGAGGGCCGCGACGTGCCCATCGCCGACCCGGCCTCGCGGTTGATCAAACAGGTGCTGTCGTGACCAATACCCGCGCCTCGGTCATTCCCCCTGGCTTCGACCCGAAACACGCGCACGTGACCGCGCAGTGGCGCGCGGACGCCCCGCTCGTTTGCTGCCGGTTCGAGCCCAAGGGCCGGTACGTCTTCTGCGGGCTCGAGAGCGCGGTCGTCGAGCGCTTCGCGCTTGCCGACGGCAAGAAGGTCTCGTTCGCGGGCGGGCACGAGTCGTGGGTCTTTTCGATCGCTTTTTCGATTGACGGAGCACGCACTTTTACCGGCGGCGGCGACGGCCGGGTGACGGCCTGGGAGACCGCCTCGGCCGCTCCCCGGCCGATCCAGAAGATCGAGGCCCACCGGGGCTGGATCCGCGCCATGGCCGTGAGCCCCGATGGCGCATTCCTGGCCACCGGGGGCAACGACCGCCTGGTGAAGGTATGGCACACGGCGACGGGGGCGCTCGTGCGGGAGCTCAAGGGGCACGCGGGGCACGTGTACTCGCTCGAGTTCCACCCCGATGGCAAGACGCTGCTGTCGGGCGACCTGCTGGGCGTGATCAATCTCTGGGAGGTCGCCACGGGCCGGCTGGCGGGAACCTTGGACGCCAAGCCGCTGCATACCTACGAGGGCGGGCAGCAGGTCGATTTCGGCGGCGTCCGCGGGCTGGCCGTCACGCCCGACGCCAAGCTCATCGCCGCCGGCGGGCTCTACAAGGCGTCGAACCCCCTGGGCGCGGTCCACGAGCCGCTGGCGCTTCTTTTTGACGGAGTAACACATAAGAAAACAAGAACGCTTCTCGCCGACAACATCACCGGCGGCGTTCTTTGGCGGTTGCGATTCCTGGCCGACGGCAGTCTGATGGGGGGCTGCGGCGGCTCGAACGGCGGGATCTTGCTCTTCTGGAAAACCGACGCCGACAAGGATTATCATCGTTTCACGTTACCCAACATTCTCCGCGACATGGATCTGCACCCCGACGGCCTGCGGGTCGCGACCGCGCACCACGACCGCCACGTCCGCATCACCCGGCTGGGGCCCAAATCGGCCTGAGGGCACGCTTCACGAGGATCTCGCGCATTTCGTCGTCGCTGGACCAGGCGACGATCTCAGGGCGATGGGACGAGCGGCCGGCTTGAAGGCGAGCCTTCTCGATCTGGACGACTCGCTGGCCGATCTCGAGCAAGCGTCGCGAACGGCTCGTTACCGCCATCGAAACGACGAGGTACACATTTCAGGTCGGCTCGGGGGTTTCGCTTCGCGACGGGGAACGGCAGAATGGTGGGGCATGCGAGGTCGAGGGGCTCGAGGCCCACTCTGGAATTGATTGGATCGTGCCACAAGCAGCATGGGGAGACTCTGACGGATGAGCACGCGGAACAACGCCGCGCTGGCCCGGGCGGCGCTCGATTTTGGGGAAGGAATCTTGCGACTGGCCCCGGCGTGGGTGCCGCGGTCGTTCTTGATGCCCGGCGGCCGGCTCAAGCTCGCCCGCGAAGACCTCTACGCCCTGGGCGCCCACCGCGGCGGCATCGACGAACGCTGGTTCGCATCGACCACCGCCGCCGCCAACGAAGGAGCCCCCCCCGACGAGGGGCTCTCGTACGTCGTCCATGAAGGATCGCGCTTCACACTCAAGGACGCCATCGCCGACCACGGACCCGAGATGATCGGCCAGACGCTCTGGAAGACCTACAAGCGCTGGCCCGTCTATAGCAAGTTTTTCGACAACCAGGGCCCCATCCCCCACCACATGCACCAGAGCCAAGAGCAAGCCGCCAAGCTCGGTCTCGAGGGCAAGCCCGAAAGCTATTACTTCCCGCCCCAGCTCAACTGGACGGGCAACAGCTTTCCCTACACGTTCTTTGGACTCGAGCCCGGCACCACCAAGGCCGACGTGAGGCGCTGCCTGGAGCGCTGGGATCGGGGCGACAATGGCATCCTTGATCTTTCCAAGGCAGCCCGACTCAAGCCCGGCACTGGCTGGCTGGTGCCGCCGTGCGTCTTGCACGCGCCCGGGTCGCTCGTCACCTACGAGCCCCAGTGGGGCTCCGACGTCTTCGGCATGTACCAGTCGATGGTCGAGGGCCGCCGCGTGCCATGGGAGCTCCTGGTCAAGGACGTCCCGCCGGCCCACCACCGCGACCTCGATTACCTGGTCGAACAGCTCGACTGGGAAAAGAACGTCGATCCTGAATTCAAGCTGCACAATTATCTCGAACCGATCACGCGATCGGGCGGGGGCGATACGGGCTTCGTCGACAAGTGGATCGTCTACGGGACCGTGAACGGCAAGCAGCTCTTCAGCGCCTGCGAGCTCACGGTCGCGCCCGGGCGTTCCGCGACGATCAAGGATCCTGGCGCTTACGGGCTGATCGTGGTCCAGGGCTCGGGAACGATCGGCAAGCTCGCCGTCGACAGCCCCAATTTCATCCGCTTCGGCGAGATCACCCAGGATGAGGTCTTCGTGACCGCCCAGCGAGCCGGTGAGGGGGTGACGTTCACAAACACGGGCGCGGAGCCGTTCGTGAGCCTCCGCTATTTCGGCCCCGACGCCCACCCCGACCTGCCCAAGGTCGGCGATCATCTCAAGAAGTAGTCGAATGTACTGACGTGAAATCGGCGTTGGCCGTGATCCAACGCCGTTTTCACGTGTTCACAATCAATATTCAGCATGTCAGGATGAAATGACGATGAGCGAAAGCCGCGGCAATGAGTTTCCCAAGCTGCACAACGCGATGTGGCCGGGGATCGTCGGCAAGGGGAGCCCGGGGGGCGAGCCCACGATCGACCTCGATACGATGCTCGACCTCACCGCTCGGGCGAGCGTGAGGGGCGTCAAGTTCGACGGCGTCGACCTGTTTCTCTACGACCCCCACGTGAGCATCGACTCGACGGCCGAAGATCTCAAGCGGCTCGCCGACAAGATCGCGGGCAAGGGGTTCGTGGTGGGCTCGGTGGTGGCGCCGGTGTGGTTCGACGGCTCGGCCATGGGCGACTCCGTCAAACGCGCCAATTATTTAACCGCGGTCAAGAAGGCCTGTGCGATTGCGAAGAGTCTTCGCGAGATCGGCGTTCGGCCGTACGGCGTGGTGCGGATCGACTCGGCCGCCTCGCCGGCCGACTGGGCGGCCGACCCCGTGGCCAATCAAAAGGCGATCGCCGCGACCTTCAAGGAAGCCGCCGTGATCGCCCGCGACCATGGCGAGCGGCTGGCGGCCGAGGGGGAAATCTGCTGGGGCGGCATGCATTCGTGGCGGGTGATGGTCGACCTGCTCGAGCGGGTCGGCGAGCCCGAGACCGTGGGGTTCCAGGCCGACATGGCGCACACGTTGCTCTACACGCTCGGCGAGAACGCTCCCGAGGACCGGATCTTGCCCGCGAAGTTCGACTGGAGCGACAAGGCCGCGCTCGACGCCGCCCTGAGGACGCTCACGCGGGCGCTCCGACCCTGGACGATCGATTTTCACGTCGCCCAGAACGACGCCACGGTCTTCGGCTCGGGCGACCACGACCACACCGGCCGCCACTGTCTGGCGAACGACCCCAATGGCAAGCTCGACATCCCCCATCACGCGGGCTTCTGGCTCCGCGACGAATCGGGCGCGCTCACCAAGAAATGCGCCCACATCTGCTGGGACGGCTGCATGTTCCAGAGCGCCGTGATGATGGAACAGCAGACCTGGACCGACGTCCTGGCCGTCATGATCAAGGTCCGCGAGGCCCACGGCTGGACGGCGTAGGTTCCGGCCCGCGTTCGACCACGATCCCCATGCGGGCTCTCTTTCGTAAAAACAGTTTGATTCTTTCTGGGAGCGGCGATGAGCAAGAAACCACTGAATATCGGGCTGGTCGGCTATGGATTCATGGGCCGTACGCATTCGAATGCGTACAAACGTGTCGGCGACTTTTTCGAGGTTCCGCTCCAGCCCGTGCTCAAGGCCGTCTGCGGCCGGACGGCGGAGGGGGCGAAGGCGTTCGCCGCCAACTGGGGCTGGGAGTCGATCGAGACCGACTGGCGCAAGCTCGTCGAGCGCAAGGATATCGATGCGATCGACATCTGTACGCCCAACAATACGCACGCCGAGATCGCGATCGCGGCCGCGAGGGCGGGCAAGATGATTCTCTGCGAGAAGCCGCTGGCGATGAACCTGGTCGAGGGGCACGCCATGGTCGACGCCGTCGAGAAGGCGGGCGTGGCCAACACCGTCTGGTACAACTATCGCCGCGTGCCGGCGGTCTCGCTGGCCAAAGAATTGATCGCGGCGGGCCGGCTGGGGCGGATCTTCCATTATCGCGCCCAGTTTCTGCAGGATTGGACCATCTCGGCCGACCTGCCGCAGGGTGGGACGGGGCTCTGGAGGCTCGACGCGGCCGCCGCCGGCTCGGGCGTCACCGGCGATTTGCTCGCCCACTGCATCGACACCGCCCTCTGGCTCAACGGCGGCGTCGACACCGTCTGCGGCATGACCGAGACGTTCGTGAAGGAACGCAAGCACGCCCTCACCGGCAAGGTCGAGCCGGTCAAGATCGACGACGCCTGCGCGTTCCTGTGCCGGTTCGAGAACGGCTCGCTGGGCCTTTTTGAATCGACCCGCTACGCCCGCGGCCACAAGGCCCTGTACACCTTCGAGTTGAACGGCGAAAAAGCCTCACTCAGGTGGGATCTACACGACCTGCACCGGCTCCAGTATTTCGACTACGCCGACGACTCGCTGATCCGCGGCTGGAAGTCGATCCACGTCACCGACGGCGACATGCCCTACATGAAACACTGGTGGGTGCCGGGCCTGCAGATCGGCTATGAACATACCTTCGTCCACCAGGTCGCCGACTTCTTGACCAACACCGCCAAGGGCGAGCCGACCGCGCCCACGTTCCGGGATGCGCTCGCCACCCAGGCCGTCTGCGACGCCGTCCTCGATTCGGCCGACCATCACAAATGGGAAGCCGTCGTCCCCGTGTGATCCCGATCCACATCCCTCGACTCCTTGACCCGAGTGCAGGCTGGACCCATGAAAACCGGCATGAATCTGTTGCTCTGGACGACCCACGTCACCGAGGCGCTCGACCCGATTCTCGACGATTTGAAGGGATTCGGCTTCGACGCCGTCGAGGTTCCGATCTTCGAGACCGCCGATCTCGCGCCTTACGAACGGCTGGGCAAGCGGTTGCAGAGCCTCGGCCTCGCGGCCACGGCGGTCACCGTGATGGGGCCCGAGACCAACCCCATCGCGCCCGATCCCAAGATCCGCGCGGCCGCTGTCGCTCATCTCGACCGCGTTCTCGAATGTGGCCAGCAGTTCGGCTGCCAGATTCTCTGTGGGCCGACCCATTCGGCGATCGGCGTGTTTTCAGGCGACGGACCCACGAGCGACGAGTTCAAGTGGGGGGTCGACACCCTGGCCCAGGCGGCGGAAAAGGCACAGGCGCGAAACATCAAGATCGCGATCGAATACTTGAATCGTTTCGAAAACTACTTCCTGACCACGGCCGCCCAGACCAGCCGGTTCGTGAAAGCGGTCAATCATCCCTCTTGCAAGATGATGTATGACAGTTTTCACGCCCACATCGAGGAGAAAGACCAGAAGGCCGCGATCCTGAGCTGCGCCTCCGAGACGATTCACGTCCACGTTTCGGAGAACGATCGCGGCGTACCCGGCACGGGCCAGGTCGACTGGGACGGCTATTTCGCCGGGCTCAAGTCCAGCGGCTTCGAGGGCTTTTATACGATCGAGGCCTTCGGCCGAGCGCTCCCCGCGCTGGCCGCCGCGACCCGGGTCTGGCGCGATCTCTTTCCCGACCCCATGGCGCTCTGCAAGGAGGGCCTGGGGTTCATCAAGGCGCGCACGCGGGTGTGAACCCGGCTAGTCCGCTCGTGTCCAGCGCGTGTGGGTCGCATTGATCTTCAAACGCGGGTTGAGGCGAGCCTCGCGGCCCACCAGGAGACGCGTGATGTCCATTGTCGGAATCAAAGGGGCGCTCGTGCGGCTGGTCCCGCCCGATCGAGCACTTCACCTGGAAAACACCCTGGCGTGGATGAACGACCCCGAGACCACGCGGTCGCTCAAGCTCAACCTCGGCGTCTCGCGGCAACAGGAAGAGCGATTTTTCGAGCATGTCGAGAGCGGTCGGCCGAACAGCTTTCACTGGGCGATTCTTGACGAGGTCGAGCTCCACGTCGGTTTCATCGGCCTGGTGGGCGTGGATTGGATCAACCGCTGCGCATCGGGGGGGCTGGTGATTGGCAACCGCTCGGCCTGGGGTCGCGGGCTCGCGAGCGACGCCGTCCGGGTGCGATCGCGATTCGCCTTCGATCAGCTTGGGCTGCACCGGATCGACGGGCATACGGTCAATCCGGCGATGAAGCGGGTCTATCTCAAATGCGGATATCGGCCCGAGGGGGTTGCCCGCGAGAAACTGTGGCGCGAGGGCGGTTGGCACGACGTGGAGTTTTTCGGATTGTTGCGCGCGGATTGGGCTCAGTCGGAAGGGGCTCGTCTCTGAGAGGTCCAGGCCCCGGCCTTGACGATTTCCGTCGGGACGCTTGGTTCAGACCCCGACCTTACGGCTGCTCCGTTCCGAGCGCCTGCGACCCTCTTCGCGGAGCACCTTTTTGCGGAGGCGGATGCGCGACGGGGTGATTTCAACGAGTTCGTCGTCTTCGATGTATTCGAGCGCGAGCTCGAGAGTGAGCTCGCGGGGGGGCTTGAGCAAGATGTTCTTGTCGGAGCCCGAGGCCCGCATGTTGGTCAGTTTCTTTTCCTTGCAGGGGTTGACGACCATGTCGTCGCCGCGTGCGTTTTCGGCGATGATCATCCCCTCGTAGACCGGGTCGCCGGGTTTGACAAACATGACTCCGCGCTGCTGCAGGTTGTCGAGAGCGAACGCCACGGCCTCGCCGCGGGCCTGGCTCACCATCACGCCGTTTGCGCGCTTGGGGACGTCGCCTTTGGTGGGACGGTATTCATGGAAATTATGATGCATGATCGCCTCGCCCTGGGTCGCCGAGAGCAGCCGGCTGCGGAGTCCGATCAGGCCCCGGGCGGGGATCAGGAATTCGAGGTGGGCGTAGGCCCCCTTGACGTCCATGCGGGTCATCTCGCCGCGGCGATTGCCGGAGAGTTCGATGACCGGCCCCATCTGGCCGTGGGGGACGTCGACGACCAGGAATTCAAAGGGCTCGCAGAGCTCGCCGTCGATCCGGCGGAAGATCACCTCGGGCTTGCCGACCGAGAGTTCGTAGCCTTCCCTGCGCATGGTCTCGATCAAGACCGACAGGTGCAGCAGGCCGCGGCCCGAGACCCGGAACGCGTCGCGTTCGTCGCTGGGCTCGACCCGGAGGGCGACGTTGGAGCGGAGCTCGCGCTCGAGCCGTTCCTGCAAGTGTCGCGAGGTCAGGTACTGGCCCTCGCCGCAGAGGGGCGAGTCGTTGACGGTGAAGAGCATGCTCAAGGTCGGCTCGTCGACCTCGATTCGGGGCAGGGCGATCGGGTGATCGGCGTCGGCGAGGGTGTCGCCGATGTCGACGGACGCCATGCCGACGATCGCAACGATGTCGCCGGCCTCGGCCTCCTCGACCTCGACCCGGCCCAGCTTGTCAAACACCAACACGCCGTCGATCGCCCCGCTCACGACCTGGTCGCCGGCCTTGATCAGGACCGCCTTGCGTCCCCGGCGGGCGCACCCCGAAAAGATCCGCCCGATCGCGATCCGCCCCACGTACTCCGAGAAATCGAGGGTCGTGCAGAGCATGCGAAACGGACCGTCGTGATCGACCACGGGCCCTGGCACCTGCGCAATGATCATATCCAGGAGCGGCTTCACGTCGCCCGAGTGCGCATGGGCGTCGTGCGTGGCGAACCCCGCCTTGCCCGAGGCGTAAATATGGGGAAAATCGAGCTGCTCCTCGCTGGCGCCGAGCTCCACGAACACGTCGAAGATCTCGTTCAAGACCTCTTGCGGCCGCGCGTCGGGCCGGTCGATCTTGTTGATCACCACGATCGGCCGGATCTTGCGGGCGAACGCCTTGCGCAGGACGAACTTGGTCTGGGGCATCGGCCCCTCGAACGCGTCGACCAGCACCAGCGCCCCGTCGGCCATCTGGAGGGTGCGCTCGACCTCGCCGCCGAAGTCGGCGTGCCCGGGCGTATCGATCAGGTTGATCTTGGTCGCGCCGTAGTTGATGGCGATGTTCTTGGCGAGGATCGTGATCCCGCGCTCGCGCTCCAGATCGTTGGAATCGAGAATCCGCTCGCCCTGAAGCTGGGATGCGCGAAACTGGCCGCTCTGTCTGAGCATGGCGTCGACCAGGGTGGTCTTGCCATGATCGACGTGGGCGATGATGGCTACGTTCCGTACGTCCTCGCGTCGCTTCATCGTTTCAACCGCCGGTCGAGGGGCGGGCCTGGGGCCGTGGGGGCGAGACCAGACCGCGCAAAAAGGGGCCTGGTCCATGATCGAGAATATTATATTATCCGTCCTACACGATAACAGACAAGCCCGATTGTCCTGGTGCGATAAAATATGGAACATTTGAGCGTCCCGGCATTCCTGGGAATGTTGGTCGTCATTCTGGGCTCGGCCAAGATCATGGGCGCTCTGGCCCAACGGTTGGGGCAGCCCGCGGTGTTGGGCGAGCTCGTGGCGGGCGTGCTCGTGGGCAAATCCGTGCTTGGACTCGTCGACCCCGGGCGGGAAGCCGTCGAGCTGTTGTCCGAGCTCGGGGTGGTGATTCTGTTGTTCGCGATCGGCCTCGAGACCGACCTGGGCAAGCTGTTCAAGGTCGGGGCGACGTCGCTCACGGTGGCCGTGGCGGGGGTCGTGCTGCCATTCGCCGCCGGTTATGCGGCCTGCCTAGCCCTGGGCCTGGCCAGCCTGCCCGCGATCATGGCCGCGGCCACGCTGACGGCCACCTCGGTCGGCATCACGGCCCGCGTCCTCGCCGACCTGGGACGGCTGGGCTCCCAGGAGGGGCAGATCATCCTGGGAGCAGCCGTGCTCGACGACATCCTGGGGCTGGTTATCCTCACCATCGTGACCGAGCTCGCCCTGGGCCGAGAGGTCTCGCTGGGCTCGGTCGGCATGTCCACCTTCCTGGCCGTGGCGTTCCTGGTGGGCGCTCTCGCCGTGGGCCGGTACGTCGTTCCGTGGATCTTCCGCGCGGCCCAGCGCCTGAACCTTCCCGGCACGCCGACGGCGCTCGCGCTCATCGTCGCGCTGGCCCTGGCCTGGCTGGCCGATCGATCAGGCTCGGCGATGATCCTGGGTGCATTCGCCGCCGGCATCCTGGTCGCGAAGGTTCCGGCCGCCCATGAAATCGAGCGTGGAATTACCGAGATCGGCCATTTCCTGGTCCCCCTCTTTTTCGTGGTCGTGGGGGCTTCGGTCGACCTGGACGCCCTCGACCCGCGATCGCCGGACAGCCGGTTCGCCCTCCTGACCGGCGGAGTCTTGATCGTCGTCGGTGTGGCCGGCAAGCTCGCCGCCGGCTACGCGCCGTTCTGGTTCAAGGGAAACAAGCTCGTGGTCGGCGTGGGAATGACGCCGCGGGGCGAGGTCGGGCTGATCTTCGCCAAGATGGGGCTTACCGCGGGAGTGCTGTCGGCGGGGCTCTTTGGCGGGGTGATGCTGATGGTGATCGCGACCACCCTGATCGCGCCCCCGGTCCTCAAGCGGCTCTTGGGGCCGGCCCCCCTGGGCGAGCCCGAGCCCGTGGTCGAGGGCCTGGACAATCTCGTCACCGAAGCATGACGTGGGCCTAGAGCAGAGGCGAGAGGAGCCGGACGACGTTTTCCGCGAGCACCCGCCCCCAGCCGGCGGCGGGGAGGTCGTGAGTCGCGCGGGCCGCCAGATCCTCGGTCCAGCCCGCGATGGCGTCGATCTCGCGGGCGGACGAGAGGAAGAGGGCGAGCTCATAGTTGAGGAAGAGGCTGCGGATATCCATGTTTGCCGATCCGATCATGGCGAGCGAGTCGTCGAGGACGACGGCCTTGGCGTGGAGCATTTCGCCTCTGTAGAGCAGAACCTTGCCGCCGGCGTTGTGCAGGTCGCGGACGTAGCTCGCCCGTGCGAGGTCGGCGGTCAGGTGATTGGAGTGGGCGGGGATGATGAGCCGGGTGTCGACGCCGCGGCGGGCGGCCAGCACCAGGGCCTTGGACAGCATTTCGTCGGGCACGTAATAAGGCGTGACGATCCAGATTCGTCGTCGCGCTGAGAAGATGAGGAGCAAGATCGCTTCGTAGAGCGGGTCGCCGGCCACGTCGGGGCCGCTGGCGACCACCTGGACGACGCCCCCCTTCTCGACGACGGGTCGAGCGCGTTCCGGGGCGGTGGCCGCGGCCGGAGGCTCGGGTTTCGAGCGTGTGGCGAAGGCCCAGTCCGAGGCGAAAATCGCCGACAGGTCGCTCACGACCGGGCCTTCCACCTCGAGCGATACGTCACACCACAAGCCTTTCGTCGTCGCCCCGATATACGGCCACGCCAGGTTCATCCCGCCGGCCAGGGCGACCCTGCCGTCAAACACGATCAGCTTGCGATGGTTCCTCAAATTGGGCCGGCCGCGAAAGGGCATCCTTAGCATCGGCATGAAGAAAGCCGTCTCGGCGCCGGCCTTGGCGAGGCGCTCGAGATGCCAACCGCGAACCCTCCACGAACCAACCCCGTCGATCAACAGCCGCACGCGAACCCCGGCCTCCGCCCGACTGGCCAGCCGATCGACGAGCTCGCGGCCGGTGGGGTCGAGACCCAGGATGTACGTGGTGATCTCGATCGAGGATTGGGCCCGATCGATCAGCTTCAAGATGCGCTCGAACGCATCGACCCCTGACGAAATGAACTCGACCCGGTTTCCTGGCTTTGCCCCTGGCAGTCCGTACCAGTTGAGCAGCCGCGCGAGGGCGGTCGCGTCGTCGGTACCCGCGCCCGCTGCGTGATAGATCGGGCTCTTCCGCCCGGCCATTCTTCGCAGCTTTCGTCCCCCCAGAAGGAGATACAGCGGCACGCCCACGTAGGGCATGAGCAGGATCGCCATCAGCCACGCCAGGGTCGACGTCGGCGACCGCCGCTGCCGCAACAGGTCAGCCATGAACACAAGCGCAAGCAAGAATCCGACGTGCGTCAAGAAGTCGGAGAACAGCCAGTAAAAGGCCGAGTTCAAGTGCGAGGTCACGACTCACGATGCTCCGTAGCCGGAAGGCGCGCGGTCTCAGGAGTCCGAGGCCACGGACCTCGGTCTCCGAGAGCCCGATCACGATACCAAATCCCGGCCAATCACGCCCCCGACGAGGCCGACCACCACTTTCGCCTGGCGTTGCTTTTTCGCAACATTGCCTCATTCGCAAGCTCCTAACAATGCCTATATTTCCCTAATGCGACTCAGAGCGTTGCGATTTGCAAACGCTATAAAAGGAAAAGGCGGATTCCTCGACCTTTCACGTCGATGCATTCTTGACATGATAGACACAGGTCCAATAGGTTCTCCATGTGCACTGTGCGTGGGTGGTTCGATGGCAGAACCAAGGGGGGGATCATGGGGACGATGAAGCGCGGATTGTTGGCGGTGGTCGTTGGCGTGGCGTGTTCGTGGCCGGTCGAGGCGTTCGCGGGAGGGTTGCTTCAGCCGTCGGACTATACGGCGATTGCGTCGACGCTGACGGAGGCGGGGAACTACAGCGTCAATTGTAATTATGGCGCGACTCCCACGATCACGCTGCCGGATGGGACCGTCTTGAACGGCGTCATGGATCCCACGGGACAGGTCGCCGTCTTCACGTTTGGTTCTATTAACATTAGTGGGGGAGGGACTTTGACGGAGACGTCTGGCTCCGCCTATTCCGTCGCAATTCTATCACAAGGCAACTTCACGATCAGCAACGCATTTCAGGCCTCGGTTTGGTCGGTTGGGTTTTATGGGTCTGGCAGCGGGGGTTCGGACGGGGGATCGGGAGGAGGCGGGGGTTATGGTGGCGCGGGGTCAGCGGGTGGCGAAAGCTACCTGATGCCTGGAAACATTCCGGTCCCAGGGGGGGCTGGCGGCTCGACCTACGGCCTGACCACGGCGGGGCTGTTGGCCGGAAGTGTCGGCGGCCAGGGCTTTTATGGCGGAGGCGTGGGCGGCGGCGCGATCGAGTTTGGCGCGGGCGGAAGCCTGAGCCTGTCGAGTCTCAGCGTGTCTGCCAGCGGCCTGGCTGGTTACGCGGCTGGCGGCGGCGGAAGCGGCGGCGAGGTCGCCTTCCTGGGCTCGAGTGTTTCACTCAACGTCTCGGTGACGGCGCAAGGCGGCCAGGGAGGAAACGGGGTCACGATCGACATGCATGGCATCGGCGAGGAGTACGGAAACGGAGGCAACGGCGGCGGCGGGCTGGTCCAAATTCAATCCAACAGCATCAATCTCGGCTCGAGTACTTTCAATCTTCAGGGAGGCGGAGCGGGCGCGGGAAACGGCGCGGTCTCCGAGTTCAATGCGAATGGCGACTTCATCGGTTTCGCCCAGGGGGGAGCCGCCCCCGAGCCCTCGAGCTTCGTCATGGCCGGGATCGCGGCCGCGGCCGGGCTTGCGACGGCGCTCGTACGCCGCCATCGTCGACGGCGTGCCAGCCGACAACGCTCAATCACCTAGAAATCCGCCTTCGCCTGGCCGCGAAAAAGCTGAAGCACCCGGACGTCGGGGTCGACCACGAGCCGCTCGGGCTCGAAGTCGACCTTGACCTCGACCGCTTTCGATTCACCCGCGCCGATCGTGATCGTGGACGCCTGCACGCGATAATCAGGGTCGGGTTTCCCGGCCTTGTCAAACCGATCTTGTTGCTCGGCGGCGACGTCGACCCGGACCGTGCCCGTTCCCTTGTTGGTCAGCGTGGCGGTTGCGATCCAGAGGCCGTTTTCTTGCCGTTTCCGGGCGTTCGAGAGCTGGAATTCGGGCAAGGTCTTTTCGAAAAACCATTGCTGGGCAAAGGAGTCGAAAGCGCCAGGATCGCGGGCGAACGGGCGCATCACGGCCAGGAAGTCTTGCAGCACCGGGAAGTCGTCGGCCGCGTGATACTTGTCGATGAAAGCATGAAGACCCTTGAGCATTCTATCTCGACCCATGTGATCCATGAGCATCCAGAAGACCCAGCCGCCGCGGTCGTAGGTCACCGTGGTGTCGGTGGGGAGCGTCCCGTCGGTCCAGACCAGGGGGCGCTCCTCGTCGGCCTTGCGGGTTTCGCCGTAGCCCTTTTCGATCTGCTTCAAGAAATCGATCCGGGCCTTTTCACCCTTGACCTGCTCCATGAGCATGGCGGTGGAGAAATGGGCCAGGCCCTCGGCGAGGATGTTTCCCCCCGGCCCCTTGCCGGGCAGCAAGAGGTTGCCCCACCACTGGTGTGCGGCCTCGTGGGCCGCCACCAGAAACGCCGCGTCGGTCTTGTCGCCCGCGTCGGTCAGGAAGCCGATGTTTTCCGAAAAGGTGATATTCGTCGGGAAACCCTGGGCGTAGCCCGCGAGCGCGGGGAACTCGCTGAGCTTGAGCTCCTTCCAGGGAAAGGGGTAGTACCATTGCGAGTAATACGTGCGCGCGGCCTCGAGGGCGGCCAATAAATCGGCGACGTTGTAGGCGTGCCCAGGGTGATGAAACACGGCCGCCCCCGCCCCCCGGCGCACGGCCCACTTGCCCGCGACAATGTTCAAGAAGTGAACAGGTTTGTCGCTCTCCCAGGTCACCGCGCGGCGGCCAGCGGATTCCTCGCTTGCGACCAATTCGCCCACCGAATTGACCGTGAAATCGGCCGGGGCCGAGACCTTGATCCGCGTTTTCATGAGAGCGCCCGACCCAAACGCGGGCTCGGTGCGGCCCACGTAAAAATCGTCGGGGTAGCGGCGGGCCTCGTACGTGTTGTCGTCGTCGACGCCGAGCTCCTCGCGATACCCGAGCGTGGGCGCGAAGCTTGGCCCAAAGCTGGTCAGGACCACGCCCGAGGGCAGGATGAACTCGCGCGCGCCCCCGCCGTTCTTGGTGATCCCATCGGGGAATCGCCCCTTGTATCGGAACCCGAGAACGGCCGACGCGCCCGGCGCCAGTGGTGACTTTGGCGTAAACACATAAAGTCGCGTTTGATCCTTGGGGCTGACCTCGACGCCGTTCCAGGTCCAGTGGATGTCGTCCCAGTGAAAGCCGGCCGTCACGGGGACCGATCGGAGCGGGGCCCCCGTGCGGTTCTTGAGGGTGTAGGTTCCCGTGAGGCGAAAAGACGACTGGGCGGGTTCGAGATCCATCGTGATGTCGACGGCCTCGATGAACGGGATCGGATAGTCTTTCCAGGTCGCGAGGTTTTGCTTCCAGTAGTCCTTGCCTTGTTTCTTGCGGATGTCGCCGCCCGGTCCGTGGTCGATCAGCCGGCCGAGCACGACGCCCACGACGACGATCGGCAGTGCCGCCGCGGCGAGCTTGAGGACCGGCCGCACGAGCGCCCGCGGCCTGAGCCGATGAAACAAGAACGTCGCGTCGCGTTCGCGGCGGGTGAACCAGAGAGCCGTCGCGACGGTGAACCCCGCCCCGAGCGCGAGCACCCAGACGCGCGAGAGGATGAGCGCGGGCCG
>DAIDHE010000210.1 GCA_027459775.1 Planctomycetales bacterium | reverse complement strand
CGACGGCTATCGGACTCTGACCGGCCACTGGCATCTCGCGGCGACGATGGCCGCGGCGGCCGAAAAGGCAAAGGGAAAAGCCCCCTCGATCCCCGAGTTCGTCTCGCTTTTCAAGAACATGGGCGTCGAGATCGTGCATCTCGCCGAGTTCCACGGCGACGGCCACGCCCAGGATCCCGGCCCGATCCGGCTGGCGGAGATGGCCGCGATGTTCGCCGAATGTCGTCGCCTGTCGGACCCCGAGATCCTCTTTCTGCCGGGCGAGGAGGCGAATTTCGGCCTGGGCAAGTTCCGCCCCGGGCGCGAGGCCGGCCACTGGATGTATCTGTTCCCCAGGCCCGTCTACTGGACCATGAAGCGGGGCGAGGATCAGCCCTTCGCCGAGGACGACCCCAAGCTCGGCCGCGTCTATCACGCCGGCAACGGCGACGACATGATCCGGATCTTGCATGCGGAGCACGGCCTCGCCTGGACCTCGCACGCGCGCGTGAAAGGATCGAGCTGGACGCCCGACATCTATCACGACGCCCCCTTCTTTCACGGCGAAAACTGGCTCGGGGCCGCCTGGAAGGCCCTCCCCGCCGACCTCTCGAGCGACCGCCTCGGCCGCCGGGCACTCGACCTCATGGACGACATGGCCAACTGGGGCGACCGCAAATACCTGCCGGGCGAGGTCGACGTCTTCAAGATCGACCACACCCATGAGATATATGGCCACATGAATATTAATTATATTGCTCTCGACCCCGATCGGATTCCCCGCTTCGACGACGGCTGGGCGCCGGTCCTCGAGGCGCTCGCGCACGGGCGATTCTTCGTCTCGACCGGCGAGGTCTTGATCGACCGCTTCGACCTGGGCGGCGTGAAGAGCGGCGGCGAGGCCGCGTTCCAGCCCGGTCAAGAGCTCACCGTCGGCCTGCGCTGGACTTTTCCGATGCGATTTGTCGAGATCGTCTCGGGCGATGGCGACCGGGTCTATCGCGAGCGCATCGAGATGTCGGGCGCCGAGGCGTCCGGCACGCGGGTGATCGCGCTCAAGCCCAACCTGAGCGCTCGCAAGTGGGTCCGGGTCGAGGCCTGGGACGTCGCGGCCAATGGCGCCTTCACGCAGCCAATCTGGCTCGGGCCGCGTCAACGCTGAGAGACAGGGGCCGCTTCGGAAGAGTGAACCACGGAGACACACAGACACGGAGAAGAAAGCATCAGGAGCAGGCGGGCGCGGAGAAAGAGACCGACATGAAGAGCGACCAAGAAAAGCAACCGGGAACCAAACAAGCGAGGCGTGGTAACGCGTCACGGCATGAGCCCGGTTTCGCTCAGGCGGAGTTCAGCACTCGATCCCGGCCGCGAACCTCGTCGGAACCCTCAATCTCATCGTACGCGCGCCGCCACGCTCATTGATCCGCTCTTCCCCCCCTCCCCTCTCTCTCCCATTCTCTTTCTTCTTCTCTTCTGGTCTTCTCTGTGTCTCTGTGTCTCTGTGGTTAACTCTGTATGTCCCAAGCTTCCTCGAAGCTTCCCCGGAGGCTCTGCGTCTCAGCCATCGCGGCTCGCCATGGAATCGACCGCCATGGCCTTGAGCGCGCGCAAATCGAGCTTGCCCGAGCCCAGCATCGGGAGCGCCGGCACCCGCACGAACGAATCTCTGCGCGGTATGAAAAGATTCGGCAGCCCCTGCTCGGCCAGGCCGGCCAGGGCGCGGGCGACCTGGTCGTCGTCCAGGACGTGCAAGACGACCAGCCGCTCGCCCTTCTTCTCGTCGCCGACGGCGGTGACCGCGAACACCTGCTCGGTCGCCCCCAAAGCCTGGTGAAGCGCTTCCTCGATCCGCCCGTGCGGGACCATCTCGCCGCCGATCTTCGAGAACCGCGACAGCCGGCCGGTGATCTTGAGGAACCCGTCCTCGGAGAGCAGCCCCATGTCGCCCGTGTTGTACCAGCCGTCGACGAAGGCGGCCGCCGTCAGGTCGTCGCGGCCCAGATAGCCGCGCATCACGTTCGGGCCCTTCACGAGCACCAGGCCGGGTTCGTCGACGTCGCGCTCGGCGAGCGATTCGGGGTCGACGATCCGCACCGAGACGCCAGGGAGCGGCTGGCCCACATAGCCCCGTCGCGCGCCCGGCTGGAAATAACCCGGCTCGCGCCAGTCGAACGTGTTGACAGCGACGACCGGGCTGCACTCGGTCAGCCCGTAACCCTCGAGCGGGCGCAGGCCGAAGGCGTCTTCGAAGGCCAGCGCGAGCGCTTCCGGCAACCGCTCGGCCCCGACCAAAACCAACCGCAGCGACCCGAACTGCGCGGGCGTGCAGCGCCTGAGATAAAGCTGCAAGAACGTGGGCGTCGCCAGCAAGATCGTCGCGCGATAGCGCTCGACCAGGCCGCCGATCACCGCCGCGTCGAGCGGGCTGGGATGGCAAATCGAGGCGATGCCATTCTGGGCCGCGAACCAGAACAGGGTGAACCCAAACGAATGAAAGAGCGGTAATACGCCCATAAGTCGATCGTTGGGCAAGACCTGAAAGACCTGGCCGATGGCCTCGAGATTGGCCGTGATGTTGAAATGCGACAGCACGACCCCCTTGGGCTCTCCGGTGCTGCCGCTCGAAAAGATGATCGTGGCCGGGTCGTCGACCGTGGGGGTTCGCGATGCGCCCGCCAGGATCTCGATCCGCCGCTTGGTCGCGAACAGGGCCGCGAGCAAGGCCCAGAGCCGCTCGCCTCGCGTGATCCCCTCGAGTACTTCCTCGAGCATCACGACCTGGACGCCGGCCGGGGCTTCGAGCTTGGCCTTGGCCAGGAACTGGCGGCTGGTGATCACGATTCTCGGGCCCGCCTGGGCGATCGCCGACTCCATGCCCGCCTTCCCGGCGGTGAAGTTGAGATTGACCACCGTCTTGCACGCGATTGCGGCCGCCAGATTGGCGACCGCGCAGCCCACGCTGGCGGGGAGCAGGATCGCGACCGATAGGTCGCCGCGCCAGCTCGGGGCGAGCTTGCGCGCGAGCGCGATCGCCCCCGCGAGCGCCTCGATCGAACGCACGCTGGGGCGCGAAAGGTCAGCATATGCTAGCTTGAAGGGATGAGTGCGCGCGCGGTCGATGAACCGGTGGTGGAGCGGCCGGCAGTCGGCCTTGCGATAGGCCCAGGCCTCTTGATCGAGGTCGCGGATCGCGCGGCGGATCTTGCGCACCGGCGTGCCGGGCGCGATGGGCGCTCCGAACGACACCGTGACCGGCAGCGGGATCCGCCGCGGCAGGCGGTAGCGGCTCACCGGGCTGAAGATGCTCCGTTCGAGCCGGTCGAGATGGACCGGGATGAGCGGCGTCGTCCGCCCCTTGACGATCCGCTCGAGCCCGCGCTGAAAGGGCGCCATCAGCCCCGTCCGCGTGAGCTGGCCCTCGGGGAAAATGCAGACCAGATCCCCCTGGTCAAGCGCCCGGCCGGCCTCGCGAAACGCCGCCAGGATCATTTTCGGACCCCCCGAGCCCGAAATCGGAATCGCGCGCATCGACCGCAGCATCCAGCCGATGAACGGCTTGTGGAAATAGTCGACGTAAACCACGAACCGGATCGGCCGGTCGATCGAGGCGATCAGGAACTGACCGTCGGCGAACGAGACGCGATTGGGCGCCAGCAGCGCTCCCCCCTCGGCCGGCACGTTTGACCGCCCGATCACGCGGACGCGATAGAGCGTGGATGCCAGGCTCAGGAGGACGAACCGCAAGAGTGCATCGGGCACGAGCATGAGCGACCAGACGAAGCCCCCCCCGAGCACGATCGAGGCGATCAGGAACGTCCCCCGCGCCGACACGCCGGCGCGGGCGAGGGCGAGCGCGGCGATCGACCCGCCGAGCATCCCGCCATAGACCAGCAGATTGGCCAGCGCGATGACCGCGCCGCGGCGGTCGGCGGGCGAGCGCCATTGCAGGATCGCGCTCAGGGGCACAAAGACCAGCCCGCTCGAGACGCCCAGGATCGCCATGAGCGCCACCGTCCCCGCCACGCCCGGCCCAACCAGGGCGAAGGCCATCGTCGAGAGCGTGAGCCCGAGCGCCCCCAGCGGGATCAGGCCGTATTCGACCTTGCCCGCCGACAGCCACCCAGCCAGCAAGCTCCCCACGCCGACCCCGATCCCGATCGCCGCCATCGGCATGCTCTGAAACTGAAGTTGCAGCCCGAGCGTCTCCTTGGCGTAAGCCTGCACCGGCGGCGGCACCAGAAGCGCGATCGACCACACGATCAGTTGGCCCATGAGGGCCAGGCGGAGCACGCGATCAGCCCTGATCGCCTGCCAGCCGATCCGGATGGTCTCGACCAGCCCCCCTTCCGGCCGGGCGAGCCCGACGCGGGGAATCGTCCACGCCGCGGCCAGCCCCGCGACCGCGAGCGCGGCAAGCCCCAGCCCAGCGCGCCAGACATGCTCCCTCCCGGCCAGCGTGATCAAGAACCCGCCCCCCGCCACCCCCGCCAGGATGCCGACATTCGAGAACGTCTCCAGCACGCCGTTGCCGGCCGAAAGCCGCTCGTGGCTCAGAAGCTCGGGCAGAATCCCGTATTTGGCCGGGCTGAAAAGAGCCGCCTGCACCCCCAGCAGACACAGCACCCCAAGCGCCAACCGGCCCCCGTGCGGGTTCGCCGCCAGCGCCGCCGTGCCAGCCAGGATCACCAGGATCTCGAACGACTTCATCCCCAGAATCACCGTCCGCTTGCTCACCCGATCGGCCAGCATCCCCGCCGGCAGCGACACGAGCAGCAGCGGCACCATGAGCGCGATCTGCGCCCAGGCGGTGCTCTCCTGACCCTCGGCCTCGCTCGCCGCCTCCGCCGCCGCGAGCAAGATCACAAACTGCTTCCAGGCGTTGTCGTTGAACGCGCCGAGCGCCTGTGCGACCACCAGCCCCCGGATCGGCTTGAGCCCTCGAACCTCCGCGGGAGACGGTTCCTGGCCATGGTCCGCTCGTTCCATCGCGATCGCTCCCAAGAGGCTGGGCTGTGAGTGGAAACCTCGTCGGTCGGCGTCGACCCGTTCACGCGCGCGGCCGGCCGGCCGCCCCCGCCGCCGGTCTCAAGGGCTCAAGCCGGCGCGCGAGCGCGTCCACGGCCAAACGCAGCCCTTCATTGGGCAAGAAGGCCGCGCAGCCCACCAGCATGATCAGCGAAAACGTCCAGAGCCCGAGAGTCGCGGCGATGCCGACATGCAGCCCGACCATTCCCAACAGAATAATCGGCCGCCACATCGGAAACCAGACCAGCACGCAAAACGACAGCTCAAGAGCGATCGAAACGTGACAGAGCAGATTGAGCGCCCACGGATGCCACGCCAGCCAGGTCATGTCGATCGTCCGATATTCATTATTGGCGAGCGCCAGCCAGAGCGCGTTTCCGGTCCACCACGAGATCCCCCGCAGCTTGTCCAGCCCCGCGAACAGATAAATAATGCACATGTGCACCTGGATGAGGCGCTGGCCCAGATTGGCGCCCGCGCTCGGCGTCCAGGCGGGGGTGCTCTTGGGGCCGTTTTTTCGCCGTCGCCTCCAGGCGTCGACCGAAACCGCCCCGCCGCTCGCGCCGACGGCCAGGTAGAACGTGAGCACGATCTCGAGCTTGTCGAGCCCGAACAGGGCCTCGGGGACGCGCTGAACGTACGAGACCAGGGTGATGAAGGCGAGAATCGAGCTCGCGCGGGTCCAGAGCCCGGCCGTGAAGGCGGCGTAGACCGCCATCGTGGCGGCGTAGACCGGCCAGAGCCACGCATCGGGCACGTACCACCAGAACGAATAGTTGTAATCGACGCCGGGGGCGGACTCGGCCAGCGCGCGGTCGACCCAGCCGTACTTGCCGAAAAAGTCCTCGAGCTCGAGCCCCCAGACCGCGTGGCTGTAGAGCAGCATCAGGCCGGTCGTCACGCGAACCATCCCCAGCCCGACGGGGTCGGCGGGGGTGTGCCAGAAGGCGTTCCATTCGCGCCCCAGCCAGCCGGCGAACCGCCAGGGGTAGAGGGCGGCCTGAAGGATCAAGGCTCGCATGGATATTCGCCCAGTGAGACGCGTTCATAGGTCGACGGATCGTCGTCGGCGACGCCTTCGCGGACCATCTCGCGGGTCGGCGGGTAATGGGTCACCCGCGTGAGCCGCACGCTCCGCGCGCCGTGCACGTGGCCGAGGTGCCGGGCGTAAGATTTGTACCAGGCGCTGACCCGGTCCGGAGGCGCGAGGGTGACGTGCTCGGTGAGCAGCAGGTTCCGCTGGTAGAGCAATCGGGGCCGGAGGCTCGGGTCGGGGACGACTCCCTGGATGGTCCGGCCGTCGGGCAGGTCGGCCTCGAATTCGAGCAGGTTGCTGGGCGTGGGCTCGGGGGCGTAGAAGCCGTATCCCTGATTGAGATAGAGGGGCAGCAGGTAGGGCTTGAAGACGCCCCAGAGCGCGACGGCGAGCTCCGACGTCGGCCCGCCCGTGCCAGCGGCCAGGCCGACGGCGATGAAGTGCAGCACGAGCCAGACGTTGACCAGCGTCAAACGCCAGCGCCATCGGCCGGGCGCGGCGTCGCGACGCGGCTTGTCCCGTTTTCGTGAGCTCACGACCCGCTCCCTCCGCCCGCTTGTCCGGCCGCGCCCGCCGCGGCGGCGTTCCCTGATGGCATCATGCCCTGCCACGACCCGCCTGTCGAGATTCCAGCGGCCCCAGGAGGCTCGGCCGGCAGCGAGGATCGTGTAGGGTGGGTCGAGTCGCGGTACGCCGCGTCGAGGCCCACCGATCCCGTCACTGGGCTGGGGTTGGCAGGGTCGTTTCGTCGCGCCTGGCCGCGTCGAGGCCCACCGATCCCGTCCTCTCGGCCCTCTCGCCCCAAAAAAAGCGGGAATCCGCGCGCACGTGGCGGGTCATCGGCGTTTTTGTTGATTGACACTCTTGAGAGGCGTGCCCGAGGGGCTCGACCGCGATCCGGCCGATCGTACGGTGGAACTGGACGGCGAGGAAACCAGAGGTGAATTCCATACAATAATGAAATTCTCATAAGAGTGTGTCGATGAACGACGTTCGCCAGCAACCGGCTTTCGTGGTGGCGCTCCTGGCGCTCCTGGGTTTGTTTTCCTTGCCTCGCATGATGGGCGGGCAAGACGGAGGGGGCGTGCCGTCGAGCGCCAAGTCCAAGCCCGCCGACCTGGCCAAACGCGGCCAGTCGCCTGCCAAGCCCAGCCGCGACCCGCTCCAGCCGCTTGTCGATTCGCTCTCGAGCGGGCTTCCCGGCGAGAAAAAGTCGATCAGCGCCTTGGTCGCGGAGCGTACGGGCGGGGTCAAGACCTTGATCGCAACCCTGCCCAACCCGGTCGCCAGCCTGGCCAGCGACCATTTCGACGAATACCTCGACGTGCTCCAGAGAGCCGTCGAGCTCAAGGGCTACGCGCTCGACCGCGCCTTGCTCCCCTGGCGGACTCCCAGTGAAAAGTCGAGCGACGACGACGTCGCCGACGAACTCAAGAAGCTCGGCGAGGCGATCACGCGAACGGCGAGCGTCGATCAAGGCCATGGCAAGTCGGCGAACACGGCATTGATGCCCGAGGACGAGTCTCTCGACACGTTCGCCCCCGATCAACCGGGGATCCTGATCTTTCGCGAGGCGTTTCCCAAAGCGAACCAAAAGCCCAAGCTGATCCTCGTCTTCATCGTCCCCGAGAGCCCCGTCACCGGGATCGACAAACCGACGTTCGTGCGGGCCTTGACCCTCATCGACAAGCACTTCCGGGCGCATCTGGGTGCGGAGAGCTCCCGTTCCGGCAAGGGAAACCAGAACAACCGCCGCCGGGTCGTCCACATCCTGGGCCCGTGCTTCAGCAATTCTCAAGACTCGATCGAACGCGCGCTTTGGAGCTGGGCGGAGCACACGCATCACCCCTACCACTTCCGCCTGATATCCAACGGCGCCTTCCTGGTCGACCAGGAGCGCTTCGACTCGCTCTTCCCGTCGTCGAGACGCCATAGGGCCACGTTTCAATCGATGGCGCATCACGCCAAGGATCTCGTGGAGTGCTTGACCGACTATCTCGTCGGGACCATGCGATACGACATCACCAAACTGGCGCTCCTGGTCGAGTCGAACAACGGGTTGAGCCAGGCGTTCGCGACGCGGTGGAAGGGGGAACAAGAGCTCGAATTCATCTTCCCGCTCCAGGTTTCGGAGCTGAGGAAGACTTACGAGCGCAAGGAGTTGCTCACGAAGAGCCGGCTGGCGCGCGCCGCGCCCGAACGGCTGCGGATCACTCCCGACGAGACCGGGATTCCGGCCGACTCACCGCGCGCCTACACGCCCGGGGCCTCGGCCGCCATGGACGAGATGGAGCTGACCCAGCTTTTGACGACGATCGGTCGCCGCGACTATCTCGCGGTCGGGGTCGTGGCCTCGAATCCGCTCGACGTGGCGTTCCTGGCGCGCGAAGTGCGGCGGTTCTGTCCCAACCCTCGCCTCTTCACGATCCAGGGCGACCTCACCCTGGCCCGGCCGGAGACCGCCGTCGAGCTGCGCGGGATGCTGGTGGCGTCGACCTATCCCCTCTATTCCAGCAACCAGTGGATCACGGCGGGCGACCCCCGAAGCCCGCGGGTCTTCTTCAGCGACCATGGCTCGCAGGGGCTCTATAACGCCGCCGTCGCTCATCTCTGGGAGATGGGGATCGGCCCTGAATCTCGACCATGGCTCCTCGAATATGGGTTCCCCTACAAGACGCCAAGCTCCGTCGTCGATTCTCCCCCGGTCTGGATCAGCGAGGTCGGCGAGCGCGGGCTCTACCCAGTGGCTTATCTGAACCCGACGGACCCGAAGAGGCCGACGACGCCGACGAGATTCCTCTACGATCCGTTGTCCTCACCCGAGCGCACCGCCATGGACCTCTACCCGGGGCAGGACGCCGAAACTGCCTGGGCGGCGGGCCAGAAGCCTCTGTCCCACTTGCTCTTCTGGGTGATTTGTTTGGCGCTTCTTTCATTGTGCTTCCTCACCACCGCCGCGACCTGGCTGTATATGAAGTGGCGTTTCGACCCCGACAAGTGCGAGCTCAAGGACTCGATTCGCTTTCTTCGATTTCGCTCCGTTTTGCGCCTTCTGGGTTGCGAGGTCGCTCCCGACGGTCACAGTGGCAGACCGTTCGATCCCGAGCAGCGGTTCCAGAAGAGCGCCTGTGAAACCAGTCCCAGACCCGCCGGGGCGGGACCGTACTTGATGCTTGCCAATGGGATCGTCCTGGCGTTCTCCTGGTGCCTTTTCACCCCCATCACGAGCGCGCTCTTCCGTTATGCCTGGCTGGGCTATCCCGGCCAGTTCGTCTGGGCCTGCCTCGCCTGGCTTGGGATTATCGCGATCACCTCCTCGGCCTTGCTTGCGTTCGCGGAATGGGCGACTTCATCGCCCGCCCCTCCCAGCGACGCGCGGTGTTTGATCGCGTTCGGCGGATCGCTCGCGGGGTTCGTCTCGGGATTCCTGCTGTGGCCGCATCTGATCGGTCTCGGCGCCAAGGCGCCGTGGTGTGAGCTCTGGCTCGAACGCGTCGGCAACCTGCCCAGCGGTCTCTCGCCGGTCTTTCCGGTCGTGTTCCTGGCGTGCGGTCTGGTCGCCGCGGTCCTCGCCCAGCTCGCCCGCCGCGGGCTTTATCGCGCGTCGTATTTGCCGTCGTCTCCCAGAGACACCACGGCGGTCATCCGGGAGCGTTTCTGGCAGGTTCTTCACAAGATGCGCGAGGCGCGTGAGGAGGTCGACGTGCTCTTGGTGAGTCCCGGGTACGCCTGGTGGTACGCCCCTCCCCTCCTGGTCTGGGCCATCCTTCTGGGGCTCGCGGTTCTGGCCATCCGCTTCTTCATTCACGGATTCCCGCGCTCCGTCGAGGGGTGGTGGTTCGACCACTGCTACTGGCTGCTCACGACAGCCCTGATGTTCATGGTCGTTCATCACGCGGTTCTGCTCGTCGCTCTCTGGAGAAGCACGCGCGACATGCTCCGCCTGGCCGTCGAGCTGCCGATCTCCCATGCCTACGACCGGATTCCGACCCGCTTCAAGGCGTGGTTCCTGGGCCTGGTGGTCGCCGAGGGGGATTTTCGGATCCGCAAGGAGCTCGTGCTCCGCCAGAGCCAGGCCCTTCGGCTGCGAAGCACGGGCGAGCTCTTGGCCGTCTACGAAAAGATATTCCCGCGCGGGAAAGGAAGCTGGAGCGCGGATCTCGCCACGCTCAAGAACAAACTGGACTCCAAGGAAGGGACGATCGACGAGTCGCGCGACGCGGTCTACCCCCTCTTGAGCGCGCTCTGGGACGCTCTCCCGGTCGAAGACTCCCAGAAAGATTTCACGAGCGACGGACCCGGACGCTCGGACGCGGACTGGGAGGCCACATGGCCCTTGCCCGCGCGGCACCGCCAGCACCTGACCGACGGCGAGTTTCAGATCCTCCGCGACTGGGCCCGGCTCGCCGAGGATCTGATCGCGATCCAGATCGTTCGCTGGTTCGCCCCGGCCCTCGAGCAAACCCTCCCCATCATGAAATTCCTGGTCGCGGGAACCCTGACCTTGCTCCTGGCGACGTCGTCGTACCCCTTTGACGACCAGGGCTGGTTGATCTGGGTCATGGTGGGTCTCATCGTCTTTTCCGCGACCGTGATCGGCGTCGTCCTGGTCGGGATCAATCGCGACGAGCTGATCAGCCGCGTCTCCGACACCACCCCCGGCCGGCTCACCCTCGACAGCGGATTCGCCAGCTCGCTCGTGACCCTGCTCGGCCCGCTCCTGGGGGCCCTCCTGGCCATTTCGTTCGACGTCAGCGATTTCCTCAACACCTGGATCGGGCCAATCCTGCGGTTATTCTGAACACCACCGCCCAAAACCACGGCTCACCCTCGATCGACGCCCCGCTACGCGAGGCTGGAAGGATTCCCAAGGGATTCATTCATTTTCGCCAACCGGGCGCGTATAATGGAGCGGTCTAGTCGAGAGGGTAGGACATTCGTCCCAACCACGGAGCCGCCACCATGAGCCTGGGGACGCAAGCGACGCCACGGGGCAAGGTGCTCGAGTTCGACGAATTCATCGACCACCAGATCAAACGAACCCGGTCGCGGATCAAGTCGACCGACCTTTCCACCGCCGCCCTCACGCTCGTGCTCGGCTTCCTCGGGCTCTTGTTCCTCGAGATCGTCCTCGACCACCTGGTCGGATTGCCCGTCGGATTCCGCCGGGCGACCCTCGTCATCGGGCTCACCGCCGGGTTCGTCTACTCCGCCCTCAAGATCCTGCTCCCACTGCTCAGCCGGGTGAACGCGCTCTACGCCGCCAAGACCATCGAGGACGCCGATCCGGCGTTCAAGAACAGCCTGATCAATTATCTCGAGCTCAAGCGCGACAAGTCCAAGCTCTCGAAGGCCGCCCTGGCGATGCTCGAAGCCCGCGCGGTCGCCGACCTGACGCACGTCGAGGTCGACTCCGTCGTGAACCAGCAGCGCCTCATGAAGGCGTTCTACGCACTGTCGGGCACGATCGTGCTCTTTTGCCTGTACGCCTTCATCACTCCCAAGAGCATCCTCGATTCGACCAAGCGCGCGTTCCTGGCCGACGTGGTCCGGCCGACCAATACCAAGCTCGCGAACATCACGCCGGGCGACAACCCCGAGCTCTCCAGCGTCGTGGCCGGCACGCACGTGCCGTTCACGGTCGACGTCCAGGGCGTCCGGCCCAGCCGCGTCTTGCTCCATTACAGCGTCGATGGCGGCAAGTTCTACGCCCTCCGCGAATTCACGGCCGGCCGCCACGAATTCGACGCCTGGCAGCTCACCCTGCCCAACGTCCAGCAAGACATGGAGTATTTCCTCACGGCCGGGGACGGCGAATCCCTGCACTATGGCCTTAAGGTCCTGCCGGCCCCGACCATCACGGCAATCTCGCACGACCTCGAATTCGCCGCCTACACCAAGACCCCCCCCCGCGCCGGCATCGAGGGGGGCGTGATCGAGGCCATCGTCGGCACCTCCGTCGTCATCCACGCCGTCGCCAACACCCCCGCCCGCGCGGCCACCCTCAACTTTGCCGGCGAGGCCGTCGTCCCCATGGAAGTCGCCTCCGACGACCCCACCCAGCTCACCGGCCGCTTCAACATCACCAAGTCCGGCTCGTACACCGTCGGCTTCCGCACCCTCGGCGGCCAGCTCAACCCCAACCCCGTCGTCTACGACCTGATCGCCATCCCCGACCGCGAGCCGACCGCCAGGTTCACTCTCCCCGACAAGCCCACCATCAAGGTGCCCGCCAACGTCAAGGTCGACCTCGTCATGACCGGGTCCGACGACCACGGCGTCAAGGACGCAACCCTGCACGTGACCCTCGGAGACGAGAAACTACTCTCGAAAAACGTGCTCGAGGGTAAGCCCGTTCTCCCCGAATTCAAGGCGCGCGAGACCCTCGACCTGGCCCTGCTCAAGCTCAAGCCAGGGTCGAAGATCGAATACAAGCTCACCGTGCGCGATAACCGCGACCCCACCTCCAACCGGTTCGAGACCCTCAAGCAGGTCATCGAGATCGGCGAGCCGGCGTCGCCCCCCGAACAAAAGAAGATCGAGTCCGAACGCCAGAACGAGATCGCCCAGGCCGAGCCCCCCGCCGATCCGCAGCCCGGCGACGCGACCGCCGCGCAGCCACCGCTCGAACAACAAGGCGACGCCAAACCCGGCGACGCGGGCGGGGCCGATCAACAATCCCCCGCCGGCCCGCCGGGCGCTGGCCAGGAAACCCAAAAGGGCGCGGGCCAGGCCGACCAGGGAAAGGCCGACGCCCAGAACAACACGCAAGACACTCAGGACCAATCGCCCAAGAGCAACCCGACTCCCGACCAGCTCCGCCAGATCGAGCAGGTCATGAAAAACAAGGGCTTGCTCAACCCCAAGACCGGCTCGCGACCGCAAACAACGCCCCGCCCCGGCGGATCAGGCTCGAACCCCAGCCCGGCGAACGGCCCCAACTCCACCCCGTCGCCGGCCTCGGCCGACAACGCGACCAAGCCCGCGACCACCCAGCGCCCGCGCGTCCAGGAGCCCGGCGGCCCGAACCCGCCCAGCCCGCAACCGAATACCCCACGCCCCGGCACGAGCGACTCGAACAGCGAACCCACGCCCGCCGATCCCGCCACCGCGCGTAAAAACGACGCCAGCACCCCAGCGCCGGGCGGCGAGCCCGCCAAACCCACCCCACCCGCGGCGAACGACCGCTCGAACCCCGCCGCCCCCAACCCGGCCAACCCCAACAACCCGGCGAATCCCAACCCGAATGGTTCCGGTAAACCCGACGCCAAGGGCGACTCCATGCCGCCCAAGACCGGCACGGGCGACCAGACCCCTCGGCCGAACAGCGACAATCCGCCCGGCGAGAAGCCCCAGGGCGGCACCGACAAGGGCAACGCCGGCGAGAAAACCCAGGCTGGTGGCGAACAAGGCAACGCCGGCGAGAAACCCCAGGGCGGCGCCGAAAAGGGCAACGCCGGCGAGAAGCCCCAGACCGGCGGCGACAAGGGCAACGCCGGCGAGAAGCCCCAGACCGGCGGCGACAAGGGCGAGCAGAACGCCAAACCCGGCGACCCCAACGCACCCAGGTCGACCGGCCCCAAGAACCCGGCCCAGAGCGGAACCGAGAAGCCCAATCCCACGGGTGCCGAGCCGGGCGCAAAGCCGTCCGGAAACGATCGGCCCACCCCGCCCGTTGACCAGCCTTCGAACGCCGGGCCGGAGGGTGCCAATCCCAACGCCCAGGGCAAGCCGGGCCTCCAGAAACCCCAGAAGGGCATGGGAGAGAAACCCTCCGGAACCAAGGCCGGCGCACCCAATGAATCACCGGCGAACGCCGGCGGCGAACGGGACAAGCCGGCGGCGGGCGATTCGCCCCAGAACAAGACCGAGGCCAAGCCGGGCGCCAATGGCGAATCGCAGCCCAAGCCCGCGCCTGGCGACACGGCCAAACCCGGAAACACCGGCGAGCCAAACAAAGGCCAGCCCGGCGATCACATGCCGGCGACCAGGACCGAGTCCAAGCCGGCTGGCGACACCCCCTCGACCAAGACCGAAGGCGCTCCGGGCGACGCCAACAAGGGCAAGCCGGGAGCGAAAGAAACCGGCGCCACCAGGAATCCGGCCGGCGAAAATGCCGACACGCCCGCCGGTAAGCCCGACGCCAATCCGGCCGGAAACGAGCCCGGCAAACCCGCCCCTTCAGCCAAGAACGACGCCCAGACGGCCAAGGGCGCCAAGGGCGAGAAGGGTGCCGCGGGCGAGAAGGGTGCCGCGGGCGAGAAGGGTGCCGCGGACGAGAAGGGTGCCGCGGACGAGAAGGGTGACAAGGCCGGCCAACCCGATGCCGGCAACCCGGGCGACTCAGCCAAGCCCGAGGCCGGCCAGCCGAACCCGGCCGGCAGCGACAACGCCAATCCCTCAAAACCGACCAATTCCTCGAAGACCGGCGCGATGAATAAGGGCAAACCCGGCGCTCCCAAGCCCCCGGCCAACCCCGACGGTGTACCCGAGGGCCAGCCGCCGTCCAATGATCCGAACGCGCCCAAGACCGCGGGGACCGACCAGCCCCAGAAGCCGGCCCGACCTGGGCAACCCAATCCCGACGCCGCCAATCCCCCGGCCGGCACGCCCAATCCCAGCGAGCCGGCGGGCGACAAGGGCGCAGCCCCCCAAAAACCCGGCGAGCCCGCGGCCGACCAAGCCGGCCCCAAGCCGAGCGATCCCGCGTCGCAACCTCAGGGCGGCAAACCCAAAACCGGCAGCCCGAGCCCCTCTAGCAAACCCAGCGACCCGAACGCCCCCAAGAACGCGGGCGAGCCCGGTCAACCTTCCACGAACAATCCCAAGACAGGCGCTCCCAACACCCCGAGCGCGAACAACCCCGACGAGCCGGCCAATCCGGCCGCGACCGAGCCCAATCCGAACCCCGCCAAGTCCAACGGCCAGCGCCCGCGGAACCAGGCCGGGCAACCCGGTCAAGATCCCACCCAGTCGCCGCGCGGCATGCCGCGCCCAAGGACCGATCGCTCCCCCGATGGCGCGGGCGGGAAAAACACCGAGCAATCCCCGAACGAGCCGCCTCCGACCCAGAAACCCGTCGGTCCCACCCATCCCTCGGGCGACAGGACCAACAACCAGAAGCCGACAAACGGCATGGCCGGGGCGAATCAGCAGAATCCCAGGCCCGCGGGGCCAGGCGAAAAGCCATCGACCACCGGCGAGGCGGGCGGTAAGCCCGACCCCCAGGCGAAGCCGACCACCTCGACCACGACCAAGCCCGGCGGCCAGCCAACCGCGTCCGAGGAGCCGGCCACCAAGAACCCGCCGACAGAAGGCGCACCGACCGATCCCTCGGCCAGGCCCGACCCCTCGGCCAAGCCCAGCGCCGAGACCGGTAACGAGCCCCCCCCGGGCTCACCCGACGCCCCCAAGAACGCCCCTCGGCAGCCCATGAACCCAACCCAGGGGGGCGAGCCCGGCAACATCAAACGCGACCCCTCCGCGAACGGCGCTTCCTCGACCCAGCCGAGCAACGAGAAACCCAACGCCAATACCCCCGCCACCAACGGGCAGGGCGACAGCCAGACCGGCCAGCCCACCGCCGAACAAGGCCAGCCAACGCCCGGCGGCGGATCGGAACCCAAGACCGGCTCGACCACCAAGCAAGCTGGCGAGACCCCGTCGACCGCCGGCGGCGCGGACAAGCCGAGCGGAAACGGCCAGGAATCGTCGGCTCAGAAACAAGGGGGCGAATCGGGCTCGCCCGGCAAGGGCGACAAGAGCGGGGGTGAGTCCACCGCGAACGGCGGATCCCAACCCGGCGGCGAGGCGGGCAAGGCGGGCGAGGGAACTGGCAAGGCGGGCGCGCCGAGCCAGAGCGGCGGCTCGCAAGGCTCTGCCGGCAAGCCCGGCGGCTCGGGCGGCAAGCCCGGCGGAGCGCCCGGCGGCGAACGCTCGAACAACCCCAGCGGACCGGGCGAATCCAATGGCATCGGCGGCGGCGGCGCCGCCGGCGACAAGGGCGGCGGCGGTCCCGGCGACGGACCAGGAACGGGCAAGGGACCAGGGAAAGACGGCACCTCCCCCTCGCCCGCCACCGCCGAGCCCGAAAACCCGTTCGGCGACACCGTCGCGCCTCACGACCAGCCCCAGTCCGACCTCGTCCTCCGCAAACTCCCCGACCTGCTCAAGGACGAAAACGCCGTCAAGGAGCTCGAGGACCGCACCGGCCTCACCCGCGGCCAGCTCGAGCAGTTCGCCAAGAAATTCGAGAAGGTCGACCCCAAACAGCCTGTCGGACCCGGCCGCGAGATCCCCGCCAAGCCTGGCAAGGACGAGCCCCCCGCGGGACCGACCCCGGGTCTACCAGGCATCGATTCCAAGACGCGGTTCTCGAGCAAGAACGTCACGGCCCGGGGGACGATGGGCCAGGACCAGGTGCGGGGCAATCTCGAGGGCGCGCGGATCGAGCCGCCCGCCGAGTTCCGCGCCAAATGGCGGGGATACACCAATCGCCTGGGCCGGGTGTCCGCGCCCCAGCGCACCACTGTAACCCCGCCCAAGCCGTGACCCTTGCGCCGGCCCCGCGCCCAGGCGCGCCGGCCGGGGCGCACGCGAACAACCCCACGATGCGGATCCCGTTCGGCTCGACCAGGACAACCTTGATCGGCTTCTCGCCCGAGGAGCTGCCCCACCACTTCACCGACGTGCTCGTGGTCGGCGGCGGCATCGCCGGCTTCCGCGCGGCCCTGGGCGTCCCTGAGCGTTATCGCGTCCTGGTCGTCACCAAACAAGACGACAAGGAGAGCAACAGCCAGTACGCCCAGGGCGGGATCGCCGGCGTGCTCGACCCCAGCGACCGGTTCGACAACCACATCGCCGACACACTCGCCGCCGGCAAGGGACTCTGCGACCCCGACGTCGTCGCCATGGTCGTCCGCGAAGCACCCGAGCGGATCGGCGAGCTCATCGATTGGGGCGTCGATTTCGACCAGGAAAACGGCCACGTCGCACTGGGCCGCGAAGGGGGCCATTCGCACGCCCGCATCGCCCACGCCCTCGGCGACTCGACCGGGCGCGAAGTCATGCGCGGAATCATCGAGCGCGCGCGGGCGCGAAAAAACATCCGGCTCTGGCAAAACAGCTTCACCCTCGACCTGCTCACTCACGAAGGCCGATGTCGCGGCGTGCTGGTCTGGGACAGGCGCAGGGGTCTTTCGCTGGTCTGGGCCCGGGCCGTCGTGCTGGCCACCGGCGGGGCGGGTCAGCTCTATCGCGAGACGACCAATCCCCGGATCGCCACGGCCGACGGCCACGCCATGGCGTTCCGCGCCGGCGCGGTCCTCCGCGACATGGAGTTCATGCAATTCCATCCGACGGTCCTCTATCTGGCCGGCTCGACCCGGCACTTGCTCACCGAGGCCCTCCGCGGCGAGGGGGCTCGTCTGATCGATCGCAACGGCGCGCGCTTCATGCCGGCGTACCACCCGATGGCCGAGCTCGCGCCTCGCGACGACGTGGCCCTGGCCATTACCGCCCAGATGGCGAAGACGCGGCACCCCTGCGTCTATCTCGATCTCTCGCACCTCGACGGCGATTTCATCCGCGCCCGGTTCCCGGGCATCGCGCGCGTGCTCCGCGAGTTCGACCTGGACATCGCCAGGGATCCGATCCCGGTCTGTCCAGGCGCTCACTACATGATCGGCGGAGTCGTGGTTGATTCGTGTGGGCGTTCGTCGGTCCCTGGGCTCTGGGCGGCGGGCGAGGTCAGCAGCACCGGCCTTCATGGCGCGAACCGGCTCGCCTCGAACAGCCTGCTCGAGGGGCTGGTTTATGGGGCGCGCGCGGCCGGGGATCTGGTCGCCGAGCTCGATCGCGCGGGGCCATACGCACTCGAAGTCCCGCCGATCAAGGCCCCGAGCCTCGAGCCCGGCCACGACCGCATCGATCTCGACGACCTGCGGAAGTCGCTCCGGGCGCTCATGTGGCGCGCGGTCGGGATCACCCGCGACCGCGCGGGGCTCGAGGACGCGCTCGCCCAGGTCGACCGCTGGGGCCGCTATCTGCTCCCCCTCGAATTCGCCGACCCCGCCGGCTGGACCATGCAAAACATGCTCGTGGTCGCCCGGCTCATGATCGCCTCTGCGCTCGCCCGCGAGGAATCGCGCGGGGTCCACTTTCGCAGCGACTTTCCCGCCTCCAACCCCGATCTCAAAACCCACATCGAGGTCGCCGCCGATCCGGGGGCATCGTTCAAGCGATAGCTTGATCCGGAACTTGTCGAACTGCGAGCGACCTGCTTGCTCTTCGCGGAAGGCGGCACGCCTGGCCTACAAAGCAGCCTTCGTCCCAAGGCGTCGGAGCCGCGACTCGTCCGTACGAAACCGCCGGGTTACAGGCTGAAGTACCAAGAGAAAATGGCATTTGGGGTCATTGCGACCTGGCCGTCCCAGGGCTGCGCCCTGGGCTATAGCCTCTCAGTCCTTCGGACTGAAAAAGGATCCCTGTCACGATCGATTCGTATTCACCCCAACGGTGTGCACGGGGAGGTCAGACGGCGATCCAGCGAGCGTCTGGCACGATCGATTCGTATTCACCCCAACGGTGTGAGAGGCTACAGCCCAGGGCGCGGTACTGGGTTTACGCGGACGCGCGCCGCCCTTGCTCCAGCGATCTCTCGATCAGCCATTGATGGCGTCATTGCCGCGGGCGAAAGATGGGTGTCATTGACGGGTCTGGGGCCGTCAGGGTCGTCGTCAGAGAGTCAGAATCGTCTCATCAAGGAGTGTGCCTGCGTCGCGGACTCACACGGCGGTCTTTTCGTTCTCGGGTCGAGCGCCCCGGGGCTCAGGGCGCGAGCCAATCTTCAAGCCTGAGCCCGGGTATGTTCCTGAAATCCGCCGTATTGTGGGTCACGAGGGTCAGGTCGTGAACCAGGGCGACGGCGGCGATCAGCAGATCCAGGAAACTGACCCCGACGCCGCGTTCGAGTAACTCGGCCCGCACTTGGCCGAATCTCTTGGCGCAATCGTCGTCAAAATCGAGCCGGCGGACCTCGTCACGGAGCATCACCTCGATCGCGGCGAGGGTGGAAGTCGGATTGGGTTTCCTGAAAGCCCAAACGTAGGGTTCGGCCAGGGCGACCGATGAGACGTACAGCCGCCCCGAGTATTGAACGAACCGGTGCATCAAGCCGCGTGGTTGCCTGAGATGAGCCGACACGATCTTCGTATCGAGCAGGTAGCTCATTCCGGGATCTCCCGCCACTTCGCGGCCTTGCGTTCCGCCTGAATCTGTTCCAGGATTCTGTCGTCCTCCTCGGTGCTTTCCTCGGCCAGCAGGCCAGCCGCCGTGGAAGGGCCGTCGGGCCTCCAGCCGGGAGGCGGTCCGGGGAGCTTCGACAATGAAGTCCGCGAATCGGTCCCCTCCGCGAGCGGATCGAGTGGCAGCGCGGCCGTGACAATCAGTTCCACGGCCTGACCGTCCCTGAAGCCCAGATCCCCGTCGACCTCAATGGTCTTCCCGTGGACCACGCCACGCAGCACCCGGGTCATGGCCTGCCTCTCTTTCCTTGCGATCGTTCTCGAACCTCCCGCCATTCTGTCGTCAATCGGCTCGAGTTTCCAGGATCACACGCGGGATTCGCGACGAAAGCGGCGGAGTTCGCGAGTGACCGGGACGGCTCTCATGGGCGTCTATGTCTGGCCTTGTCTGTCCTGTCCTACAGATCGGCGTTACAGACCCGCTGGGCTACACGGGAACGAGCCTCTACGACGCCGCCAGCCGGTTGATCGCCAGCGTCGATCCGCTGGGCAATCGAACCAGTTACGGTTACGACGCCGCCAGCAGACAGGTCAACACGACCAACGCCCTGGGCTACGTCAGCACCAGCGTCTACGACGCCGCCAGCCGCCAAGTCGCGGGCATCGACCCGCTGGGCAACGTCTCGAGCACCGTGTACGACATCGCCAGCCGCCCGATCGCCAGCATCAATCCTCTCGGAAATGCGAACACGAGCGTCTACGACGCCGCCAGCCGCTTGATCGCGAGCGTCGACCCGCTCGGCAACCGGACCAGCATGAGCTATGACGCCGCCAGCCGCCAGATCACGGTCACCGATGCGCTGGGCCGCGTCGCGACGACCGCCTACGACGCCGACGGCCGGACCTTGGCCGAGACCAACGCCAATGGGTTCACGACGACCCAGGTTTATGACACGATCGGCGAACTGCTGGCGGTGGTCGACGCCCGGGGCAATCGAAACAGCTTCACCTACGATCCCGCCGGTCGGCAAACTCTGGTGACCGATCCGCTGGGGAATCTGACGACCTCGGTCTACGACGCGGCGAGCCGGCGGACGCTGCGCATCGACGGCCGGGGCTTGCGAACGAGCTTTGTTTACGACGCTGCCAGCCGCCTCACGGGCCAGCAATATCAGGACGGCACGCGGGCCACGATGGTCTACGACGCCAACAGTCAGCGCACCGTG
>DAIDHE010000208.1 GCA_027459775.1 Planctomycetales bacterium | reverse complement strand
TCGAGGCGTTGCGCTACTTGAAGAACAACAAGGAGCGAATGCAATATGACGAATACCGTCGCCAAGGTCTGCCGATCATGACCTCCGCCGTGGAGTCGGCGATCAAGATGATCAACCGACGTGTGAAGGGGACCGAGAAATACTGGTCCCAGCCGGGAGCCGAAGCGATTCTGCAACTCCGTGCGGACTACCTGAGCGAGACGGATACCATGAGCCGGTTCTGGTTGGAACGCGAAAACCAGTCCGGCGTCAGTCACCCCTACCGACAAACCGCATGAACGTCTGTAACGTCAAACCATGTCGTGCGCCCCGGCTCGGGTTCGAAGCCGTCCCGAGTCAACCACATCAAGCGTCGCCCTCATGACCTAAGGCCCAACAACCGGGGAGGAAGCGATTCACGGCGTCGGCGAATCGAATACAAGCTAGATCTCTCGAACACCGATCCGACATTCTTTCATCCGTTGCTCGAGACTCCCAGCCGCTCAAGCGAGACCAGCACCTCCTCCCTCACTTCGACCGAGGAATCACCGCACAATGCTTAGAATCTCGTCGAGCGACGTCGCGCAAGGCTGGCCCGACCGCCAACGGCGCGATGTGCTCGAAACCGTGGGGGACGAGCGAGCGAGGGCATTACCCGGGCACGCCCGCGAGCCGCTTGAGTGCCGAGCAGGCGCTCTCGCAGCAGGAATACTTGCCAAGGATCTCCGCCTCGACAAGTAGGATCAGCTTTCAGATCGCTTCCATCTCGTGGAACGGCGAAGACCGGAACGTGTCCGAGAGAAAGCTCACAAGCTCGTCGTCGACTGCCGCATCGGTCGGTTGCCTGCAGCAGAATCCCGCGAACGCACCGACCGCTCGATCGAGCAGTTTCGCACCGTGTCGAGTGATAGGCTTGTTAACTACTAGCATGACCATCTCTTTATTAATAGTTATAAACATCTGTCCGTCGAGCGTCGATCCGCCCACACCACGTGTAACCAGGACATACAGGAAGAGGAAGCGGTCGACTGTGCGCTTTATGGCAACGGCACGGGGAGACAAAGGATGGCCGACAGCGCGGCCACCAGGATCGCATAAGTCGCCAGGATGCCACGGTCGGGCTGAGAACTCGATTGATCAAAGGCGGAGCGCCACGCGCCCACGGCCATCAAGAGCACCAGCATGCCCTCTTCGGTGACCGCCCAGGCGGTCGCCACCGCCGCGGTCGCCAGCCAGCGATGCGAACGGGTGAGCCCATGAAACGCGCGACCGCCGTCGAGTTGCCAGAAGGGGAGCAAGTTGAAGAGATTGATGAGCGCCCCGAACCGCGCGACGGCCGCGAAAATCGGCATGCCGGTGATCGCGAAAAGCCCCAGGCACGCGAGCGCCGCCGCGAGCCCCCAGATCGGCCCCGCGAGCCCGATCCAGGCGTCTTGTCGCGGGTCGGCGATGGTTTGACGCAGGCGAACGAACGCGCCCAAGCCCGGCACAAACATCGGCGCGTCGGCCCTGACGCCATAATGGATTAACGACGCAACATGCCCCATTTCATGCACATAGATCGAAAGCACAAGCCCGAGCGCGAACCAGCCGCCGAAAACGTGCCAGTAAATCCCCACCGAGGCGAACATCGAAAGAAACGTGCTCGCCTTGGTAAGGCCCAGCAGCAGGAATTTGGCCTTGGTGAGCAGCAAGACGCCCACGAACTTGAATTTCCAGAGCAACAGCGCGAGCCCGCCTGCAACGCCGCTCACCCTGCCCGCCGACCAGCCAGAATGGGCCTGGTGTTGTGCCTGATCATCCACCGGTTGTTCGGGAGCGGCTTTCTGGTCGATCTCACGCCCCAACCGCGCGATGCGCTCTGCGATGAGCGCGTACTGGCGGCTCTCGGGCGGCAAGAGCGCGAGGGCGTCGCGCCACGCCGCGAGCGCCGTCGCGGGCACGCCCGAATCCTCGGCGGCCTGTCCGGTCTCCGCCAGCGATTTCAGTCGCTCGCCGTGCATCAGCTTTCGGCATGAAGGACAGGCGAGGAGCGACCCCGCCACCTCACAGCCGCAGCCGGGGCAAAAGGCCGCGCGAGCGGTGAATGGATTAGCCTGCATGGGCGCCTTCCCCCACCCGGAACGGCCCGTTGATGACGAGTTTGACGCCCTTGTTGATCCGCCACGCCTCCCAGAGCCCAAAGCCGTAGATCACGGCCGAAATCGGCGCGGACATGACCTCAATCACCGGTATGGCATAGAAAAAGGCGATCGCGAAGCCGAGGAATACGACGAGCGGCAGCGGCCCTCGGGGGGCAGCCACCCGGTTGACATCCGGGGCGGCCTTGGGCGGAGCCGTCTGAGCCTCAATGCCAGCGCCGTTCGGGAGCTGAGCCGGGCCTGGAGCAGCTTGCTCATGGGCTTTCTCTTGCAAGACCTCCTCGATCACCAAGGGAGCGTTCATCGCTACGATGGCGGAATACGTTAGGAAGAGCGCCAAGAACTGGTAAACCCGTCCGCCACGGTTGCCCGTACCCACATGAACCGCCCGGCCGACCATGAAACCGACCAGAATTGCGATCAACCCGATGTTATAACCGGTCGTTCGCGCGACGATGTAATAGAGCACGGCTCCGACGACGGCCGCCCCGAGTCCAAACAGCGAGGCCCTCATGAATCGGGCCATCCCTGAACCGCCGTGAACCGCTGCAAGGACGCCCTCGCGGCAATGACCGCACACGACCTTGCCGTTGATCTCAAAGTAGGCGTCGGGGATCGGTTGCTGACAGTTCACGCAAATTGGAAGTTGCACGGCCGGCGCGGGCGCTGAGAATTCCGCCTCGTCGAACTGCAAGACTTCGTCTTCGACGGGTGATTCATCGGGATGGGCCGTCGACATCGGATTACACTCCGGACAGTAGGTTTCGACGCAGGCTTGATGAGTCCTGAATTCGCTCCCCGAACCACACTGTATCGGGTCGAGCAAACGTCCGCCAGCAAACAAGCGACAGACCCTCGGAAGAGGGCGACCGAGGATCAAAGTGCGATTCCGGCCGCCGCTCCAAGGACGACCAGTCCAATTCCAGCCAAGGCCAGGATCACGGCAACGACATAGCGGGCGTGCCGCGCGTAGCTATTGCGGGCGACGCCATCGACGGTGATCGACTTGAGCTCGAGATAGGGTAAGGGCGAGCGCCTGAACCAGCCAACCGCCTCGACCTTCTTGCCGGTGAACTCGCCGGCGCGAAGGAGACCGAAGAGCCACTCCCAGATGGCGAGCGGCTGGCGATAATCGAGGAACAAGATCCCGGTCTCGTCGCGCATCACGAAATCCGAAGACCAGATGAGGCCGGGCACGCCACGGCCAATGATCGTGCCGCGCATCCGGGCTGGCACCGGACGGACGCTGGAGACCTTGACCTTGTGCAACAGCCCCGCGACCGTGAGAGGCGCGAAATAATCGGCCCGATAGCTCAGCCAAGTCTTGATAAGCATTCCCATGCCCAGACCCAGGAGGGGCAGGCCAATGACCATCAGCGGGAAGAACCGATCGGGATGCGTTGCGCCGGGGATCAGGCCCCAGATCATCGCGAGGGCCACGCAGCCCACCAACGCGAGCCCCGCCGTCAAGAGGAGAGCGGGCAAGAGCATGACGGCCAGGTCGACCAGGAATTCGTCCCAGTACGACTCCGGCCGCTTGCGATCGAAGACGATGAACGGCTCGCGGCCCATTGCCGCGGCTTGATCGGCGAGGTACTCGAGCCGATGCGCGATCAAGGGATGCGTGGAATTGAGCTCGTAAAAGGTCGCCCATGGGTTCCACAGATCCCACTGCATCGCGCTTTTGAGGTTTTCCTTGCTCACCGCGGAAGCACGCGTCGAGGACGACTTCCCGGCGGCCGCGCCCGCGCTCGAGGCGACCATCGCGACCGCCGCACGACGATCGAAGATACCCATCGCGCCCACGGCGTCCAACATCGAACTAGACGATTGCCTATGTGTTTTCTTCTTCTTGTCCGACGCATCGGCCAATTCCTCGGCCTCCTGTCCGCGCGACGCCAAGCCATAGCCGATCTTCACAAGCGCGCTGGCCAAGGCACTCGGGTCGCCCGTGGCCGCGCCCGCGAACCGATCGGCATAGTATTCCCGGCATCGGCTGAACCAGAGCACGACGTACTCGCTGACGATATACAGGATATACGCCCCCGCTGCCACGGCGAAGCGATAGCCGTCGTTCTTACCCCGATCGCCGGCGCTGAGCGCCGTCCTGTAAAGGAAATACAGGAGTAATGGCACGAGCTGAACGATCGTCATCAAGGCCATATCCCAGTTCTTGCCGTGGCCGATCTCGTGGGCGACGACCGCCTCGATCTCGGCGGGCTCGAGCAGGTCGAGGATGCCCTGGGTGATCACGATCCGCATGTCGCCGGGATGACGACCGTAGGTAAAGGCATTGGGCGCGCCATCGTGGATCAGGCCGAATTGGGGCGTCTTCATCTGGGTTTCGGCCGTCACCCGCCTGACGAATTCGCCCAGATGGGGAGGGAGCTGATCCAGTGAAATCCATGAAAACTTATAAATCCAACGCAGCGAGAGATCCATCAGCCAGGGACCGAGCAGATACTGAAGCACAATGAATGCCGCGCCAATTCCCACGGCCAGAAGCGGCGTGATCACGTCGAGCTGAGCCAGGGCGATGAGGATGAGCCCGACGAATCCATACAGCAGGAACAGCATTCCCGCCGAGCGGAGCAAGAGATTGGGGAGCGGCAACAACCCCGAGGCCAGATCGCGCATTCGGGCGTGCGCGGCTTCGTCGTGGGAGGATTCGAGGGGCTCGGCCTCGAGAGCGGAGAGCGCGACCGCATCCAGCGGCGAGCCGGGGTCGAGAATTCGTCGCTCGGCGGAGAGCGACCGCGCAAGCAAACCCTCGTCGAACCAGTAGCCTTCGCATTCGGGGCAGCGATCGACCAGGAGGTTCGGCTCGAGAAACGACGTTCGCTCGAGGACCGCCTGGCATCGTGGGCACGATCGAGGTGGCGACGTCGCCGCAAGGGCGGCCGACTCGGCAAGCGCTTGCTCGAGCGCCACCGGCCGCCGGCTCAACTGGAGGATCTCGCCCCGATCGAGCCAGACCCCCTTGCAAATCGAACACTTGTCGACCAACACCCCGCTCCGAGCCAGCGTCTCAACCAGCGAGGCTTGACCGCACCTGGGACAGTTCATCGCCAGAAGCTCCCTGTTGAAGAAACCCGATAGTCGCGCGACGTACGTGTTGCTCCGCGACCATCGCAAGGATTATTCTCGATCCGACGACATTGCAAGAAGAGATTCGCCGGTCCCGTTCGAGTATTCAAGACCCTGTTCCCAAGCGTCCGGGAACGAGGCGACTCGCTCGCGACAAGGGGATGCGCTTGACATCGCTTTCGAAGGTTCATGCCATGATCTGGTCGGGCGGACGCCGCGGGTGGTTCTTGCTGGTTGGCATCGGTCTCCTGGCCTCGCCGCGAGCCACGGGGGAGGAACCGAGGCCAGGACGCCAGATGGAGCGGCTGGGCCGCGGCCTGGTCGCCGTTCGCCAGAATGACGGCAAAGTCTTCGTGAGCTGGCGACTGCTCGGAACCGATCCCGACGGTCTGGCGTTCAACGTCTATCGAGCCGCCGGCCAAGCGGCCCCGGCCAAACTCAACCCCACGCCGCTTGCCGCGGCGACCTGCTTTGTCGACTCGCCGCCGAGTTCCGACCAAACCCTCGCCTATAGCGTCCGCGCCGTGCAAGACGGCCGCGAACTCGCGCCGAGCACCCCATTCACCCTGCGCCCGGACGATCCGGCGGGCTATCTCGAGATTCCGCTCAGGACGCCGCCGGGCTATACGCCCAACGACGCGGCCGTCGGCGACCTGGACGGCGACGGCGAATATGAAATTGTGCTCAAGCAAGAGATGCGCGGATTCGACAACTCTCAGCGCGGGGTTTGCCCGGGCACGACCAAGCTCGAAGCCTACAAGCTCGACGGCACGCTGCTCTGGCGCATCGACCTCGGTAAGAACATCCGTGAGGGCGCCCATTACACCCCATTCATCGTCCATGACCTCGACGGCGACGGCCGAGCCGAGATCGCCGTCCGCACCGCCGAGGGGACGATCGACGGAACCGGCGCCCTGATCGGCGACGTCGACCACGACGGCACGACCAATTACGTGAACCCGGCCGGCTATGTCCTCGAGGGGCCCGAGTTCCTCTCGATCTTCGACGGCAAGACGGGGCGCGAGCTCGGGCGCGTCGACTACATCCCCCGCGGCCAGGTGAGCGACTGGGGCGATTCCTACGGCAACCGCGTGGATCGGTTCTTGATGGGCGTCGGCTGCTTCGACGGAAAACATTACAGTGTGCTCGTGTGTAGAGGCTATTATACCATCACTTGTTTGCAAGCGTGGAACTGGAACGGCGGCCGGCTCAGGTCGTTGTGGAGCTTCGACACCCATCGCCGCCCCGAGCTGGCGAAATACGAGGGGCAGGGGAACCACAACCTGGCGATCGGCGACGTCGATTTCGACGGCAAGGACGAAATCGTCTATGGCGCCATGTGTCTGGATCACGACGGCCGGCCGCTCTACAGCACGGGTCTGGGGCATGGCGACGCGATTCATCTCTCGGACCTCGACCCCGGCAGGCCCGGGCTCGAGGTGTTCGACATCCACGAAAAGCCCAGGCACCCGGTCGGAGCGGAATTCCGCGACGCAGGCACGGGCGCTTTGATCTGGGGCAAGCCGTCGCCCGACGTCGGCCGCGGGATCGCGATCGACATCGATCCGCGCCATCCGGGCTGCGAGAGCTGGGCGTCCGGCGCTGGCCTGTCGGGAGTCTGGGATGTCCACGGTCGGACCATTTCGAACAAGAAGCCTCGATCGTGCAATTTCGGCGTGTGGTGGGACGGCGATCTGCTCCGCGAAATCCTCGACCGGACCGTGATCACCAAATGGGACTGGCAGGCCGAGACCGAGCACCCCCTGCTTTCGGCCAAGGGATGCGCGGCCAACAACGGCACCAAGGCCAACCCCGCCCTCTGCGCCGACATCCTGGGCGATTGGCGCGAGGAGGTCGTCTGGAGAACCGCCGACAATCAAAAGCTGAGGATTCATGTCTCGACCATCCCCACTACACACCGTATGATCACACTCTTACACGACCCGACTTACCGGATCAGCATCGCTCTGCAAAACGTGGGCTACAACCAACCGTCGCATCCGGGTTTCTTTCTCGGCCATGGCATGAGCCCGCCCCCGCGACCCGCGATCTGGACCCTGGACAAACCGCGCTGAACCGCCCCCATCGGAGGGCGCTCGATCAATCGACATCTAGGGCCCCGGCGCGACCACGGGCGGGCGCGGTTCGCCGACGGCGCGAGGCTTGTCCAGGGAGCACGCCAGCGTCGAATGCTCGTCCACCGGCTCCAGCCGCCGGGGCTGGAGCAGCTTGGCGACCAGCCCGGTCCAGCCCGTCTGGTGCGCCGCCCCCAGACCCTTGCCATTGTCGCCATGGAAATATTCATGAAATAAGATATAATCACGAAAATGAGGATCTGACTGCATTTTGGCCGAATCGCCGAAGACCGGGCGCCGGCCGTCGGGGCCGCGGAGAAAGATCCGGCAGAGCCTGCGCGACAATTCCTCGGCGACCTCCTCGATCGTCATCATCCGCCCCGAGCCGGTCGGGCACTCGATCTGGAAATCGTCGCCGTAGTAATGGTGGAACTTCTGGAGCGACTCCACGAGCAGATAATTCACCGGGAACCAGATCGGCCCCCGCCAGTTGGAATTGCCGCCAAAAATCCACGAATCCGATTCGCCCGCTTGATAGGCGACGGTGTTCGAGACGCCGTCGCACCAGAACGTGTAGGGCTCGCGCTCGTGGACTTTCGAGAGGGCGCGGACGCCGTGATCGGACAGGAATTCGGTCTCGTCCAGAATTCGCTTCAAGAGCCGCTTCATCCGGTGCCCGCGCAACAGCGACAGCAGCCTACGCTCGCCGCGCCCGTGTTCCTCCCATCGCGAGACCAGGTTGGCCAGCTCGGGCCGGTACTTGAGCAGCCACCGCAAGCGGCCGCCGAATTCCGGCAACGCCTCGAGTGTCTCGGGCTCGATCGTCTCGACCGCGTAGAGCGGAATCAAACCCACCATCGAGCGAACCTTGAGCTTCACCATCCGGCCATCTGGCAGGTTCAGCTCGTCATAATAGAATTTGTCATCGTCATCCCAGAGCCCGACTCCGTGGTGGTCGCCGCCGATGTTGGTCATCGCCTGGGCGATGCCCAGGAAGTGCTCGAAGAACTTGGTCGCCACGTCCTGATAGACCGGGTTGTGCAGCGCCAGCTCGAGTGCGATCTTCATCAGGTTCAGCGAGTACATCGCCATCCAGGCCGTCCCGTCGGACTGGTTGATGAACCCGCCCGTCGGCAGCGGCGACGAACGATCAAAGACGCCGATGTTGTCGAGCCCCAGAAACCCCCCCTGGAAGATGTTCCGCCCATGGGCGTCCTTGCGATTCACCCACCAGGTGAAGTTGAGCATAAGTTTATGAAAGACCCGCTCCAGGAACGCCAGGTCGCCCCGACCGCCGCGCTGCTTGCGGTCGATCTGAAAGACCCGCCAGACGGCCCAGGCGTGGACCGGCGGGTTGACGTCGCCAAACGCCCACTCATAGGCCGGAAGCTGGCCGTTGGGGTGCATGTACCATTCGCGGGTGAGCAGCACGAGCTGCCGCTTGGCGAACTCGGGATCGACCATTGCGAATGGGATCATATGAAAAGCCAGATCCCAGGCCGCGTACCAGGGATACTCCCACTTGTCGGGCATCGACAAGACGTCGGCGTTGTTCAGGTGCCGCCATTCGCTGTTCCGCCCGCGCCTGCGCTCGTCCGGCGGCGGATGCTGGCCCTGGTCGCCGTCGAGCCACTGGGGCACGTCGTAATAATAGAATTGCTTGCTCCAGATCATCCCCGCCAGCGCCTGCCTCTGAACCAGCCGCGCATCGGGGTCGGCGATTTCGTGCTGCAAGGCCGCGTAAAACTCGTCGGCCTCGTCCCTGCGCTCGCGCAAGACCCGCTCGACGTCGAGGGGCTCTTCGCCACGGCCAAGCTGATAATCGAGCTCGATCCGCCCTCCGGCGGGGATGGACATCCGCTCGTGAAACGCCGCCTTTGAACCCTGGTCCGACCCCAGCGCCCACTCCCGCCCATGCACGACATATTCGTGAAAGGCATCCTTGAACGGCCCGCGGCCCTCGATTCCATACAGCCGCGCAACGTTGGTCTCGTTCTCGCAAAACAGCGCCCGCGCTGGCCTGGACGAACGAAAATGATAGACCCCCAGCCGCTCGTGCTCGGCCCGCACGCCATGGTCGTCGACCGCGCGAATCGCCGGCCGCGCGGCCCCCGGGCGCCACGACCAATCGTTGCGAAACCAAAGATGAGGCAAAACGTGGATCTCGGCCGCGGCGGGCCCGCGGTTGTAAACCGTCACCCGCATCACCAGCTCGTCGGGCGACGCCTTGGCGTATTCCACGAACACGTCGAAATAACGGTCGTCGTCGAAAATCCCCGTGTCAAGCAGCTCGAACTCGGGCTCGAGCCGGCCCCGCCGCCGATTCTCCTCGACCAGAAGAGCATAGGGAAACGGTCGCTGGGGATATTTGTAAAGATATTTGAGATAAGAATGTGTTGGAGTCGCGTCAAGATAATAATAGAGCTCCTTGACGTCTTCGCCGTGGTTGCCCTGGCCGTTGGTGAGGCCGAACAGCCGTTCCTTGAGCAAGGGATCCTTGCCGTTCCAGAGGGCGAGCGCCAGGCAGAGCCGCTGGCGGTCGTCGCAAAGCCCGGCCAGGCCGTCCTCGCCCCAGCGATAGGCACGGGCCGGCGCGTGGTCGTGGGGCAGGTGGTCCCAGGCGTCGCCCCCGCGGCTATAATCCTCGCGCACGGTCCCCCACTGCCGTGCGCTCAGATACGGCCCCCAGCGCCGCCATTTCTGGAGCCCCCGATGATCCTCGTCGAGCCGGACGTCTTCAGCGGTCTTGCGGGGTTCGATCATGGGTTTGCTCGACAAGGAATTGGCCGGACGGAACCGTACATGCCAGGTTTCACCGTTCGTCGTACCGCCCGATCCGGCCGCCGTCAATGAAGCAGACCGACGACTTTCCGCCGCCCGGCCGCGATCTTGAGCGACCCGCGCCGCTTGATGTGGCAGCAACTGACTCGTTTGGCAGCCCGGATGCGGGATGGCAGAATGCACTGTGAACCCAGCGTGAGACGAGATCAAGAGCCCCCGCGAACCGCCCTTCCACGTGGCACTCCGCGCGTGTTGTGCCATTCCCGCCACGCCTCGTCTGGCGGCGGGATCGACCAATGGAAACGCCTTCCGACCTGGGCGTGCCATCGCCGGGCGTCGTTTCTCAGCTCGGCACAAAGAGCGGCGTTTTGTGGCAGCGTTTTCGCGAGGTTTCCGATCGCGAGCCCGCCGAGGTCCGCCGTGACGGACCACGGCGGACGCCATGCGATCCGTCGGCACGCCAAACACCTGGCCCTGGCCAGCCAACCAAGCCGGCCTCCCAGGGCCGACGACCAAGCTGTCCTCAACCGCCGACCTCATGATGCGGAACCTCGAAACGAACCGGTTGGAACTCGACGCGACGGACGGCTGGCGTCTCACAGGGGTCGAAAGGGACCGTGGCCGGCCTGGGCCACGATCGAAGCGCGCCGGTGCGGCCGCTCGACCGACCGTCCGCCCATTCCCTGGCTTTCTCCATCAGGCTAGCGCGCGAACGACTTCCCGGAATTGCAACCTCATTCGACCGCACGCCCAATCGGTGGATGTGTTCTCTTATGAAGGGGTTAAAATCTTCCAAGAAGATCCGATCGCTTCCATTTCGCCGCGCCACTCGCCCAGGCGCCTGGCCGGAACTTGCCGGCCGCGAGGTCCATGGAGCCCAGCCGTGGATCGCCGCATCCGACTGGTCGATGCGTGTCCCTGTAGCCATTCGAGCCCTCCCCACATTGATGCTCACTGCTCACAAGCTCATGGCTTCCCCTTTGGTTGCGTCGAACGGGGCTGAGTCGCCTTCGCTTCATTTCCGCGGAGGATTGCCTCCGCCTGCCGTCGGCAAGAAGCGAGGATCCGCTCCGCGAGCGCCCCATCCTTCACCGAACGGGCCAGGCCAAGACCGCCGACACACATCGACATCGCGGCCAAAGCTTTCTCCTCGGCGCGCGTGCGGTCCGGCCCCACATGCGAGGCCAGCCTCTCCTGGAGGCCGCGGACGATCCCCTCGAAGCTTGCCTTGACCGATTCGTCCGCTCGAGAGACCTCCGATACGAGGGCGGCCAGAGGGCAGCCGTCCTCCACGGCCTCGCGGTGCTTTCTGCCGAGGTAAAGCCCGAGGAACCCCTTCACCCAGGCGCGCCCCGAGCGCCCGCGAATTCCCTCTTCGACGCGCTGGCGAGACTCGGCCCCGGCCTCGGCGAGGGCTGCGGCCAGAAGCTCCTGCTTCGAGGAGAAGTGGGAATAGAATCCCCCCGCGGTGAGCCCCGCTTCCTCCATCACCTTGTCAACTCCGGATGCGTGATAGCCGTTTCGGCGAAAGATCCTTCCCGCCGTCTCCAGGATCTTCTTTCGTGTCTGTTCTTTCCGCCCGGCTGGGTATCGCATCAAGTTCTCCCATGAGCCTCTCGCCGCCACGTCTGGATCGCGCGCCTCCACACTCCTCGGTTAGATTACGATCGTAATGATTAGCCTGCAAACCCTTGCAATCCAGGTCGGCGAGTTTTCGTTTGTTACCCAGGCAGGCCCCGGCGCCTCAACCCGTGAAGCGACGAAGGATGAGGGTCGTATTCTGGCCGCCGAACCCGAAGCTGTTGGACAGGACCAGATCAACCTCTCGCTCGCGGGCCTCGTTCGGGATGTAGTCGAGGTCGCATTCGGGGTCGCCGTTTTCCAGGTTGATCGTCGGCGGCAACACGCCGTCCCGGATCGCATGGAGGCAGGCGATCGCCTCCACGGCCCCCCCGGCGGACACCAGATGGCCGGTCATGCTCTTCGTGCTCGAGATCGGCACGCGATAGGCCGATTGGCCGAAGACACGCTTGATCGCCAGGGTCTCGATCAAATCGTTGGACGGAGTGCTCGTGCCATGGGCATTGATGTAATCGATGTCGTCGGGCCCGACCCTCGCGTCGGCCAGGGCTCCTTTCATGGCGGCGATGGCGCCTCGGCCCTCGGCGTGGCTGTCGGTCAGGCGGAATGCGTCGGCCGTCGAACAGTGGCCGGCAACCTCGCCATGAACGATTGCCCCCCGGGCCTTGGCGTGCTCCAGCTCCTCAAGCACCAGCACGCCGCCGCCTTCGCCGAGGACGAAGCCGTCGCGATCGCGATCGAACGGCCGGCTGGCCCTGGCCGGCTCGTCATTTCGGGTCGACATCGCCGTCAGGAGGATGAAGCCTGTGAGCCCCAGCGGGTGGATCATGCTATGAGTGCCGCCGGCGAGCATCACGTCGGCGGCGCCGTGGCGGATGAGCTCGGTCGCCTCGCCGATTGCCTGGGCGCTGGCGGCGCACGCCGTCTGGCACGTCGCATTCGGCCCACGGGCGGCGAAGACGGCCGCCAGGTGGCCGGCCGGTCCTCCCGGCTCCTGGTCGGCCTCGTGAATCGGGTGGAACGTCTCGATCCCGAGCCTCGTGAATTGGGCCACGTCGACGCGACCCTGTCGGCTCGATCGGTGAATCAGATCGGCGAATCGGTTGAAGTCTTGTTGCCCCTCGCCGGAGCCGAGGTAGACGCCGAACCGGCTCCGATCAATCGTCGCCTCCTGGAGGCCGGCCTGCCCCACCGCGAGCGTCGCCGCGGCCAGGGCGAGCTGGGTCGTTCGGCTGTACTCGAGCCAGCGGTGGGCGTCGGGCCGGTAATTCGCCAGGCGAAAGTCCACGACCTCGGCCGCAATGCGGGTGGCAAACGTGGAGGCATCGAAGAGGGTGACCGGTCCGACGCCGCTCCTGCCCTCGCACAGCTCCCGCCACGACGACTCGGCGTCGCCCCCCACCGGGGTGATCATCCCCATGCCCGTCACGACGACCCGCCGCTCTCCTTGAGACACGGATAGACCTCTCATACCGATCCAGCCTCCACACGCTACTACGTCCGCCGGCGCCCGAGTCGGCCGGGCTCACACGACGTTCGAGACGTGATCAAGGTCGCGGGCCCGATCCGGGTTCATGAGATTCAGGGTGAGACGACTCCGCTCGCCAACGCCAGCGTCGAGGCAATGAGCCCATCCGCCTGGCTCGCCCCGAGGATGTCGCCCGCCATCCCCTTCGTGCCGCTCTCCGCGAGTCGGTACGCATCCTCGCCGAATACCCCCGCTCATCGTCCGCGTCTCGACCTCATCACCCACAACGGCGCGGGTCGCATACCCGTTGAAAGAGCCCACCGCGCTCGCGTTCAGGCCCGCGGCCCGCAAGCCGAGCCGGATCGCTCGTGAGGCGACGTCGTTTCGACCTGGATCATTATATTACGGTCGTAATGTAAATCAAGCCGGATCCGTCCGGGATGGCGTTCCGCGAACTTTGCTTGAAGGCGGCGCATGCTGGCGGAGTGGCGCATCGAAAGAAGGCTTCGCTCTGGGCTTCAGCCTTTCGCCTCGGCGAAGTGAAAACGAATCCATCGTGCCCGGGCGCGCGAAGAGCCCGTTTTCCGTCCGCAGGACTGAATTGGCCGTGAAGCGACCACCCCTGAAAGCCATCTTGTCTTGGTATTACAGCCCGTAAGGCTGCGACCTGACGGCTCCATGAGTCAGAGCCACCGAGCTATCGCTGCCGCTGATGCGCGCCCGCACGTCCGACTGGGGATGGAGAGAGCGGAAGAATGGGTGCCTGGGATTGGATCCCTTCCGGGCCGGTTGAGCCAGTTCTTCAGCGATTCGATTGTCTGCTTCGCTTCTTTCTCCACGGGCAAGCGGAGGCCGCGGGCGATCGTCGCCATGTCGGCCGAGCCGGTGTCTTCCGAGCCGGCGTTCACCCAGAAACTGGCCGTGTAATCGGCGCAATGCTGGTGAACGTACGCGGTGGCCGCCTAGGTCTTGCCGACTCCGGGCAAACCGTGAAGGGCGACGACCCGGGCTGTCTTCGGCTTCTGGTGCAATTCCTCGAGGATGCCGTGGACGTCGAGAAAGTGCTCGTTCCAGATCGGGATCTTCCAGAGTTCCGGGGGCTCAGGTGCGCCGGCGGTGGGAGTCGCCAGCCCGCGCAAGTCGGAGTGGATCCGGTCGAGCTTGTCATGGGATATGGCGTGTCCGCGCTTGCTCTCATCGCCATGTCGTTGAAGCGCGGCGACCAAGAGAGTCGCTTGTTCCGATTGCCGCTCGAATCGGTCGTTTTTGAGCAAGGAGGGTTTGCACGTGAGCAGCCTCTTGACCAACGATCAACGAAGCGATCACTTCGATCGCCGTCAATTTCACCGCATGACGGCCGCGGGCGTCTTTGACGACCAGACGGTCGAGCTGGTCGGCGGGAGAATCTTCACGATGACCGACATGCCGCCGCACAGCTTCGCCGTCGGTCGGCTGCACGAGGCCCTTCGGGCCGTGCTTCCCCGCGACCAGTGGACCATCCGGGAAGAAGAATCCGGTCTTGATGGGTCGCTACTGGACGCCCAAGCCGGACATCGCGGTGCTCCGCGGAAGCGACGCGATCTTCGCTGCCCGGCGCCGCTGGGTCGCAGCCTTACAGGCTGCATTGCAAGAGAAAATGGCATAGAGGGGGTCATCGCGACCTGGCCATCCCAGGGCTGCGCCCTGGGCTATCCTCTCTCAGTCCTTCGGACTGAAAACGAGTCGATGACGCGATGGTTTCGTTTTCACCCCAACAGGGTGAGAGGCGATAGCCCAGGGCGCAGCCCTGGGATTTCGCGGACGCTCGCCTCGCGCCGTCTGTCACCGATGTGAGGCGAGAGGCCGACGCGGCGAAGCCGCGGCCAAGAGGTTGTACACCATCAGGACGACGCTCCCGGACACGGATCCCCCTTTTCCGCGAAGGTGAGGCCGCGGCGCGATTCGCGATACCGAACAAGATGCGCGCACGGCGCGGAGAAGTCGCCAAGGAAGAATCTCGATGATCGTTCGTCTCAAGGGCCCGACACGTCCGTCGAGGTTTGGACCGGCCCGATCGGTCGGGGCAAAACCGCCCGCTACCCGGATGTGGTTCGCTACACCGCGAGGGCCGGCGAGTCGATTCCCATCGAGCTCGACGGCCACGGGCACGGTCAGGTCGCGATAGGCGAGCTGGTCGCTCGGGAAGCTCAGGCCGTCAGGCCGCCCAGCCCTTCGTTCGCGGGCGCGCCCCCCTCACTCTCACTCGCGGCCACGCCTCGCCCTCGGCGAAAATGCGGGGCCGTTCATGCTCTTGAATCGAGATTCCCCGCCTTGGGCGTTTCGCCCGGAGGGACGTCTCGCTTAGAGGTCGTCTAGAAAGCCATGGCAAAAGATGTTATGGCGGCGTCATGGACGCCAGAAACAGGTACGACACGGACGTTTCCGATGCCGAGTGGGCTCAGCTCGTGCGGGTGATTCCCGCACCCAAGCCCGGCGGCA
>DAIDHE010000176.1 GCA_027459775.1 Planctomycetales bacterium | reverse complement strand
TGCCGGGTGGGAGCCGGTTCTCGATCTGAAGCGCGACGTCGTACGACGGGCGCGGGTGCACGCGGGGGGCGGGGATTTCGGGGTCGGATCGTCGGGCGAGCATTCGTTCCGCGCGGGCGAACAGCCTGGGCGCGAGCCGGCGTGCGGTCTGGGCGGCTGGTCCGTTGGGGTCGTGGTAGGTGGCGGTGAGGAATTGGCCCAGCAGCCCCGCGCGGTCGAGGCCGACGGCCGCTTGATAGGCGGGGGGCCGCGCGTCGGGGCATGCCAGAAGCACCGGGCGATCCATCGGGTGTGCGGTCATCGGGGCCTCGTTCGTCCGTGAAGCGGCCGATCGCGGGTGCGATCAGGTCTGGCGATACGTGGAAGCAAAGCGTTCGCGGCGGGCGAGCTCGAGGTCGTGCTCGACCATCATGGTGATCAGCCCGCGAAAGTCGACCTCGGGTTTCCAGCCCAGGACGTTCATCGCCTTGGAGGGGTCGCCCAGCAGGACGTCGACCTCGGAGGGGCGGGTGTAGCGGGTGTCGAACTCGACGAAATCTTGATAGTCGAGGCCGACCAGCGAGAACGCCAGCTCGAGGAGCGCGCGGACCGAGAACGTCTGGCCGGTGGCGACCACGTAATCGTCGGGCTTGTCGTGCTGGAGCATCAGCCACATGGCGCGGACGTAGTCGCCGGCGAATCCCCAGTCGCGCCTGGCGTCGAGGTTGCCCATGACCAGCTTTTTCTGGAGGCCCTCCTTGATGCGGGTGGCGCCCAGGGTCGCCTTGCGGGTCACGAACGACTCGCCCCGTCGCGGGCTCTCGTGATTGAACAGGATCCCCGAGCAGGCGAACAGGCCGTAGGCCTCGCGATAATTGATCGTCTGCCAGTGGGCGTAGAGCTTGGCGCAGGCGTAGGGGCTGCGGGGGTGGAACGGCGTGTCGAGGCCCTGGGGCGGGGGCGCTGAGCCGTACATCTCGGAGCTCGACGCCTGGTAAAACCGCACCGGCTGCGACCGGTTCAGGTGCCGGACCGCCTCGAGCAGCCGCAGCGTCCCCAGCCCCACCACGTCGGCCGTGTAGAGCGGCTGGTCGAACGACACCCGCACGTGGCTCTGAGCGCCCAGATTATAGACCTCGTCGGGGCGCACGAGCTCCATCACCATCGCCAGGCTCGAGGCGTCGGCCAGGTCGGCGTAGTGCAGGTGCAGCCGGTCGCTGACCGAGCGGTCGAGCGCGAACAGGTGGTCGATCCGCTGGCGGTTCAGGCTGCTCGACCGCCGCACCAGGCCGTGGACCTCGTAGTCGGTCCGGGCGAGGAGGAACTCGGCCAGATACGACCCATCCTGTCCTGTGATTCCCGTGATGAGCGCGCGTTTCATGGGTTGTGAATCGGTCTCGGGGTCAAGATGCTGGGGAGTCGTTCAGGGAATATAATACTGGGCTCGCGGATGAGGGAGGATGGGCTCGAGGTTCGCGAGCAGGGCGCGGGCGAAATCGATCATGGCCGCACCGTCGGGATCGTCGTCGCCCGCGGCGAAGACCTCGATGGTCATCGACGAGCCGCGGGTGGTGCGGCCGTGGCTGCTGCGGCTGGTGATCGGCAGTCTGCGTACATAGCTTTCCAGCCGTCCTTCCCCGAAAATGTAGTACCAGAAACCGACGCGTTCGACCAGATCGCCTCGCGAGTAGGCCAGCAGCGTCGCCAGGGTGGGGGTCGGGCTCGATTCGTCGAGCGTTTGGGTCTGGGTCCGGGCCTCGATCTTGGTCCACCCCCCCGACGGCAGGCAAATCTCGGGCGTGTGCCGCAGGTTCGTCCCCTCGCGCGAGTAATTGATCCAGAGCCGCATCCGCCGTCCCGGATGCCGCGGGCTCTCGTAGACGCGGTTCAAGTATTCGGTCGTCTGCGCCCGCTCGACGATCTCGGGATCGATGGCCTCGCTCTTGCCCGTCCAGTCGCCGAGCTCATAGGGAAGCGTCTCGAGCGCCCGCCTGAGCGCGGGCCGCTCGGTCTCGCTCATCCGCCCGAGCGCGAGCTGACCGAGCAGGCCCAGACCCAGAATCGCCCCGCACATCGCCAGTCGGACCGGACTTGTCTTCATGATTTCACTCCTTTTTGTCGTGCGGGCAACCCGTCCGCGTCCGTGGTTGTCGCGCGGGGGTCGCGGCCGGGGATCTGGTCGAGCAGCCAGCAGAACGCCGAGAGCATCGCCAGGCCGAAGCCCATCATCAGCAG
>DAIDHE010000161.1 GCA_027459775.1 Planctomycetales bacterium | reverse complement strand
GATCGTGATCGGCCACATCACCATGTGGAATCTCTTTCACGCATCCCATTACAACGTCTGGCTCGACGTGAAGCCCAGCCGCGGCCGCCGCGTGATGATGCAGACCTACCCCGGCGGCATCATGAGCGGGCTCGACTATTACATGAATGACGCCGGAATCGTCGTCTGCGAGACCACGCTGGCCCAGACGCGATTCCACGCCGCGGGAACGCCCCTCGCCGACCGCATCCGCCGCGCGCTCCAGTACGGCGAGTCGATCGACCAGGTCGTCGCGATCCTGAAGGAAGGCAACAACGGCCTCTACACCAATGAATGGCTGCTCGCCGACGCCAAGACGAACGAGATCGCCATGTTCGAGCTCGGCACCCACAAGAGCCGGCTTTGGCGGAGCTCGAAGGACGAATGGTTTGGCGGGACCAAGGGCTTTTACTGGGGCTGCAACAACGCCAAGGAACAAGCCGTCCGGCTCGAGACCCTGGCCTCGCTCGAGGACCGGCCGGCCAATGTGGTCTTCCACCCCTCCGACCGCGACCGGAAATGGCTCGAGCTCTTCGACCAGTCGCGCGGCAAGATCGACGCCAACTTTGGTTTTCATGCGTTTACCACTCCTCCTCTGGCGGCGGCCCATTCGCTCGACGCCAAATTCACCACCGGCGCAATGGCGAAACGGATGGAGACCTGGGCCAAGTTCGGCCCGCCGCTCGGCCGCGCCTGGACGCCCAGCGAATCGGAACGCCAGCGATTCCCCGCGATGGCGCCCCTGATCGGCGAGGACTGGACGATCCTCAAAATGGACCAGCCGCCAGCGCCTCTGCCGGGAACGAAGCCGGCCGTCGACCTGGCGCGGAAGCCGGGCGGCTCGCCGCCGGCGGTCGATCGCGTGGCCAGGCCCGCCTGGCGCGGCACGATCCTGCCCGCCGCTCCCGCCGACACCTGGCTCGCCGCCGCGTTCGCCGACTACGAGCGCATCGTCGCCGCCGAAACGGCCGCGCTCGCCAAGAAAGGCTCGAGCGCCGCCGCCATCAGCGAGCGGGTCGACCTCCGGCTGTTCGGGCCCACGTCGCGATATCTGACCGCCGTCGCGCGCCGGGGCGGGAAAGACATTCCGCTCCTCGACACCCAGCTCGACCTGCGCTCGGACGACTGGTATCAGATCGCGGCCGGCAAGGGGGTCTTGATCCTGGCCGAGCTGCGGGGGCTCATGGGCGCCAGGCGGTTCGACAAATTCATGGACGCGTTCGGCCGCGAAAACGCCGGCAAGCCGGTCGCCAGCGAACGGTTTTTCGCCGCCGCGGAAAAGGCGCTCGGGCGGTCGATCTCGGACGAGAAGAGCGTCTGGACCAGCGATCAGCCGCTGGCCAGGCTCCCGCGATTCGCCCAGGCGCGGGCGGCCTCTGGGCGGATCTGGGCCGTCGATACCTTCGAGCGCGCGCTTGATCATGTGCTCATCGTTTACGGCACGACCGCCGAGGCCGACGCCCAGCGCGAGGCCGCGTCCGCCCTCCAGCACCAGCTCGCCGCCCGCTGGGCCAACATCCTGGTTCCCATCAAGGCCGATCGCGACGTTTCCGACGACGATCTCAGGCGCCTCGATGTCCTCTTGATCGGCCGTCCCGCCGTGAATTCCCTCGCCGCTCGCTGGGCCCGTGCTTTGCCGATCACGTTTGGACCAGCCTCGTTCACACTCGGCGAGCAAACCTATGCGAATCCGCTCACCAGCGTTGTCGCCGCCGGACAGAACCCTTTGGCCCGCGACCGTTCGGTCGTGATTTTCGCGGGCCTGAGCGCGGTCGCGACCTGGAACTTGCCAAGCCAACTTCCCGACCGCGGCGGTCCGTCCGCCGAGGTCTTGATCCACGAGGCCGGCGGGTCTGTAAGGCCCTACCTGGCCCCACTCCCCGAGCACGAGCCCCAGGCTCTCTCGGCCGACAACGTCACCCGACAGAAAGGGGGCGCTCAACCATGAAGCCCTTGAAACCGACTAGCGAAAGCCGTGCTCGAACCAGCAAGCCCCGTCCCGAAAAGCCCGCCCCGGCGGCCGAGATCCTCGACTTCGTGAAGGCGCGGATCGAGACCCATCCCATGGCCCTGGGCGACGAGATCGAGGTCCGCGTCGACCGCCTGGGCTATTCGATTTTCACCAGCGCCGACGGCTCGCCGGTCGCTCGACTCCGCCCCGTCGACCAGCGCAAGCGGTTCGAGATCCTCTACTGGTGTTACGAAAAGGGAGGCTGGCGCCCCGTCCACGGCCGCAAACCCACGATCATGGGGCTCGTGGACGCCCTCGAATTCATCGACGACGACCCGCTCTGCTGCTTCTGGCTGTGAGAGCCCGTCCAGACGATCCCTCGGGCCATCGACTCTCACTCCGCTTCTCTCAACAACCGATTCGTCGTCGCTCGGCGCGCGCGACCGACCCGTTCTCAGTCCGAAGGACTGAGAGGACATCGCCCTGGGGCCGCCTCGATTTCAGTCCGAAGGACTGAGAAGACATCGCCCTGGGGCGCCTTTCAACGCTTGGGTGTTCCCGGGGAAGATCGAAATCGGACGCTGCTCGATGGCCAGATCACCGCGCGGGCCGGCTCCCGGCGAACGAACCTCATGCTTGCCGGGGCCCTGGATGATCTCACCACCAGCCCATGCCCCTCAGGATCTCGCCGATGGCGAACGAGGATAGGTTCGCGAGCAAGATGGCGACCACGTCGCGTTTCGAGCACCGATCAAATGCCGCCCGGAACAGTCCGCATTCGCCGAGGGCCGCGAACGACTCGGCGACGATCAGATAGAGCCACCGCGAACCCCAGGGAGGGCTCCAGAGCAAGGACGGTAAGACGAGCACGACCACGGGATAGGTGCAGGCCGTTAGCCAGAATCCGGCCACAAGCTTGCGGCGGAGCGAATGCTCCGTCCCGAGTCCAACGACGAGGATCGGCAACTCCACCGTCACCGTGAGCAAGTAGCCAACGACCAGATAAAACCACACGCTCTTCAGAAACACCCCCCAAGGGCTCAGATCATCCGCAGCAGGAACGGTATCTCGGCCAGAACATGGAGCAGCGCCACGGTGAAATAGACATCTCGGGTCGTCGGATAGTCGGCCAGGAAGGCCACCCAGAGCAAGACGACGGCGGCGAGGCCAGCGCCCAGCGCGAACGGCAGGACGATCCGCCAACGTCGCGAGTTGCGGGCGATGGGGATCGTGGAAACCCGCCACGGCGCGACTCGAAACGACGCGAGCGGGATCGCCACCAGCCAGACTCCGTAGTGCAACATCTCGAGGAACGTGTGGGTGGCCACGAGCAGGTGGCTCGACACGCCGGCGAGCAAGTCGGACCCCGCGTGGCGGGCAATCCGGGTCGTGATCGGGTCGTCGCCCGCGAGGTCGGGCGCGGAGGACAGGAGCCAGACGAGCAGTAAAAGCAGACCGGGGACCGCCAACAAGGCCAGGCGGTAGCCGGTCCGCCAGGCAGGACGGCTCCTCTTCAATTCACGGTCTAGGACCACAAACGCCACCAAGGGGTGACCGTAAACCAAGCCAAGCCCCCACCAGGCAGGCGCGAACCATGCCAGGGCGATCGTGGCGAGACCAATCGGCCAGGCGAGCGACCAATCTCGCGCGGGTTTCTGTCGACTACGGATAAGGATCAACGCGAGAACCCATCCCACAAGCGCGGTCTCCCACGAGGCCAGACCAACCACCCAGCTTGGTCGATCCCAGTCCAGGCGCGAGCCGATCCAGGGCAGAAGGGCCGACCCGGCGGCCAGCAGGAGGACGCCGGAGAGCCCCAGCAGGAAGTAGACTCGCAAGGACTCCCAGCGCCCGGGCAGTCGGGCGAGGAAGTACCGAGCCTCCATCCAGTTGTGAGGCCCGGCAAAGAGAAAAACGGTGGCGATCGAGAACGCCCGAGGCGCCAGCCCGGCGAGGGTCGCCGAGATCAGCGCAAGACCAAGTGCGACCGCGGCGAATCCCGAGTCCGCGCACGTGCTCCGGAGTCGTCGGATCGTCCAGTTGCTCACCTGTCGGACCCCGATCATTGGGCTCGGACGACCGGCTCTTCCCGGCCGGCGAATTGTTCGCTGGAGGTTGCCGGGGATCGTTTTCTGGCGAGGGCGCTGGCCCTCTCGGCCGCCAGGCGGCCTTTTACCTCGCGGCCCGGATGGCCACGCCCGCTCTCGCGATCGAAATCACGGTCGCGAGCAACACAACCCAGACTCGGATGGATCGACCCGCCGGGCCTCGCTTCCGCGAGATCGCCAGCCCGATCACCACGATCGCCGTACCGAGCATGGCTCCAATCAAAACGACGGGGTCTCGTCACTGGCAAGGTGCTCTCGCGCCGGGGATCGTGAAAGGCGGAGGCAGCGGAGGCGCGACGTCCGCTCGGACGGTCTCGACGAGCGAAAACAGCGCGATCGGGCCGTCTAGGAATCGTCGAATCTTCACCGCTTTCCTCCTTTTTTGTACCTTGACCGCGCCCGGCGGTGGAGCCGGGCGATTCGGGTCGCGCGGCTCGGTCCAGTGGAGGGCGGAACCGGTCAGCCCAAGAATCAATACCAGCGCGAAGAGGCCGACGAGGCCCGGAACCACGGCGCGTCCCGACCACTCACCGTTCGTTTTCATCACCTTGTAGCCCGCAATCGCGAGGCCCATGGCGATTCCCAGGCCAGCGACCGCGAACGGAATCGCCAGATAGGACTGGTAGCCAATTCCGACTGCGACCATTAAACCCCCGATCATCAAGAACGGGAGCCCCAGGAGCCAGAGAAAGATCCCTATCGCGGCGGCGGGACGCCTCGTGGCCCAGAGTCCCAGCCAGCCGACCGCCAGAGTCAAGAGCAGGCCCACTCCGGCCCAGTGAGGCGTCGAGAGGCTCGACCAGTCCGGCGAGGAAAGACGAGGCAGACCCGCATCGGCCCTCGCGAGAATTGGCGAGCTCAGGACGATGGCACCCGCAAGTGCGATGGATCGACGCTTCATCCCCATGGCTCCTGGACCGACAACAAACGATCGTAACCGTTCGGCCCTCTATTGTCACGAGTCCTGATGTCATGTCGGGATTCGAGCGACGAGAAGAAGCGATGGGGGAGCATCGGCGACCGCCCGGTCCATGCCAGGCCGTCCGATCGCGAGCGAGCAAAACGACTTGAAGCGCGTCGCCGACCGTCGGGAAACCCCAGGAGGAATCCGAACGCTCAAACGACGGATCCGAACGAGTTTTCCCAAGGAGTACCAGGCCGCGTTGTGAATCTTGATGAAACGAGCGCAACATAACACGCACATGCGATTGAGTTTTAATAACATATGTTCGCTCATAAACTCACTCGCTTGCGCTTCGGGCTTGTGCGGGGCCGTCTCCGGTGGTACGAGCCCGACGCGCCAGCGCGTGAATCGCCGAATCGGTCGGCGCCAAGCCCACGACGATCCAGGGTAGTACGAGCCCGGAGCGAGCGCGTGAATTGCCGGTACGCCCGTCCAAGCGCGGGTGCCGATCGGAACCGGGGGCGCGAGCGAGTGTGTGGATTCTCGTACGGGCGGTCCGCCTTCAGGATCGCGACATCAACGGGCGCGGGGTCGGCCGGCCCGGGACGACCGATGAACCCCATTCCTTCCTGGTCTAGCAGCCTCTCTGTCGGCGACCGGGCGGCGCTCTGGAGACGCGGGTCGTGGCCGATTAGAGCAACGACGTCCCACCCGCGCTTCCCTGATCGCGGGCGAGACGTGAGCTCCAAATGGCCCGGTCTTTTCCCGTCGCCCCGAGATCGAGCGCGGGTCACAAGGCCGGCAGCCGGCCGGCCGTCAGGGCGCGAAAGTCCGCGACCTGACGGTCTTGCCAAACCTGATCCCGCCCGAGCTCAAACGCCAACAACCGCGCCACCGTGGGAGCAGCCGCCAGGCTCGCGCGCACGTCCAGGAAGAGCAGCCGGCTGCGCCTCGACAGCACGTCGTCGACCGTCCGGGCGGCCTCGTGACGGGCCGCCCAGACAACCTCGCCCGCCCGATAGGGAAGACCAGGGGCGAGCGGAACGCTCCATTCCGGGCGCTCGGAACACAGGTCGTCGACCGCGCCCGCGCGCGACCCATAAGGGCTCGCTTGACCGTTGCTCTCGCACCAGCCGTCGAGCTTGAGCGCGGCCGTCGGCGAGGGCTTGAGCCCGAGGCCGCCTGTCTTCGCGGCCTGATCGATCGCATCCGCGCCCATCTTGCGGTAGGTGGTCCACTTGCCCCCGGCCACGGTCACGAGCCCCGAGTCCGAGACCAGCACCGCGTGCTCGCGCGAGAGCTTGGCCGTCCCCGACCCCGGCCGTCCCGAAAGCAGCGGGCGCAGGCCCGCGAACGTGCTCAAGACGTGCTCGGGGCCGGGCGGGCGCTCGAGATAGCGGCCCAGGTGCTCGAGCAAATAGGCGACCTCCTCGGGAAACGGCCGGGGGTCGGGCGTCGCGCCCGGAACCGGTGTGTCGGTCGTGCCCACCAGCAGCCGATCGTGCCACGGAATCGCGAAGATCACCCGGCCGTCATCGGTCCGCGGGATCATCACCGCCGTCTCGCCGCCCAGAAACGACCGGTCGAGCACCACGTGCGCACCCTGGCTGGGCGTGAGTATCGAACGAGCGCCGACGTCGTCAAGCCGGCGAACGGCGTCGACCTCGACGCCCGTCGCGTTCACCACGGAACGAGCGTGGACCTCGAGCGCGAGCCCCGTCTCCTCGTCGCGCGCCTGAACCCCGGCCACGCGGCCCGCTTGCTTGATCAGGCCCACGACGGGCGCATGGTTGAGCGCTGTCCCGCCCAGCTCGACAAACGTCCGCGCCAGCGTCACGGCCAGCCGCGCGTCGTCGAACTGGCCGTCTTCATAGACGATCCCTCCGCGCAGGCCTTGCGAGCGCAGGCCTGGCACGTGCTCGAGGGCGCGTGCGCGGCCCATTCGCCGCGACCGTTGGAACGCCGAGCGGCCGGCGAGCAGGTCGTAGCACGCGAGTCCGATCCCGTAGTATGCGAGCCCGAGCCAGCTATAGGTGGGTGCGAGAAAGCGTCTGGGGTGGACCAGATGGGGCGCGTTCTTGAGCAGCAGTCCGCGTTCGTGGAGGGCCTCGCGGACGAGGGCGATATTGCCCTGGGCGAGGTATCGGACGCCGCCGTGGATGAGCTTGGTGCTGCGGCTCGAGGTGCCGTGCGCGAAGTCGCCGGCCTCGAGGAGCAGGGTGCGATAGCCGCGCGCGGCCGCGTCGACGGCCGACCCCAGCCCGGTCGCCCCGCCGCCGATCACCACCACCTCGAATCGCCCCTCGCCGCGGGCGCGATCAATGTTCAAAGCCCGTGCCAGCGTCGCCATGGGGACATCATACCCCGAGTGCCCTCACGCGACGACCCGGCCTTGCGGACCCGGAGACGTTGTGCAAGGATCACGGCTTCGCCACGTTCAGATTGACTGAAGCATCCAGCGTTCGCGCGCCGATGCTCCGCTCGAGAGCCCAGCGATGTACGGATTGCGGAAGGATTTCGATGCGACCATCTTGGTGGGGCGGGCTCTCAACATGGTCTGCTTCGCGGCCTATCAAGTTTATTTACACTTTGATTCAGACACATCGATCACCATCGAAAGCGGGTTTCGCCACGGCGATCGCGTATCGACCAGGCCGCCGGTCTTGCACTCCGAGCTCATGCGCCTGGTGGGGCTCGCCATTTCGGAAGTCGAGTGGGATCCCGACGGCACGCTCAAGCTGAGATTTCAGGACGGACAGAGCCTGACCATTGATGACGACCAGCCCGCGTATGAGTCGTACACGATCGCGGCCAAGGGACGAACCATCATCGTTTGAGCGAACGACGCGCGGATGGGGCCTGGACCGACGTGCCTGATGTCGGGGAGGGCCTGAGCACCCCCCTCCGCGGCCCGACCACCCAGGCGTGCCGGCCCCGGCGGGCGGGGCGCACGTCCTCCAACCTCGGGCGTCGGACCGATCGGCCGGAAAATGGACTGTCGGCTCTCCGCCAAGGTCTCAACCGGGCAAGGGATGCTCGAAAGGGATGACGGCCGCGGCGTGCATGAAGCCAACTACCGTTTCCAAAACCGACCTGGCTTCCACGATGTCGATATCCTCGGGGATTGTTAAATCCGCATGATATGTTTTTTCAGTAATGTTCCATCGTTCGGTGAAGGAGTCCAGACCCAGGCAATCGATGTATCTTGAGCGACACGCCACCCTGAACTCCCTCCCCACGGTGTCCCAGAATGACTTATGCAATAGTGGATATGCGTGATAGATGCGCGCCAGGTCGTACAGGTCTTTCGCGCGCACGGCTTTACCTGGCCTCTTGAATTTGCGGCGGCAGGCCGGAAGCGAACTGAGAAACGCCCGCATTTTTTCCCCCGCGATCCTCTCAAGGGTGTATCCCTGGGCCTGAGTCGTCCCGATCGCGACCGCCGATATCGACGTTGCCAGCAGTTCCTCGGGCGCCGCGACGTCGACGACGATGCCAGGCAAGCCTCGCACCCCGGACTTTGTTAAATCGTCCACATGTAGAGTGATCTTAAAGGCATCTCATCCCATGGGATGGGGGTTGGCGGGATGGGATTTGACGCCAATTCCGTCGAGCTCGTATCTGACGGGGTTCCGGCCCTCGAATCGGCGCGTGATCGCTCGCTTGATGGACCGTTCGAGGAGACTCCTCTGATCCTCGCGATCGGGATGTTGCTCGACGAAGCGGTGGGTGAGATTCGAGTCGAGATCCAGAGACTGGCGACCTCCGCCTAAACGGGCGTTGAGGATTCTCGCCCCTTTGAAGACCAGGCATTGCTCGATTTCATCGTCCGCGGCCAGCGCCATCAAGATCTCGTCGAGCACGTCCGATCTCCAGCGATCCACGTCGCCCTGGTTCATGGCGCGTTCACCAGCCATTCCTCGTCGAGGTTGGAGTAGTCCAAGCCAGGAAGCAAGGAAATCCGCGAGTATTGAGCCGTTCTGTCGATGCCCTGTTGGACTCGATCCAGGTAATTCGCAAGTTCCCTGCCCGGCGCATAATCCATCAACCGCAGCATGACCGCGAGTCTTCTGGCGGTCGCGGGGTAATCCATCCGCTTCATGTATGACACAAGCTTCTCTTCATCCAATCTCCCCGACGCCGCGCCTTCCTTCCACGCCTCAAAAACCACGGGAGGGCCCCCGCAGTGATAGGGCTTGTAGAGCGTGTCCAACAATGTCTGTTCATATGTAGTTATACGCACACGGCATCGTGGACCGTTTCCTCTGATTTGAACGCCGGGCGCGAGCCGGGCGGCGCGACGGGTCAGATGGTAATGGATTCCCAGATAGGAAAACACGACTTTGCCAAGCGGGCTGGACTTGCTCCCGACTCGTTGCCCGCCATCCGTCCCCGCGGCGGTCGGCGGCGCGCCAGCTTCGCCTCCATTTCCCTCTGAACGCACCGCCCGGCCAGCCCCCGCCGGTCGCGGGTTCGTGAGAACGGCCACATGATGGTGGCTCGGAATCTGGGAGGTCAGGGAGTGAATGACCATGGCGCTCAAGAAGCAAACGACGCCCTTCGGCTCGTAGGCCATCATGAGCTCTTGAGGCGCGATCTCGGACCGCGCGCTCGCACCCAGCTCAAGCAAATAGAAAAGCGACCCCTCGGCCTGAATCGCCCAGGCCAGTCCGAGTTTTTCCAGCCAACCCAGTAATTCCAGGTTCGATTGCGGCGGCTTCGCTTCGCCCACCTCGTCCTTGACATCTCTGAACATCCGATTCAAGGAGGATTTTGTCCAGCACCGGACGGTCGGCCAATCCGCGGATGGCGCGGCGATGAAATGCGCCAAGGAGGCCAGGAACGCCTCCTTGTAAGCGTGCCCACGTAGTCGCCTCGTCGAGCCCGAGGACATCTGTTGCCGCTCCGCGAGTCCTTTATGCTTTGCTAGCAAAGCATAAAGGACTCGCGGAGCGGAGTCAAGAAGAAAGAACCACGAACACACGCTGGCAAATAAAGGACGACCCAACACCCAGGAACGCCTTCGGTCCCGCCGTTTGATCAACCCGCCAGGCGAGCCGCGCCCGGCGCGCCTGCGAAAAGCCCGGAATGCCAGACTCCGAGACCCGGCCACGGGCGCCCCGAGCTCGTCCGGCCATTGCGAGCCGGCGGGGGCCGCGTTACTCTCGATCGTTTGCGAGATCGCGGCCGAAAACGTGGGTCGCGGCGCCACTCGACGACTCGAACCCCTTCAGGAACCGTTCATGGAGACGATGCTGGCCCTGGTGAAAAAAGAAGCCAAGCCCGGGCTCTGGCTCGACACCGTCCCGATCCCCAAGATCGGAATCAACGACGTCCTCATCAAGGTGCTGCGGACCGGAATCTGCGGCACGGATCTACATATTTACGTTTGGGACGCATGGGCCCAGAAAACCATCCCCACGCCGATGGTCGTCGGCCACGAGTTCGTGGGCGAGATCGTCGAAGTCGGCTCGAACGTGACCGACTTTCACACGGGCGAGATCGTCAGCGGCGAGGGGCACGTGGTCTGCGGGCGCTGTCGCAACTGTCTGGCCGGGCGCAGGCACCTCTGCAAGAACACCAAGGGGGTCGGCGTCAACCGCCCCGGCGCGTTCGCCGAATACCTGTCGCTGCCAATGACCAACGTCTGGGTCCACGACCCCTCGATCCCGCGCGACGTGCAGTCGATCTTCGATCCTTTCGGCAACGCCGTCCACACCGCGCTTCAGTTTGACGTGCTCGGCGAGGACGTGCTGATCACGGGCGCTGGCCCGATCGGCGTGATGGCCGCCAAGGTCGTTCGCCACGCGGGGGCGCGGAACGTCGTCGTCACCGACGTCAACCCCCACCGGCTCGAGCTCGCCCGCAAGATGGGGGCGAATCTCACGATCGACGTCCGCGACCGCTCGATCAAAAGCGCCCAGGACGAACTCGGCATGAAAGAGGGATTCGACGTCGGGCTCGAGATGTCGGGCAGCCCCGAGGCATTCCGGGACATGCTCGAGAACATGTGCCACGGCGGCAAGATCGCCATGCTGGGCATCCCCAGCCGCGACCTCGCCATCGACTGGAACACCGTCGTCTTCAACATGATCACCATCAAGGGGATCTACGGCCGCGAGATGTACGAGACCTGGTACAAGATGACGGTCATGCTGCAATCGGGGCTCGACATCAGCCCGGTGATCACCCACCGCTACGGATTCCGCGACTTCGAGAAGGGGTTCGCGGCCATGAAATCGGGCGAATCGGGGAAGGTCATCCTGACCTGGCGCGAAGGCTGATCAATCAGGAGCAACCATGTACGGCGCGATCCAAAAACATATCTCGACACAGCTTGCCGAGATCCGCGCGGCCGGCTTGTACAAGGGCGAGCGGGTCTTGACCTCGCCCCAGGGGGCGCACGTGAGCGTGCCGGGACGGCCCGACGTGATCAACATGTGCGCAAATAATTATCTCGGCCTGGCCGACCATCCCGAGGTCGTCGCCGCGGCCCGGGAGGCGCTCGATCACTGGGGCGCTGGCATGGCCTCGGTGCGGTTCATCTGTGGCACCCAGACGCCGCACAAGACCCTCGAGCGGACCCTCGCCCAGTTCCTGGGCCTCGACGACGCGATCCTCTATTCGTCGTGCTGGGACGCCAACGGCGGGTTGTTCGAGACCCTGCTGGGGCCCGAGGACGCCGTGATCTCGGATGAGCTCAACCACGCCTCGATCATCGATGGCGTCCGGCTCTGCAAGGCCAGGCGGCTCAGGTACAAGAACAACGACATGGCGGACCTCGAGGCCAAGCTCGTCGAGGCCGGGGACGCGCGCTATAAGATGATCGCCACCGACGGCGTCTTCTCGATGGACGGCGTCATCGCGGCGCTCGACAAGGTCTGCGATCTGGCCGACAAGCATGGCGCTCTGGTGATGGTCGACGATTCGCACGCGGTCGGGTTCCTGGGCAAAACCGGGCGCGGCACGCACGAGTATCGGGGGGTCATGGGGCGGGTCGACATCATCACCGGCACGCTCGGCAAAGCCCTGGGGGGCGCGACCGGCGGCTATACCTGCGCCCGTGCTGAGATCGTCGAGATCCTGCGGCAGCGGTCGCGGCCGTATCTCTTTTCCAACTCGCTGCCCCCGTCGGTCGTGGGCGGGTCGCTCAAGGCGCTCGAGATCTGCGAGCGCTCGACCGAGCTTCGCGACACGCTCGAAGCCAACACCCGCTACTTCCGCGCGGCCATGACCGAGCGCAAGTTCAACATCATCCCCGGCGAGCACCCGATCACCCCGGTGATGATCGGCGACGCGGCCATGGCTGGAAAGCTGGCCGAGCGGTTGCTCGAGAAGGGCGTGTACGCGATCGGCTTCTCGTATCCCGTCGTGCCGCAGGGCAAGGCCCGAGTCCGCGTGCAGGTCTCGGCCGCCCACTCGACCGCCGACCTGACGCTCGCGGTCGAGGCCTTCACCGCCGCGCGCGGAGAGCTTTCGTTCTAAACCGCGGAGACGCCCCCGTGTTCCTGGCAGGCTATGTGAGCGACGAACGCGACCTCGCGCTGGCGGACGTGGTCCTCGAGTTCATCGGGGCCGCCGGCTCGTTCGAGGCCCGCTCGCGCGCCACCGGTTCGGTCTATGTCGACTTGCCGGCGGGCGTCTACGAGGTCGCGCTCCAGAAGCCGGGATACGGGCCCAAGCGGACGACCCTCGAGCTCGCCCCGGAGCGCCCGCCCGCGCGGCTTCGTTTGCTGTCGGACGGGCTGCTGGGCTACGCCTGGCCCAAGTGGGTGAAGGGGGGCGACCGGGGCGAATTCCGCGTCCACGCGGTCGAGCCCTACGAGCTTTCTCTGTACCGCATGGGGCTCGTGCAGGAACACGTCCAGTCCCTGGGATGGCACGACGAGCACGGGCCGCGCGCGACCGTCCAGACCGTCCCCGACGGCGATTTCACCCGGACCGGCGTGGGCTGGAACGAGCAAGGATATGTGAACCCAATTTTGCATCAGAAGGTCCGGGCGCCCGAACGGTCGGGGCTCTACTATTTCCATGCGCGGACGCGTTCTGGAGCGCGGTTCGGGTTTCCCTGGATCGTCGCCCCCGCGCGGCCCACGACGGCGCTCGCGGTGCTGGCCTCGAACATCACCTGGAACGCCTATAACAACTTTGGCGGCCGGAGCAACTACATCAGCCCCGACGGCCTGCCCGATCGGCCCACCGTGAACGCGCGGCACGACCTGGGCCGGTACACCCTGCCCGGCGGCGTGGTCTATCGCGGCGATGGGTACGATCCGCTGTCGTTCGACCGGCCCGAGCCGTGCAACGACCTCGACCGGGACGAACGCCCGCTCGACCCCATCAAGGGCCGCGCGGCCTGCCATCTGGCGCCCGCGGAATGGCGACTGCTCGCGTGGCTCGAACGCGAGGGATTCGCCTACGACTATTACGCCGAGACCCAGCTCCACCATGGCACGCTCGACCTCGACGCCTATCGGGTTCTGGTCATCTCGACCCACCCCGAGTACTGGACTCGAGTCATGTACATGAAAGTAAAAGAATGGGTTCACAAGCGCGGGGGCCGGCTTGTCTATCTGGGGGGCAACGGGCTCAATTGCGAGGTCGAGCTGGTCGATCCGGCCGCGGCCGTATACCAGAACGGCGACGCGCGGGGGCTGGGCGATCGAGGGCTCGAGAGCCGGTTCCACGCGCGGGTCGAGTCCGAGGCGAGCCTTCTGGGCGTCGTCTTCACCGAGGCCGGCGCGATGACCGGGGCCCCCTATCGCGTGATCCAGCCGGGCCACTGGGCGTTCGCCGGCACGGGGCTTTCCGAGGGCGACCTGTTTGGCAAGGCCAGCCTCCACGAGCGCTGTCCGGGCGGGGCCTCGGCCCATGAAACCGACAAGATCTCGCCCCACTCGCCCCCGAACACCCAGCTCCTGGCCAAGGGAACGAATCGCGACCACGGCGGCGCCGAGCTCGCCTGCTACGAAACCGAAAGCCAGGGCGTGGTCTTCGCCGCCGGGTCGATCGCCTGGCCAAGCTCGATCCTGGTCGACAAACACGCGTCGCGGATCACGGCCAACGTTCTGCGGCGTTTTCTTGTTCCAGGCCCGCACTGAGAGGCTCACGATGCGAATCACGCGAGTCGAGTCGATCCCGGTGAGGGTGCCGCTCAGAGCGGGCATGATCGCGCGGACGGCGCATGGATTGCACCATACGTCTGATTATGTGATCGTACGAGTGTATACGGATCAGGGGCTGGTGGGGCTGGGCGAGGCGACGGTGTCGGCGCTTTGGAGCGGCGAGACGAGCACGAGCGCCAAGGGGGCGATTGATGGGCTTCTGGGGCCGGCGCTCGTGGGCAAGGATCCCACGGCGATCACCGAGGCCCGGCGGGTGATGGATTTCTTGATCAAGCAAAACCCGTTCACCAAGGCCGCGATCGAGATGGCGCTCTGGGACTTGACGGGCAAGGCCTGGGGCCGGCCGGTGTACGAATTACTGGGGGGAAAAGCGCGCGATCTGATTCCGACCAAGATGATGATCGGGGCCTTCGACCTGGACCGCGTCCGCGAGATGGCGGAGCGGTTCCTGGCGGCGGGCGCGCGATGCCTCAAGGTGAAGGTGGGCCTGGACCTGCCGGGCGATGTGCGGCGGGTTCAGGCGGTGCGCGAGGTCGCGGGCGCGGCGATTCCGATCACGATCGACGCCAATTGCGGCTGGGACCAGCCGACGGCGCGCCGGGCCCTGGGCGAGCTCCGTCCGATGCATCTGCTGGCCGTCGAGCAGCCGATCGCCGCCGGCGATCCCGAGGCTCTCGCTCGGCTGCGGGCGGTCGCGGAAGCGCCCTTGATCGCCGATGAGAGCGTGTTCACGCTTTCAGACGCGTGGAACGTGCTCAGGGTCCAGGCGGCCGATGTGATCAGCATCTACCCCGGCAAGAACGGCGGGATCGCGGCCGCGGTCGAGATCGCCCATCTGGCGCGGGCGGCCGGAGCGCCCTGCCATCTGGGCAGCAATCTCGAGCTCGGCGTGGGCTCGGCGGCGATGGCGCATCTGGCCGCGGCCTTGCCCAACCTCGACAGCGAAACCTATCCGGCCGACCTGATTGGCCCGCATTATCACGAGGCCGACCTGCTGGCCGAGCCGCTCGATCTCTCTTACGCCCATGCGCGCGTCCCCGACGGCCCGGGGCTGGGAGTCACAATTGATGAAGATACCCTCAAGCGATTTCGTGTTGATTGACCCAGCGCCCCCAGCGCGAACCCGCGGTTCACTCGCGGCCGAGCTGATCGCTGCACTGGTTCAGGATCTGCACGGCCACCTGGTTGGGGCTGTAGCCGCCGGGCAGGCGGACGAGCGGCTTGCCGTAGTGCTTGCAGAAGTGCTTGACGTCGCCGAACGAATGGCTGGCCCAGCGGATCGCCAGCAGGACGAGCTCGACGTCGGGGCGGGCCACGTAAGGCTCGAAGAGGCTGATCGATTCGTGGCCGCGGCTCTCGACCCAGATCAGATCCTTGAGTGCGAAGGCTTGCTTCAGGTGGTCCTCGGCGTCGCGCCTGCGTTCGCCGCCGATCAAGACGATGCTCCGCCCCTCGAGTAGTTCAGCGACCCTGGCGATTTCGGGGTTGGGGGCTTCCTCACGCGGCTTTTCCGCCTCGGGCTCGCGCGAGGCAAGATAGCGATCGATCTGGCCGAGCACGAGCGCGAGCCCTCGGGGAACCGGCTCGAGCTCGGGCATCGAATCGATGATCGGCAAGAGCGTCTCCCGGAATCCGACGTCGCTCGGAGGGGTGCCGTCCTCGGCCAACTCGTCGATGGTCTGGGCCACCCGGTCCCAGTCGTGCTGGGAGCCATTGCCCTCGCGGATCAGGTTGGCGTGGTATCTGAGCTTCTTGAACCGCGACTCGCGGATCTTGACCCGGTTCTTGCTCTTGTCGAATTGCTCGGCGAGCTCGGCGAAGCCTTTTTTGAGCTTGGGCCCATCGGACGGCGGAGCGGGATCGTCGAGCCGCATGTGGCGGGGGATGTAGATTTCCTCGGTCTTGGTGATTGTCCGTAGCCAGTCGTAGGTCTTGAACTGATCGGAGTCATTATATCCGTTAATGTTATCGACGGCGGTGCGGAGGGCGGATTGGGCGGCCGCGAGCAGGTTCACCACGCGTTCGAGCAAGCCGCGGTTGCCCTTGGCGTCTTTCATCAGGCGGCGGGCGAGCTCGACGCCGTCGGCGACGACCTCAAAGCACAGGGCCGCTTCCTCCATGGCCGCGGGAAGGGCAACCTTGTAGCTGGGCGAGTTCATCCAGAGCATGCAGTTGGGCAGGGCGCGGGCGCGGTCGAGGATCTCGCGGTCCTTGGGTGCGACCTGGAGCTGGAAGTCGGCGTCTTCATCGATGAGCCGCCGGCGTTCCGCCGACCAGCGGACCCCCTCGGCCTTGAGCCGGCATCGAGCCTCGAGGGCGGCCAGATCCTCATCGTCGTCGTGAAGCAAGCGGCGATAGTCATCGGGTATCGAGATCGGCTTGGGAGGCGGCGGCGCGCCCAGCGTGAGCGGCGGCAAGGGCGCTCTCGGAATCGGTTTGGGAGCGGGCGCGACGGTGGCCGGGACCTGTACGGGCAGATCAGGTTCGGGCGCGACTTCCACGGCATCCGCAGGCTCGACGGCCGAGGCCTCTTCCACCCCAAGAATCGATCCTGGACCAGCAACGCCGTTTTGTTCAGCGAGCCCTGGCCCGTGCTCGGTCGCCTTCAGGAGCGTGCCGGCCAACGCACGGACCTCGCCACGCAACACATCGTCGCGAATCGCCAACTCCACGAGCCTCGCGAATACTCTACCGAAGGAATTCATTATCTCGTCTGTCATGATGGTGCTCGCTTGCTGATTTACGGTGAAAATCCATGCGCGCCCATGACCGCCATTCGCCGACGGCGATGTGAGGGATCGAGCGCCTTACGGCGGCGACAGCGTGAGTTCCATCATAACATTCGCGGGGGCGATTCTCGCCTGGGTGGCGCGGGAACGAAGGAGACCCGGCAAAAACCTCAAGTTTCGAACACCCGCGGCCGACAGCCGAGATTGACCTGGTTTGGGATCGCGCGTATCATCCGGCCCCGTCCAGCCGGATCGCCACGTCGCGTGGGCCGTGATCGGGGACGTGATGGGCACTTGAGACGAAATGGAGGTCGTCCGATGGGAGCCGCGCTTTTAGGGTTCGCGATGATGCTGGCAGGGGCGTCAGCAGCCGCTGATGGGAAAACCAAGCCCGGAGACGTGACCTACCTGGTGCACTACATCGACGCCCAGGGGCTCGAATGGCGCGAGGCGGCCCTGGCCGACCTCAAGCCCATCTCACGCCAGCACGGGGCGACAGTCTGGATCGCCCCCTCGGGCGCCATGAGTCGGGTGCTTGCCGCCATGCAGGCGAATCCCCACACGAACATCCTGCAGGCCCCCAAGATCATCGGCCGAGCGGGCGACGTCGTCCACGCCCACTCGCGATCGGACGTGTCGCTCGCGACCAAGGTTTCGTTCACGGGCCGCTCTCCTCACGTGGAATCGGAGACGATTCGCCAGGGCTGGATGACCACGATGGTTGGGCGCAAGCTCGATCAGGGGATTCTGGTGCGGCTGGTCGCCGAGAACACGGTCGTGCTGGCGGTGCATCACGTCGCGGTGAAGGGCGGCGAGGCTGGGCCGGTCCACACGGCCAGGGCGAACTTCCATTCGGGCGTAGTGAAGGCACATGGGACGTTCGAGGTGATCGACGGCGATTTCAACTTGTGCACGAGGGGCAACGATGCTCCTCCGTGCTGCGCGAAGGATGCGGTTGTCGCCGCGAGCGCGACGGAGGTCGTCGAGCCGCCCCCCCTGAAGATCGACGTCCCCGAGGTCGACACGCAAGAGGTCGCCGGCGAGTGGCTGATCGGGGCCGATGAGGGCCTGGTGGTGAGCTTTGGCGTGCACACGACGGCCGACGAACATGGCAAGGCGGTCGTCCGCGAGCGGTTGATCGTGGTGCGGGCTCATCCGACGTCACCCGAGGAAGGCTCGAGCAAGGTCGCAACCATGGCCCCCGTGGCGCTCCCGATGCCCGTGCCCATGGCCGTGGCTCGCGTGCCCAATGCCAAGGTGTGGTCAAAGGCGATTCGCGTGGCGCCGATGCCGCTGAGCCCGCTCCCATCAGAAATGGCACCTCCGAGCATCGTCGAGCCCGAGCCGATCGGCGCCTTGCAGCCAGTGTTTCCAGCGCCCGTGGCGCCGGTGCCTCCCGTGGGCCTCTCGATTCCGGCAACGCCCAATCCAACCTCTTATCCCGCGATTCCCCCGCCCGCGCCCGTCGGTGACTCGAAGCTGGGGCCTGGGCGCCTGCCTGTCAAGATTCACATGGCGCCATTGCCCGCGCCTGCCACACCCAGCCGATCGATGCCCGAGGGCGTGGACGGCGAGGGCAACCCGGCCGCGCTGCCGCGGTTGCCCGACGACGACGAGCCCGACGTCGACGCCAGCGAATCCAGCGAGCCCATGCCCAGCCCGCAAACCAAGAAGCCGAAGAGCCCCGCGAGAGTGCCCGCCAGCGACACCGCCGCCAAGAGGACGGGGTTCGTCCCGCCCCCTGTCAGCCTGGTCGGTCCACTGCTCAATTCGCTCTTGAGCCCCGTTCGCTTCCAGTTCCTGATCCCACTCAAGCCGATCTCACTGCGTCTGCCCTTCAACCAGCGGCTGGAATTCGAGATCGTCGGCCGCGTGGTCGGCGACGGACCGGTCCTGGGAGCGGCGGCCGACTGACTGGCGGTCAGAGATTGGCCAGGTAACCGCCGTCGACGGCGATCGCCACTCCAGTGACGTAGTCGCTCGCCGCGCTGGCGAGCCAGACGGCGGTGCCGGCCATGTCGATCGGCTTGGCCCAGCGACCGACCGGAATGCGATTGAGCACCCGCTCGTGAAGGCCCGGGATTTCTTCCCGGGCCTTCTCGGTGAGCTCGGTGTCGAACCAGCCGGGCAGAATGGCGTTGACCTGGATGTTGTCGCGAGCCCACGAAAGCGCCAGGCTCTTGGTGAGCTGCACGATCCCCCCCTTCGTCGACGCATAAGCCGCGGCGAACGGCGCGCCCAGCACCGACGTCATGCTGCCGATGTTGATGATCTTGCCTCCGCCTGACTTCTTCATATGAGGATATGCTGCCTTGGACATGAGAAACGCGCTCGTCAGATTGACGTCGTGGACTTCTTGCCACTGTTCGAGGGTGAGATCCTGGGGCAGGCGGCGGATGTTGATGCCCGCGTTGTTGAAGACGATGTCGAGCCGGCCCAGCCCGGCGACGATCTCGGCGATCGCGCGCTCGACCTGGTCGGCTTTGGAGACATCGGCGGTCACCGTGATGACCGTCGCGCCGGTGGTCGTACGCAGTTGATCGGCGGCCGCGGCCGATTTGGCGGCGTTGCGGCCCACAATCGCCACGCTCGCGCCCGCGCTTGCCAATCCCTGGGCCATGCCCAGCCCGATGCCGCCGTTGCCCCCGGTCACCACCGCTGCCTTGCCCGTCAGGTCAAACGATTTCACAGGTTCCGATCTCCTCACAATTCCAATTCCCAGTTCGCCCCAACAAAACGGGGCTCCATGACATCCCCCGCGTCTCAGCATCCACCCCCGCTCCTGCCCCCGCAAGAGCCATGGAACAGAATCTCAAGGGCGATCGTCGCGCCAATGGGCTGTCTTTCGTTTCATAGCTTTGGATAGAATGCGCACTCTCGGGGTTTTGCACGCGACTTCATCGGCTTTGATCAAGGCACCACGGAGACGGATATGGGCCACGTGAGGGGGAAGCGTCGAGGATACGTTCTCGCGGTCGACCGGTTGGAGGAGCGGGTGGTGATGTCGGCGTTTTCAACGACGGCGCGGTTGATCTCAAACGCCGGCGTCGGAACGGCGCCGCCGACGCCAGGGTCGTTTTTGACCGCCACGACCACGACGCCCCGGAACCTCGCGGGCCTCATCGGCAGGCTGCCAAATGCGCCGAGCTCGACGGTGTCGACCGTCCCGGCCAATGGCGATCAGAATCCGTATGGCGTGGCCAAGGTTCCCCGTGGCTTCTTGGTCACGAATTTCAACAGCTCGAGCAACCTGCAGGGGACGGGGACGACGCTCCAGAAGCTCTCCCTGAACGGAACGACCAAGACCTTCTACAAGGCCCCCATGGGTTTTGCCCTGACGGGGGCGATCGGGGTCTTGTCGAAGGGATTCGTGTTCGTGGGAAATGTGCCGACGTCCAATGGAACGGCCGCCACGATCAAGCCGGGCTCGCTGCTCGTGCTCAATCGGTATGGCCAGGCGATCGCCAATCTCAAGAATTCCAAACTGCTCGACGGCCCGTGGGGCATGACGGTCCACGACCGCGGCAATACGGCCCAGGTTTTCGTCTCGAACGTGTTGAACGGGACGGTCACGCGGCTGGACGTAACGATCCGGGACGGCGCACCCGACATCACGAAGGCGACGACGGTCGCCAGCGGCTACACGACCCAGGCGAGCGCAAGCGCGCTGGTGCTGGGTCCGACGGGTTTGGCCTTTGACGCCAAGACGAACGTGCTTTACGTGGCGTCGACGGCCGACAACGCGATTTACGCGGTCGCCGGGGCCGGGGGCGAACAAGACTGCACCCACAGCGACCCCCGTTGCGGAGCCGGCCAGGCCATGCCGGGCAAGGGAACCCTGCTCGTGCAAAACGACGGCAATCTGCAAGGCCCGATCGGGCTCGCGTTCACCCCCGATGGCAACCTCCTGGTCACCAACGGCGACGCGGTCGACGCCAATCCCAGCAGGCCGAGCCTGCTCCTGGAATACACTACCGCGGGGAAATATGTGAATTCGATTTCGCTCGACCCGAACCAAGGGGCGGCCTTCGGGCTGGCGATCAAGACCGTCGGCAACGAGTACTGGCTCGCGACGGTCAACGACGCGACCAACACGCTCGACATCCGCAAGGCGACCCGGTGCAGCCCCGCCGACCCCAGCGGATGCTAGGCGACGCCGCTCGGCAAGGTTGCCGTCGTCGTGCAAAACGACGGCAACCCGCAAGGCCCGATCGGGCTCGCGTTCACCCCCAGATGGCAAGCTCCTGGTCACCAACGGCGGCGCGGTCGACCCCGATCCCAACAGGCCAAGCCTGCTCCTCGAATACACTCAGAGATGAAAATATGTGAATGTGCTTTCGCTCGATGCGACCCAGGAGGCGGCCTTCGGGCTGGCGATCAAGACCGTCGGCGACGAGGAATGGCTGGCGACGGTCAACGACGCGACCAACACGCTCGACATCCACAAGGTGTCGAAGTCCTGGGGTCATCGCGCCTCGCTCCCGTTCCACGCTCCACGCGTCTGGGAATTCTCCTCTATGGATGAATGTCCGCCGTCGTGGTCGGGAGCGAAAATCCATCGCACCATGTCGCCGGCGCGGTCCTTCTTCCCATGGAATGGAAAGGAGAGCTTGCGCAGCCCCTGGGGTTCCGCGCCCTGTTCATCAGATTCCACCAACACATCAGGGAGACGAGGATGGCCTATCCGAGGGGAAAGCGAAGGCGCGTCGTGCCGGGGTGTGATCGCCTCGAAGAGCGACCGGTGATGTCAGGGTCCGCCGCGGGCGGTTTTGTCGGCGAGCTGCCGTGGTCGCCGGACAAGACGGTCTCGACGGTCGCCGCCAACGCAGGCCGGACACCGTATGGCGTGGTGAGCGTGCCAGGAGGCTTTCTGGTCACGGATGTCGGAACGAGTGCCGGGGCAGTGCGTGGGGGCGATACGGTTGAGAAGGTTTTCCTGAACGGGAAGACCAAGACTTGGTACACGGCACCGAAGGGATTCGCCCTCACGGGTGCGATCACCACTTTGCCCAACGGGGAAGTGATCCTGGGTATTGAGCCGGCCTTCGGAAGCGGCGGGACGTCGAACGCACAGGACAGTCTCGTCGTCCTTCCGCCGCCTTGCCCGTCAGGTCAAACGCTTTCACGACGTCGTCGCGCCTCGATCCAGTAGTCTCGAGCGCCTCGACAATTCGCGACGCCACGAACGATCGAGGGTCCAGCATCGTCCCCCGCTCGGGGTCGTGCAAGGGACAGGAGGCGAAAAACCAAGACGGCCTGTCGGCCCGACGGACTCACTTTCGATTGATCGTTCTGGGTAGAGTGCGCGGACCTGGCGTCCTCTGCCCGGTTTCATCATCCGTGAGCAAAGCAGCAGGGAGACCAGTATGGGACATGTGCGGGGAAGTCGGCGGCGGTTCGCGCCTGGTTGCGACCGCCTGGAAGAGCGGATGGTGATGTCCGCCTTTACGGCGACCGTGTCGCCGATACCGAACGCGGTGGTCAGCGAGCTCGCGCCGATGGGTTTTCTGACGAGTGCACCGAGCCTTGGTGCAACCACCCCCACGAGTACCGCGGGCTTCATCGGCAAGCTGCCGACCGCGCCGAGCACGTCGGTGTCGACGATTCCGGCGAACGGGGATCTGAATCCTTATGGCGTGGCCAAGGTTCCCCGCGGTTTCCTGGTCACGAATTTCAACAGCTCGAGCAACCTGCAGGGGACGGGGACGACGCTCCAGAAAGTCTTCCTGAACGGCGCGACCAAGACGTGGTACTCGGCGCGCAAGGGCTTTGGTCTGTCGGGGGCGATCGGGGTTTTGTCGAAGGGGTTTGTCTTCGTGGGGAGCGTGCCCACGACCGACGGCACTTCGGCGACGGTGCAACAGGGCTCGCTGATCGTGCTCAATCGCTACGGCCAGGCGATCGCGAATCTCAAGAACCCCAAACTGCTTGACGGCCCCTGGGGAATGACAGTCAGCGATCACGGCGACACGGCCCAGATCTATCTCTCGAACGTCTTGAACGGGACGGTCACGCGGCTGGACGTCGTGATCCAGAATGGCAGGCCCGACATCACGAGCGCGACCACGATCGCCAGCGGCTACACCACCCAGACCAGCACGGCCGCCCTGGTGCTGGGCCCGGCCGGGCTGGCGTATGACGCCCAGACGGGCGTGCTCTACGTGGCATCGACGGCCGATAACGCGATCTACGCCGTCGCGGCCGCGGCCACCCGGATCTCGGCCGCCGACAAGGGGACCGTGGTCGTGCAAAACGACGGCAAGCTGCAAGGCCCGATCGGCCTGGCGTTCGCCCCCAACGGCGACCTGCTGGTCACGAACGGCGACGCCGTGTCGGCGAGCGCCAACGAGCCCAGTCTGCTCCTCGAGTACACAGCCGCAGGGAAATATGTGAATTCGCTGTCGCTTGATTCGACCCAGGGAGCGGCCTTCGGGCTGGTGATCAAGACGGTCGGCAACGAGCTCTGGCTGGGGACGGTCAACGACGCCACCAACACGCTCGACATCCGCAAGGTTTCCAGGTAAAGACTAGCCGTCACTCTCCCTCTCGAACCTGCGCGTCCTGGCGATTCCTCGTCTCGGGGCCACGGTCGTGAGGATTGGGAGAGAGAATCCATCGCGTCATGTCGCCTTGCCGAATCCTCTTACGAATACGAGGATAGAGGCCGTTTGCGCGGTTCTGGGGCGCCGCGGCCCGTTTCATCATTTGAGATCACGACACCAGGGAGCCGAAAATGAGCCACGCGAGGGGGAAACGGCGGCGCGTCGTGCCGGGATGCGACCGGCTTGAGGAGCGGACGGTGATGTCGGCGTCCGCCGCCGTGACGACCGGCGGGTTCATCGGCGGGTTGCCGAGCTCGCCGAGCCTGACGGTATCGACGATCGCGGCCAACGGTGATCAGAATCCGCGTGACGTGGCCAAGGTTCACGGCGGCTTTTTGGTCACGGATCTGTACACCGCGAACCAGCCGCCCGTCCTGAGCACCTCGATTGAGAAGGTGTTCCTGAACGGATCCACCAAGACTTGGTACACGATGCCGAAGGGGTCTTGGCTCACCGGGCCGATCGGGGTCGAGTCGAACGGGGACGTGGTGGCGGAGATCGGCTCGAGGCCCCGCGGCAATGTGGGGGGGCAGACGACGATCTCACTGCTCGTGCTCAATCCCAATGGCCGGCCGATCGTCGACCTCAAGAACCAGAAACTCACTCCGGGTGTGTCGAGCCTCGCGGTCGGTCAGCACGGTGGCACGAGCCAGATTTACCTGTCGGACTCCAATAGCGGGACGATCACCCGGCTCGACGTCCGGATTCAGCATGGCGTTCCCCGGATCGTCAAGGCGACCTTGATCGCGAGCGGATATCCCACTTCGTTCATCTACCCCCCAGTCCCTCCGCCGTCCTCAGCGCCTGTCTTGTATTCCGGCTTCGCGGGATCCTCGCAGTTCGGGCTCGCCTTCGATCCCAAGATGGATGTGCTCTACGTGGCGTCGATGGCGGACAACGCGATCTACGCAATCCCCCAAGCCGGAAGCCGGACGGCGGCGGTCGACAAGGGAACGGTCGTCGTGAAGAACGATGGCAAGCTGCGTCTTCCATCCAATCTGACCATTGCCCCTAACGGGGATCTTCTGGTCACCAATAACGACGGCATCGCCGCGAACCCGAATCTGCCAAGCCCGCTCTACGAATACACGCCGGCGGGCGCGTACGTGAATTCGATTTCTCTCGATCCCAACTTCGGGGCGGTCTCTGGACTCGTGGTCAAGCCGGTCGGCAACCAGTACTGGCTCGCGACGGTCAACCAGACCGCGAGCACGCTGGATATCCGCGAGGTACCCAAGTAACGGGCCGCCCCCGCCGTCGGCGCGTTCCTTAATCCCACTTGAGGATCGCGCCGGTGTCGGCGCTGGTGGCCATCTTGGCGTAGCGGGCGAGGAAGCTCGAGGCAATCTTGAGCGGCCGCGGCGACCATTCGCGCTTGCGTGTCTCGAGCTCTTCATCCGACAGCTCCACGGACAGGACGCCGGCCATGACGTCGATCTTGATCGTGTCGCCGTCGCGCAAGAGTCCGATCGGACCGCCCACGGCGGCCTCGGGGCTGACGTGGCCGATCGACGCGCCGGCGGTTCCTCCGGAGAACCGCCCGTCGGTCACAAGGGCGCACTTGTCGTCCAGCCCGACCCCCTTGATCGCCGTCGTGGGGGCGAGCATCTCTTGCATGCCCGGCCCTCCCTTCGGCCCCTCATAGCGGATCACCACCACGTCGCCAGGCTTGACCTTGCCAAACACGATGCCGTTGTAGGCGTCGATCTCGCTTTCGAAGATCACCGCGGGGCCCGTGTGCTTGAGCATCTTGGGGCTGACGCCGGCGGTTTTCACGATCGCGCCTCGGGGCGCGAGGTTGCCTTTCAAGAGCGTGAGCCCGCCGGTCGCCGAATAGGCGTTCGCGACCGGGCGGATGACGTCCAACGGGTCAAAGCCCGAATCGTCGTCCGATTCCTTGGACGCGGACTCGTCGTCGAGCAGGGCGATCGCCGATTCGCTGTCGCCGTCGCCGACGCTGGCGACGCTCCAGGCGTGGGTCGAGCGCACGTGGCCGGGGCGCACCTGGGTGAGCGTGCGGGCGAGGTCTTGAGACCGCGCCCCGCGAACGTCAAAGTCGGCGATGTTTTCGCCCAGCGTCTTGCCGGTGACGGTCATGCAGTCGAGGTTGAGCAAGCCCGGCTTACCGCGCGCGAGCTCGCCCAGGATCGCGTGGATGCCGCCGGCGCGGGCGACGTCTTCCATGTGATAGCGCGACGATGGGCTGACCTTGCAGAGGTTGGGCGTCATGCGTGAAAGCTCGTCGATCCGTTCAAGCGTGAAGGGAACGCCGGCCTCGTGGGCGATGGCCAGGATGTGCAGGACGGTGTTGGTGCTTCCGCCCATGGCCATGTCGAGGATCATGGCGTTGTCAAAGGCCGCGGCGGTGGCGATCTCGCGGGGGGAGATCCCATGGCCGGGGCCCAGGCGGCTGAAGTCGCGGGCCATCGCGACCGCGCGCTGAGCGGCGTCGGCGTACAGCACGCGGCGATCGGCCGAGGTCGCCAGGATCGTGCCGTTGCCCGGCAGCGCCAGGCCGATCGCCTCGGCCAGGCAGTTCATGCTGTTGGCCGTGAACATCCCCGAGCAGCTTCCGCAGGTCGGGCAGGCCGCTTGCTCGATCTCCTCGAGCTCCGCGGCCGACATCTTGCCATTTTGCCTCTGCACGCCCGCCACGAACGCATCGATCAAATCCACGGTCTTCCCCGACGCCGTTCTCCCGGCCTCCATGGGACCGCCCGACACGAACACCGTCGGGACGTCGACCCGCATCGCCCCCATGAACATCCCAGGCACGATCTTGTCGCAATTGGGGATGCAGATCATCGCGTCGAACCGGTGCGCCTGGATCATCGTCTCGACCGAGTCGGCGATGAGCTCGCGCGACGGCAGCGAGAACTTCATCCCCGCGTGGCCCATCGCGATGCCGTCGTCGACCCCGATCGTGTTGAACAGAAACGGCACGCCGCCGGCGGCGTGCACGCACTCCTTGACGTAATTGCCGACCTCTTGCAGATGAACGTGGCCGGGGATGATGTCGACGTGGCTGTTGCACACGGCGATGAACGGCTTGTCCCAGTCTCCGTCGCCGACGCCGGTGGCGCGAAGCAGGCTGCGGTGGGCCGCGCGGGCGTCGCCGCGCTTGATTTCATCGGAACGCATCGAGCGTCTCCTGGCGAGTCAAAAGGCAAGTCGCGAACCATCGTGATCCAGGCCTCGATCGTACCAGCCGGCCTTTCTTCGTCCTAGCCGGGGGGCCGCGATTCTTGGACCGTCGACGCGATCCGATCGTATCTGGAAACGTGGCTTGCCCGTCGTGGGCCGCGCCCGCGGAGCCCGCCTTGAACCACACCTTGAACCCCATCCGGCGATCCGACGCGTCCGCGCGACCCTGGATAAACGGGTTGTCGCCGGTTAGAGTATGAACGCGTTTCCGAAGCTGTTCCGCACGACCCGTCTTCGAGATCGGCCGACATGTTCTCTTCTAACCCCACGGCCAAGGGCCTTTGCCTTTCGTGCACGGCCCTGGCCTTGCTGCTCGCCGCGGGCGTCGCGGGCTGTCGCGCCACGGCCGAGCCCGAGCGAATCCCACCCCCCGCGCCGGTCACCGTGGTCGCCGTCAAGAAGATGACCCTCCCCATCGTCGTCGATCGGATCGGCACCACGCGGGCACTCGCCGACGTCACGATCCGGGCCCGGGTGAAGGGCTTTCTCACCGAGCAGCATTTCGCCAACGGCGGCAACGTCAAGAAGGGCCAGCTCTTGCTCGTGATCGACGAAGCGCCCTACAAGATCCAGCTCGAGCACGCGACGGCCCAGCTCGCGACGGCCGATGCCGCGCTCCGCAAGGCCTCGGCCTCGAAGCAGCTCGAAGTCTCGAAGGCCAAGGTCGCACTCGACCAGGCCCAGCTCACGCTCGACGAGATCGAGGAGCGCAGGGAGCGGTCGCTGATCCAGCGCAAGGTCGCCGCGCAAGAGGAACTCGACAAGGCGGTCGCCCAGCGCAAGAAGACAGCGGCCCAGGTCGAGGCCGATTCGGCGGATCTCGACCAGGCGCGGTCGGATTTCCAGACCGATATCGAAACAGCCAAGGCCCAGGTCGCCCAGGCTCAGGCCCAGGTCGACGACGCCAAGCTCAATCTGGGCTATTGCCGCATGGTCGCGCCGATCGACGGGCGGATCGGCGAGCTCAAGGTCAAGGTCGGCAACTTGGTCGGCGACGGGCAGGCGACCGAGCTCGTGACGATCCAGCAGCTTGATCCCATGGGCTTCGACCTCCGCCCGGCGGCGCGATACGTGCCGCTGGCGACGCGGCTCCTGGAACGGGGGCTCGAGATCAAGCTGACCGTCGAGGGCGAGCGGGTCCACCCCTACATGGGCAAGGCGATCTTCATCGACAACTCGGTCGACGCCACGACGTCGACGTTCCTGGTCCGGGGCGAGGTCCGCAACCCCGAGGGCCTGCTGCTGCCGGGCGATTATATCGAGGGAACCATGATTCTGGGCGAATACGCCCAAGCGGTGGTCGTGCCCGAACAGGGCGTGGTTCGTAGCCAGGAGGGCTGGCGCGTGATGATCGTGGACGCGGAAAACAAGGTCGACGTGGTCAAGGTCGACCCGGTCGACAGCGTGAAGGGGATGCGGGTGCTCGATTCGGGGCTCGCGGTCGGCCAGCGGGTGATCGTCGAGGGGATTCAGCTGGTCCGGCAAGGGCAAAAGGTGGACCCGACCGAGGCGCCTCTGGAGAGCTACATCCGCGAGGGGTCGCGGATCTCGAGCCTCGACCGGCGGTTCTCGAGCGCTGTCACCCGCATGCCCGGCGGCCCGCCGGATGCGAAGCCCGCCCCGGATTCGGATGCGAAGGCCGCGCCTGATCCCACGCCCAAGTCCCCCGCGCCCGCACCGTCGTCCCCGTCCCCCAGCCAACCGAGGTAAGCCCGCCGATGGTCAATTTCTTCATCGGCCGGCCGATCTTCGCGACCGTGCTGGCCCTGCTGATGGTCTTGATCGGCGGCATTTGCATCCTCGTGCTGCCGATCTCGCAGTACCCCCAGATCACGCCTCCCCAGGTGCAGGTGACGACCACCTACACCGGCGCTGACGCCCAGACCGTCGCCGAAACCGTCACCACGCCCATCGAACAGCAATTGAACGGCGTGAAGGGGATGATCTATTTCAATTCGGACAGCACCTCGAACGGCGTCTCGAACATCACGGCGACCTTCGAGGTCGGCTATTCGCAAGACATCGGCGCGGTCGACGTCCAGAACCGCGTCGAGACCGCCCAGGCCGTCCTGCCCCCCGAGGTCAAACAGTTCGGCGTCACCATCAAGAAAACGTCGACCGACATGGTCTGCGTGGTCAACCTGGTCTCGCCCGACGGCCGCTATGATTCGACATATCTCGACAATTACGCCCAAATATACGTCCTCGACGTCCTCAATCGCATCACCGGGGTGAGCGAGGTCAAGACGTTCGGGCGCAAATACGCGATGCGGGTCTGGCTGGACTCGGCCCGGATGGCGAATCAGCTCATCAGCCCCAGCGAGGTCGTGACGGCGATCCAGTCCGAGAACCGCCAGGCCGCCGCCGGCAAGATCGGCGGACCGCCCGCCGTGCCCGGCCTCGTCTTCGAATACCCGATCCTCACCAAGGGACGGCTGTCGACCGTCGAGGAGTTCGAGCGCATCACCGTTCGCCGCAACGACGACGGCTCGATCGTACGCCTGGGCGACGTGGCGCGAATCTCGCTCGAGTCCGAAAACTACGACACCTCGGGCTCGCTCTCGGGCAAGCCCGCGGGGACGCTGCCGGTCTATCAATACAACGACGCCAATGCGCTCGACATCGTCAAGAATGTGCGCACGAGCATGGACCGGCTGGCCAGAAGCTTTCCGCCAGGGCTCGAATACCGCATCGATTACGACACCACCAAATATGTGCGAGAGAACATTGTAGAGGTCCAGGAGACGCTGGTCGAGGCGTTCCTGCTCGTGCTGATCGTGGTGTTCGTGTTCTTGCAGGGATTCCGGGCCACGATCATCCCGATGCTCGCCATCCCGGTCGCGCTGGTGGCGACGTTCTCGATGATGGCGGCGTTTGGTTTCTCGATCAACACCCTCACCCTCTGTGGGCTGATCCTGGCGATCGGGCTGGTGGTCGACGACGCGATCATCGTCGTCGAGAACGTCGAGAAATACCTGGGCCGGGGCGTCGCGCCCTTGCCGGCCGTCCGGTCGGCGATGGCCGAGATCACCGCCCCGATCGTCACCATCTCGCTCGTCCTGGCCGCCGTCTTCGTCCCCGTCGCCTTCATCCCGGGCCTGACCGGAAAGCTCTACAACCAGTTCGCGCTCACCATCGTGTTCTCGTTCCTGTTCTCGGCCGTCAACTCGCTCACCTTCAGCCCGGCCATGTCCCGGCTGTTCCTCAAGGCCCATCACGGCGAGGCCAAGTTCATCCTGTTTCGCTGGTTCAATCGTGCGATGAGCTGGCTCGAAAACTCGTACGACGCCTTTCTCGAATTCACAGCCCATCACTGGTGGACCGTCGTCATCCCCTCGATCGGCCTGCTGGCGCTCACCTATGCCATGATCGCCCAGCGGCCCAAGGCCTTCATCCCGATCGAGGACCAGGGCTACGTCATCGTCTCGATGCAGACCCCCGACGGGACCGGACGCGAGGCCACCACCAAGATCGCCGACCGGTCGGTCGAGCTCGCACTCGGCGTCCCGGGGACGCGGAGCGTGGTCTTGCTCGACGGCTACAACGTGCTCTCCGGGACCAACCAGACCAATTCGGCGACGGCTTTCGTCACGCTCAAGGATTGGTCCGAGCGCAAGACGCCCGAGCTGCGGGCCAAGGCGATCGCGCGGCGGTTGCAGGGGGTCTTTTCCCAGGAAATCCGCGGCGCTGTCGTGCTGGTGCTCGAGCCGCCGCCGATCCGGGGGTTGAGCCAGACGGGCGGGTTCGAGTTCATGATCGAGGATCGCGAGGGGAAAGGGGTGGCCGCGCTCGAGCAGATCTCGGATCGATTCCTGGTCGAGGCCCGCAAGCGGCCCGAGCTGACCGCGCTTTTCACCCCCTTTTCCGCGCGGGTGCCCCAGCTCCGGTTCCAGCTCGACCGCGTCAAGGCCGAGCGGCTCGACGTTTCGGTCGCGGAGATCTTCAGCGTCCTGCAGGCCAATCTGGGCGGGTTGTACGTGAACGATTTCAACCTCTATGGCAAGGTGTGGAAGGTCTTCATCCAGGCCGAGGCGGCCGCGCGCTCGAAGGCCGCGGACGTGACCTCGCTTTACGTCCTCAATCGCAAGGGCCAGCGGGTCCAGCTCGTGTCCCTGGGCGACGTCGAATACACCCTGGCGCCAATCGACGTGCCGCATTACAACCTTTACGCCGCCGCCAAGATCAACTGCCTGCCCGCCCCGGGATTCAGCTCGGGCCAGGCGGTCGCCGCCATGCAAGAGGTCGCCGACGCGATCCTGCCCGAGGGCTTCGCCTACGAATGGACCGGCGTCCAATTGCAGGAGCAGCGGACCGGCAACGTCGCCATCTTGATCTTTGGCCTGTCGATCGTCTGCGTGTTCCTGTTCATGGCCGCTCTCTACGAGAGCTGGGTGCGGCCGTTGGTGATCATTCTGACTGTCCCGCTGGCGATGTTTGGCGCGATCGTCGGTCTCTGGCTCTACGACATGCCGCTCGACGTCTTCGGCCAGATCGGGCTGGTGATGCTGATCGGGCTCGAGACCAAGAATGCGATCCTGATCGTCGAGTTCGGGGTCGAGCTCCAGCAAAAGCATGGGATGGGGATCGTGGATTCGGCCAAGGAAGCCGCCCGCCAGCGGCTGCGCCCGATCTTGATGACGTCGTTCGCGTTCATCATGGGCGTCTTGCCCATGGCCCGGGCCACCGGAGCGGGCGCATACAGCCGTAACTCATTGGGCGTCGTGATCGCCTTTGGCCTCTTGATCAGCACGATCCTGGGCCGGTTCGTGATCCCGGTTTACTACGTGCTGGGCGAGCGGATGATCCGCTTCTTCGCGGGCGAGCCCAAGGCCGTCGAGGAAAGCGATCCAGAGGGGATGAACGACAAACCCTCCACACGCGGGCCAGGCCCAGTTCCTTTTTGAACCACAGAGACACAGAGACACAGAGAAGAGAAAAAAAACCAGCAAAAGGCCCACTGACTAGCTCAGCACTCTACACAAGACCCGGAGACTGGATCGCTTTTTTTTCTCTCTCTTTTTTCTTTCTTTCTCTCTGTTTTCTCTTCTCTGTGTCTCTGTGTCTCTGTGGTTCAAACTCCCCGTGGCGTGGCCTGTGCTTGCTCTCTCGCTTTTTTTCTCTCGCTTTCTCTCTCTCTGTTTTCTCTTCTCTGTGTCTCTGTGTCTCTGTGGTTCAA
>DAIDHE010000150.1 GCA_027459775.1 Planctomycetales bacterium | reverse complement strand
GCCAGTACCGCGCGTCATAATCAGGTCCGCCCATCAGCACCGCCGGCTTGGCGCAAAAGACGATCGAACGCGGCCTGCTCCGAATGTTACCAACCCTCGCTGGCGCTTCGGGCTTGTATTCATCGCGACCTTGCGCGCCTGTAATACAAGCCCGAAGCGCCAGCGAGGGTGGTTCCACAACGCGCTTATTTATTTTCATTTGTTCGGGTTCAGCCGGCACGATTGCGTCAAGGCCGACGCTTGATTCCAGCACCCTCCTCAGGAGAAAATACGTGTAGAGCGCCGGCGCCCGCGCGGCGCCCAGATTGATCGCCTCGAGCCCCGTCTGTTCGCGTACGAGCGCCGGTGCAACCCCATGCATGATCAGGCTGTCGCCCGCGAGCACGATTCTCGCGTCGCGCCCTTGGCTCTCCGCCAAAGCCGCCGCGTGCCGCCAGCTCAGGCTCACCGGGTCGGCCAGATGCAAGGGATGCCGGGCCAGCAACCACTCGACCACCACGATCAACCCCACGGCCCCGATCGCACCCCAGGGGATCACGCTCCGCGGGCGAGCCTCCGCGAGTGTGCTCGGCCCGGGATCGACGCGCGTGAACGTCTGGCTGGGACGAGTGGAAGAAGCCCGGACGTGGTCGACCCTCGGCATGATCTCGATTCCCACGGACGCGGATCGCGACTGCTAGCGCGTCGCCTGCTCGGGCTGGCGGGCGTCAGGCGGCGCGGCCGCCACGGCGGCCGCGGGCGCCAGCCGGTCGTAGACCCGGATCTGGACCTGACGAGGATCGGCCGCCGCGGGCAAGACCGCCACCGGCTGGCGGCCGCCGATCAGCTCGCGGACGACCTTGCTATAGTGCCAGCGGCCGTCGACGTGCGGCTTGCGCACCACCACCCAGCGCGTCGCGGGATCGCCGGGCGCCGAGTAGACGTCGGCAAACACGTAGCCCGGACGCTTGCTGAAAAAGACCGACCAATCCGTCAGATCCAGGACTTGCTCGCCGCTCTTCGCATGCTCGCGAATCCAGGCGCCGGCCTCCTCGTAGACCTCGAACGGGCCGGGATTCCGGGGCCCGAGCGCCCGCAGATTGGGGACTACGATCCCGACCGCGATCAAGAGCGCCCACACGGCCGGGCCAGGCCGGTAGCGTTCCTGTCCGAGCCCCAAGAAGCGCCCGGGAAGGCTCATTCGACTCATCAGCCAGGTGATGCCGTGGGCGGCCGCCAGGGTGAGGATGAGCCCCGGCACGAGCCCGTGGCGGATCGTGCAATAGCCCGCGATCGCGTGCAGCCGCGTGAGGGCGGCCCATGAGGCGAAGAGGATGATCGAGAGGAACAGCCAGGACCGGGCGCGGTCGGGGATCCACCAGGCCGCCACGATCCCGATGATGGCAAAGGGAAACAGGGGCGGAGTGACCGCGCCGCGAAACGCCTTGAGCGCCCGGATGCCGCTGTTTGAGTAGCGCTCGAACATCGTCTGGCCCTCGGCGATCGGCTTCTCGCGCTCGAGAGCCAGATCGTCAGACCCCGGCGCGAGCCCCAAGACGCGGGCGATCCCCGGCTTGGTCCCGAGCCCTCCCTTGAGCGCGATGTAGGGCCCCGCCAGGATCAAGACCCCCCCGAGCAAGAACCCCATCGCGGCCCGCCAGCGCGGCCAGTGGATGCGGGTCGATTTCTGGAACGGGATCACGAGCAGCGTCAGGATCAGCGCCGCGGCCAGGAGCATCCCCTCGGGCCGCGTCAAATAGGCGGCCGCACTCAGGGCGACGGCGGGCGGAAGCCAGACGAACCGCCCCTCGCGCAAAAACCGAAGCGCGCACCAGAGCCCGAACGTCCAGGGGATGAGGAACGTGCATTCGGAAAGCACGTTGACAACAATGTATCCGACGATGGGATTGACGATGACCAGCACGCAGGCCATCCAGGCCGCGCGTTCGCCCAGAAGCTCGAGGGTGAGAAGATAAACCGGCACGACCAGGAAGACTCCGCAGGCGAACGACAGAACGAGGGCCGCTTGTTGCCACGAGGCCGGGTCGTGGCCGCCGAGCAAGCGGTGTACGGCCGCGATCGCGAGCGGATGGAGGGGATGGTCGATTCCGGTGGCGAGATTGGGCCAGACGCCGTCGCGTTCGATGCGTTCCGCGCGATGGATGTAGCGCAGGCCGTCGGCGAACGTCGCCTGGGTGTGGCTCAAGACCCAGCCGAGCGACAGCGCGGCGGCGGCCATGAGCAGGCACACGCGGATGAGATGACGAGACGTGGTCACGGGGATCCGTCCTTTCGGCCCGGCGCCGGCGGCCCATCATGGGAACCCGGCTCAGGCGGCATCCTTGCCTAGATCGTCTCTCGAGTCGAGGTCGAACGCGCGGCCGGGCGGCCCAAGGGACCCCTGCCTGCCCCGATTCCTCCCGCCGCGGCGGACTCGACGCCTTCGGCCAGGGTCAAAACCTCGCGCCCTCGCGGCCCGCCGTCGCGGCGCAGCCGGGTGGCGATCATCCCGATCGTCCGCCACGCCCGCGCATCGGCCGAGCGCCCCAGCCGAGTACTGCACCAGCCCCGAACCGCCGCCTCGATCCCAACGATCCCATCCAGAACCAGAAACTGCCAGGCGGGCAAGTGCTTGAGGAAGTACAGCAGTTTACTGTGCCGCAGGATCACCCGCATCTTGGGCGAAACGGGGCGATTTTGCAAGGGATGTCGGTGGATCACGCTCGCCTGATCGTCGAAGACCACCCGCCAACCCCTGCGCTGGGCCGACCGGCTGAACGCGACCTCCTCGTAATACAGGAAAAAATCCTCGTCCATCCCACCCAGATCGTCGATCATCGCGCGATTGACAAGCATGCAACAGCCCGTGACCCAATCCACGGGCCCCGAACGGATCCGCCAGGCCGGCTGATATTTGCGCCGGCCACGCGGCAGCAATTGCTCCCAAACCGCGCGGCCCAGGCTGGGAAACGCGCCCACCGAGCCCTGGCGGCTGCCGTCGGAGTTCTTCAGGCCAAAGCCCACGATTCCGGGAACCCCCTCCGGGGCCCGTTCGTGATGCGCGATCCGGGCCAGAACCTGGCTCAGGAAACCGGGTTCGATCTCGACGTCGGGGTTCAGAACCAAAAGCCATCGACCGCGGGCCGCGCGGCAACCGGCATTGACGCCGACGGCGAATCCACCATTATCGTGCCGCTCGATCAAGCGCAAACCCGCGCGGGGCACGAGCAAGAGCCCGGGAATGGGCCCGGTCGAGGCGTTGTCGACGATCACGATCTCGCACTGGCCGCGCTTGAGCTCGGGCTCGGCCTCGAGCTCGAGGGCGAGCCGCAGAGCCTCGGGCCAGCTCTGGTAATTGACCATGACGACGGTCAATCGGGGATCGTGGGGGAAGGCGTCGATGGCCACTGTCCTCGTGAGACGCCGGGTGGTCGGCGCGACCGTCCCGGGGTTGTTCGGTAGATTGTGCTTTTTCGGAATAACTGAAATTACACGTCGGTTCGGTCGATCGAAGACCTTGAAGGAAAACCGGGTGCGAGCGAGGACCGCCAAGGATGGTACGTCCAGGAGCGCTTGTGGTCGAGACCAAGACAGTCGGGGCGGAAGCCGGCCCCGTCCCCTCGGATCGGCGGGTCGATATGAAGACGACGGAAGAATCGGGGGAACGCGAACCAGAGCCTGCGCGGCAGAGCCGGGTGGTGCTAGTGGGTGCGCGGAGGGCGGCCCGGCGGCTGGTCCGAGGCCTCTCCGACGGCCCCTGGAACGGGCCGCCGATCGTGGGCTTCGTGGACGCGGCCCATCCCCGCTCGACGTCGCTGCGCTCGCGAGCTCGAAGGCTGGCGCTGCATCACGAGACCGATCCCGTGCCCGTTCTAGGCTCGATCGAGCAGCTTGACCGGTTGGTGGACCGCGCCCGGGCGACCCACGTGGTGGTCGCCGTCTCGGCCCCGGCTGGCAAGTCGTGGCCCTCGCGCGTCCGCCGGTTGCTGGCGGCGAACGTGGCCGTGCACTGGGTCTCGGCAGACGCCCAGGGGCTCGGGCTCGAGACCCTGGCGCCCCCCGACGAACCCCTGTCGCGCCGCGGCAAACGCAGACGCAAATTCGCCGAGCTCTTCGACTCGTGGGACGCCCCCTCCCTCGCCCGCTCGATCAAGCGCTTGATCGACATCGCGGGATCGCTCCTGGGGCTGATCTTGCTGGCGCCCTTGTTCCTCCTGGTCTCGGCGGTCATCCTCGTCACCTCGGGGCGGCCGATCTTCTATTCCCAGGAGCGCATCGGGCAGGGGGGCCGGCGGTTCCGCATCATCAAATTCCGCAGCATGCGGCCCGACGCCGAACGCGAATCGGGACCCATCTGGGCCTCGATTCACGACGAACGCTGCACCAGGGTCGGCGATTGGCTCAGACGGACCAATGTCGACGAGCTCCCCCAGCTCATGAACGTCCTCAAGGGCGAAATGAGCCTGGTCGGACCCCGCCCCCAACGTCCCTCGTTCGTCGAACGCTTCCGCCGCGAAGTCCCCGATTATCACCTCCGTCACGCCGTCCCCGGCGGCATGACCGGCTGGGCCCAGGTCCACGGCTACCGCGGCCGCACCTCGCTCCGTAAACGGCTCCAGTACGACCTCGATTACATCGAGCGCTGGACGATCGCGATGGATCTCAAGGTGCTCCTCATGACCATCGAGCACGTGCTCTGGGGAAAGACCTCATGGAAGAAGCCCCGAGGGCCCCAGAAACCCCCCGCGTGACCGCCTGGGACTCAATCGCCCGAGCCGCCCCGGGCGCTCCCGTTTGCTCGATCGTGATCCCCACCTATAACGGCCGGGCGCTCCTCGAGCGCTGCCTGGCGGCGATCGAGCGGCATCGTCCCGTGGACCCGCGGATGGCGATCGAGGTCGTCGTCGCCGACGACGCCTCGACCGACGGCACGGCCGAATGGCTGGCCGAGCGCAATCCCTGGGCCCGGGTCGTCCGGCTCGAACGGAATGGCGGCTTCTGCGCGGCCGCGAACGCCGGGATCGCGGCGGCCCGCGCCCCGTTCATCCAGCTCTTGAACAACGACGCCGAGCCCACCGCCGGCTGGGTCGAAGCCGGGCTCGCGCCGTTCGCCCAGGCCGCCGTCGGCTCGGTCGCGCCCCTGGTGCTGGTGCGCGACGACCCCGCGCGGGTCGACTCGGCCGGCGACGCCTACACCTTTTTCGGCTGGCCCACCAAGCGCGGCCACGGCGAGCCCGCTCAGCGCTGGGCCGACCGCACGCCTGACGAAGCTTTTGGCGCCAGCGGCTCGAGCGCCTTCTATCGGTCGGCCGCACTCGAGAAAGTCGGCGGCTACGACGCACTCCTGGGCGCGTATTACGAGGATGTCGACCTCGCCTTCCGACTGCGCTGGGCCGGCTATGTCTGCGTCTTCACGCCCCGTTCCGTGGTCTTGCACGAGGTCTCCGCGACCTACGACCACCGCCGGCCAGCACTCGAACGCGCCCTGTCGCGCAACGCCGAGATCGTCTTCTGGTCCAACATGCCGCCCGCGATGCTCGCGCTCGGGCTCTCACCCCGGCTGGCCTTCCTGGCCGCCCAGTGGGTCTGGCGGCTGGTCCGCGGGCGCGGCGGGCCGTTCCTCAAGGGGAAGCTCGACGCCTTGCGGCTGGCCTCGGCGGTCCGCGACCGCCGGCGACTCAGGCGCGGGCTGGCCAGATCAGCGCCCCGGGCTCCGCGATTCGCGCTCGGACTGGGCTCGGTCATCGATCTCGCGAACCATCTCGGTCGGCCGCGATCAAGCCCCCGGGCCTGACCCGCCGGCCGGGGCTCACGCGTGCTCGTGCGCCGGCCGGGTCATCTCGTCCAGGATCGTGGGACGGCCCTGGGCGTCCCAGAACGTCCCGTGGGTTTCGACCACGTCGCCGCGGTAGGCCGAGTGCCGGTTTTTCAGAATCTGGTGCAGCGCCCGCAATCGATAATGCGGGACGGCCGGGAAAAGATGGTGAGGAATGTGCATATCCTGGCCATAGACGAAGACCGCCCAGCGGGTGAAGGGATCGGCGAAAAACACGCGAGAATTGGTGAGCCGGCCGGCGTCGGCGTTGGAATGCTGGTAGACGTCGCGAAGAAACATGAAAAACATGAACGAGCTGCCCAGCGGGACCAGCCAGAGCAAGATCACATAAGCCACCGAACGCCCCTCGGTGTACCACCGGATCTGGGCCAGGGCGAGCAACACGAGCGTGTAATACCCCAGCCGGATCGCACTCGTCAGGCGAACCGAGCATGCCTGGCGAAACGGCGACTGAAAGAGAAACCGCCCGGGCATGTGCCAGACAACGGCCACGGCCAGCGCGATCCCCGTCAAGGCCGCCGGAAGCATCCAGTCGGCCATCCCCGCTCCGGTCAAAACGCGGAACAGAGCGCTCATCGAGAACAGATACCCGATCCCGAGCGCGGTCCCCAGGCGCGGCCAGGGACCGCTGTCTCCGCCCACCTCGGCACGATAGACGCTTCGTCCCTGACCGAGCGTGTTCACCTGGAAGTACGCCCACTGATATCGCAGAAACCGGTAAGGCGCCACGAACATGCAAAAATAGACGACCGCGATGAACCGCGCGCGCGTCATTGGAAATTCATTCGCCCGCTTTTCCTCGCCCAGATTGAGTAGATCCGGATCGCGCTCGGGGTCGTTCGTGAACTGATGATGGCCCATGTGAAAGAGCCGGTAAAAGTGGATCGTGGTAAACAGCGGGAACATGCAAAACAGGTCGGGGATCAGGTCGTTCAAGACCCGATTTCGCATGAACGAATAGTGCGACGACTCATGCCCAAGCCCGGCGAGCCGGTGCTGAAGCCCCCCCACCAGCACGATCGCCACCGCGAACACCGGCACATTCCACCACCACGAAAGCCCCCACCCCAGGCGATACTCCGCAAACCCGACCGTCAGACCGATCACAAGCGCCAGACAGCCATACTCAAAAGCCAGATACCCCAGATTCGTCCAATGATCCACCTGCCGCAATCGCATGATCTCCCGCTGAAGCTCGGGATCCGCGAAGGTCGGCCGCGGAGTGCTCGTAGCCATCACGTGTCATCCTCGACGACGATGTCGTCTAACCCGCCCGAATTCGCGATCAGGCGCAATCTATGTATTCTACTTAACAGTCCGAGACTCTGTATCTTAACCCCAAAGCCAGGTCCAGGGGGAGAGCGCGCGGGATTCCTTCCGTTCTTGTATCGGCCGTCGAGGCGGACCTCATGAAGGTCGTCCCGACATGGACGACTGGGTTGAATCTGCCGGTTCGTCGGACTGCCCGGCGTGGGTCGATTCCGCCCCGGATCGATCGAGATGCCTGGAACGGGTCGGTTTTTCGGCTGTCAGGCCGGCCGCGCCCTTGCTGGCGGGGTGGTTGGCTTCTTAAGTTGATTGGCGATGGCGGGTCGCGGGATCGGAGGGGACGGGGCTCTGACTGTTTCTCGTGAATCGAGGGGTGTGGCACGGTGAATGAAGGCGAGGTTCGGATCGCGAGCATCTCGGGTCTGCGGGGGATCGTGGGCCGGGGGCTCGACCCGGTGGTCGCCGTCGAGTTCGCGGCGGCCTACGCGAACGGCTGTGCGAACGGTCCCATCGTGGTGGGGCACGACGGGCGGACGACGGCCGCCGTTTTCGCGGCGGCGGTGTCCGCGGGAATCGCGGCGACGGGCCGAGACGCACTCATGGCGGGACCGACGGCGACCCCGACCCTCGGTTTCCTGGTCCGCGACCGGGGGTTGGCCGGCGGCGTCCAGATCTCGGCGTCGCACAATCCTCCGGAATACAACGGGCTCAAGTTTTTCCAGCCTCGAGGCATGGTCCTGGGGGCCGACGCCGGCCGCGCCATGCTCGAGCGCTGGCGGGCTCGCGATTTCGGCTGGGCGCGATGGGACGCCCTGGGGCGAATCCGCTCGATCGACAACCCCGACCAAGGCCATCTCGAGCGCGTGCTCTCGCTGGTCGACCTGGCGGAAATCCGCCAGCACGCGTTCACGGTCGTGCTCGACGCCTGCCACGGCGCGGGCGGAGGGCTGGGCGGGAAGCTGCTTCGCGACCTGGGATGCCGCGCGACCATCCTGGGCTCAGAGCCCGACGGACGGTACGATCACCCTCCAGAGCCGACCGAGGCCAATCTCGCGCGATTCGCCGAAACCGTGCGGACGAGCGGAGCAGCCGTCGGATTCGCCCAGGACCCCGACGCCGATCGGCTGGCGATCATTGACGAGACCGGGCGCTATCTTGGAGAAGAGCTCACCCTGGCACTGGCCGCCACGCGCGTCCTGGAAAAAGCGCGGGGACCCGTCGTGATCAATCTCTCGACCTCGAGCTGCACCGAAGAGCTGGCGACCAAACTCGGCTGCCCGGTCCACCGCGCGCCGGTGGGCGAGATCAACGTGGTCGAGCGCATGCTCGACGTCGGCGCGGTCCTGGGAGGCGAGGGGAACGGCGGGGTGATCGACCCCAGGGTGGGCCTGGTGCGCGACAGCTTGATCGGGATGGCACTCGTGCTCGACCTCATGGCCGCGACTGGCCGGCCGCTTTCCAGACTGGCCGACGATCTGCCGCGCTATGCGATGATCAAGGCCCGATTCGACGTGCCCGGCGGCGGCCAGGATGCACTCGGAACGATCCTGGAACGGGTCGTCCAGGAATTTCCCGACCGACTCGCCGATCGTCGCGACGGCGTGCGAATCGCCTGGGACGACCGCTTCGTGCATGTCCGCGGCAGCAACACCGAGCCCATCGTGCGGGTGATCGCGGAGGGGCGTACTCAAGCGGCCGCCCAGGCGCTCATCGACCGGGTCGGCGCACTGGTTCAAGGTGGGGAGGGCGGGTCTCGTCCATGAACGATTCGGTTTGGCCTGAATTCGAGCACCCGCCCGCCGTCGCCTTCATCGACGTCGACGGCACCTTGTTGGCCCATACCACAACCTATCTCTTCGCCCGCATCCTCTATCGCCGCGGCCTGCTTCGCCGCTCGTTCTTTCTGCGGGCGCTCTATCACGGCCTGCAGCATCGGTTTGGCAGGCTCGATTATGGGCGGCTGATCTCGATCGGGCTGGGCTACATCAGGCGCGTTCCGATCATCGACCTTCAGCGCATCGCCTATGAAAACTTTGTCGAGCACGTCCGGCCGCGGCTCTATGAAGGGGTGGTGGACCACCTGAACGACATCCGCCGGCGGGGCACGCCGCTCGTGCTGATCTCGTCGTCGCCCGCCCTGGTCATCGAGCCCTTGTCGATCTATCTGGGCTGCTCGGACATGCTGACGACGCCGGTCGTGATCGAGCGCGGGCGGCTGGTCGGAATCGGCGCGGGCCCTCCTTGTTATGGCGAGGGCAAGGTCTACTGGGCCGAGCGCTGGACCGAGGCCAGGGGGATCGCCATGGAAGACGCCGCCGCCTACGCCGACAACTGGAGCGACCGCGGCCTGCTCGAGCGCGTCGGCACGGCCGTCGTCGTCCACCCCCGCGGCCGCCTGCTCAGACTCGCCCACGAACGCGACTGGCGCATCGTCCGCCCACGACGCCCCGAGAAAGCCACCTGATCCGGCGCCACCCTCGGACCGCGGGCCGATCGGCAAACGCCCGGCTCACGTCAAGAACCACCAACAACAGAACGCCACGAACACGGTCCCCGCAATGATCCAAAGAACCGTCCTGACAATCAGACGATAGCCTTGATCAATGGGCTTCCGTGTGTGTTTATGCTCATGCGTTACAGGATGAAGCTCGTGCGAATCCATGATCCTGTTCCCCTTTCGTGCGAGTCGGTTGGAGGGCCGTCGACGGGCGTCTCGAAACCAGCCCCTCATGGGCGCTTTCAAGAGGATTCCCTCGGGGTGATCGCGGTGACCGCCTAGAGTTGGAGATAGCTCTCGGGCGCCAGGCTCGTGGCAAGCATTACCATGTTGATATCCTCGTGGTCGATCCAGGTTCTGCTCGCTCGGTGGGCTGGAACGGACCAGAACGCCTCGATCTCTTGAGCGAGCGGCTGGTATCGCGGCGTGCCCTCGCTCGCGGCGGCCAGCATGCGATTTTCTCTCACCAGATCCCTGATCCCCGGAAGCCCGTGAATACCGATCGCAAGGCCGAGCTCGCGAAACGCCAGCCGATGCACATCGGGACGCCTGAGCAGAATGGACCAGTCGGGCGTTTGCAGGCTAAGCTCGGCCTCGATCAGGAGACGATAGAGCAGTTCGTGACGCTCGATTCCATGCTCGAAAACCAGCTCGGCGAGGCGTCTGGCGTCATCCAGCAGGCCGCCGATCCCAAGCGGGTCGTCGGTGACCCATCGTGCTTGCGAGCACATCTGGGTCAGATCGGCGATGGCAGCGGTCAAGTCCCCCCCATCCGCCGACTCGAAACCGGCGGCGGTTTGCAGCTCTAAACACGTGATCAGTCCATCCAGAGGATCGTGGTGGCCCATCGAGGAGACGAGAGGCCGGCTGAGATCGATGCTCATCTTCCACACAAGCCGCCTGGAACCTCCATGAGGCATCGTGTAGGAAAAGGCCCTGTGCGCGGTCGCCGCCAGCTCGACGGCCCAATGCTGAAAGCGACGCTCGCCCGTCTCCTGGCCCATGCGGTGGAGGGCGTGCAGCCATTTTGTCAGGTAATGGAAGTATTGCCCGTCCTGGCTCCACTCGAGTTGCGAATCCGACGGCTCGTCCAGTCCGCGTTCATTCCGCGGTTTTCCGATGCGAAGGCCGCCCAGGGTGGGGTGCCGTTCGCCTTCTTCCTCGGTCAATCCGCTGATCCAACCCCGCCGCGAATCGTCGTCTCGATGGCGGCCCAGGACGTGATGCACCTGGTCGACGAGCTCGCGCGCGTACCGCATGTACCGGTCCTTGCCAGTGCGCCGAGCGAGGCCCAGGAAGTTACAGAGCGCGAACGCGTCGGTCCAGAGATAACGCCGCGGCTTCGCCGTTCCGGAGACGCCGGTGGCCTCCGCGAATTCCTCCATCAGGGTCAAGGCGAGGTCGGCACTCATGCGGCGCCTCGGGGTGTAAGAGCCGCCTGTCATCAAGGGCGGATCCTGGGAGCGATCGCGCCGACATCCGTCACTCATCGATAATGGCAAAGGGATGGGGAGCTTCGTGCGCGGCCAACTGCTCGGTCGTGAGCGGATGGACCGCGGTGGTCGCGTCAAACCAGATCCACTCGTCGAACTGGTTGGGAAGCGAGGCGTCGAAATAATGGCTCAGACGCTCCGTCTCCGGGCGATAAATCACGCCGACCGCGCGCTCCAACCGGCGCTGCGCCAGCGCGGAGGTCAACTGGGTGTTCCGCGCTTTCGTCAGCGGCAAGAAAAACGCATCCAACTCGGTCAGGTGCATCAATCGCTCGTAGCTGTCGGTGAGGGCAGGTCGCACCTGTTTCGTCTCCATCGGACCTTCCCACACCGACGCGGCCGCCACGGTCCCGTGGTCGGTCCCCTGTCCGATCGCGTAAACATCCGCGCCAAACGCCTGCCTGCAAAGCTGGCCGACGTTGTGCTGCCCGTGTTTGCCAAACTGCGTGGCCGCCGCGTTGCCCAGATGCGAATTGTGCTCCCAGACGACCGCCTTGGCGCGACCGCCGTACCGGCCGAGCAACAACCGCAAGGTGTCGAACATGTGCGTGTCGCGGTGATTCCAGGACTCGTCCGAGCCATAATACATGATCCGGTAATATTGCTCGGCGTCGGCGACCAGCCGGGCGTTGAGCTGGGCGTCGAAGAGATCCTCGCCGTCGTGGACCGAGGCCGCCACTCGGCGCTTCGACAGATCTTCCAGCATCCGCACCACTTCGCCTTCGCAACTGCGGTACCGGCCGGTCAAGGTCGCCCGACCGTAAGTGGCGGGATCCCCCTCCCAGGGCGTCAAGCATCCATAACGCACCCGGGCCACCGACGCCGCCTGAGGATCGACGCGGTCGAGATAGTTCAGCACGCAATCCACCGAGGTGAAAAGGCTGTAAAGATCCAGACCGTAGAACCCAACCCCTCGCCCCCGCCGTCGATGTTGCAGATTGAAATCGCGGAGCCAGTGAATGAAGTCGAGCACTTCCTGGTTGCGCCACATCCAGGTGGGAAATCGAGAAAACGCCTCCCAATCGTGGGGCTCCGAGCGTTCTTTGTGGGTGACGAAATCGTGAATCCGGTAGGCGTCGGGCCAGTCCGCCTCGATCGCGACGAAATCGAAGTTCTTCTGCTGGATCAAAGCCTTCGTGATCTCGGCTCGAATGCGATAAAACTCCGACGTGCCATGGCTCGCCTCGCCGATCAGCACCAGGCGCGCATCGCCGATCCGTTCCATGAGGGGCCGTAGGTCGGCGTTCTCGATCGAGGAAAACGGCTCCGCGGCCTCCCGCAACTGCACGGGCAGATTCTGTGCGGGCTTGGCGGTCCGTCGTGGTACGTTCGGCCGTTGGTTCTCCAGGTCCGCCTCCCAACCGGCCTCGCCGATCAACGGGACGAATCGAACAGCGCCCAGCTCTTCATACTCAAACTCGTCGTCTCCTCGCCGGATCGCGCGAACCAATTGCTGGGAGTCTGGCACCTCGCCAACGGGGATCACCAGGCGCCCGCCGACACAGAGCTGGTCCAGGAGCGCCTTCGGAATCCCTGGACCACCCGCCGCCACGACGATCGCGTCGAACGGGGCCTCTTCCGGCCAGCCGCGCGTGCCATCTCCGCAGCGCACCTGGACGTTCGCATATCCCAACCGCTTGAGTCGCTCCGAGGCGGTATCGGCCAACTCTCGATGACGCTCGATCGTGAAGACTTGCTTCGCGATCCGCGACAAGACCGCCGCCGCGTACCCCGAGCCAGCGCCGATTTCCAGCACCCGATCCCGTGGCTCAAGCTCCAGCGCCTCGGCCATGTGCGCCACGATGAGCGGCTGCGAGATCGTTTGCCCGGAACCGATCGGCAGCGGCGCATTGCGATACGCGAACTCCTGCATTTCCTCGGACAGGAACTCTTCTCGCGGGACCGTCCGCATCGCGCGCAGGACCGATTCATCCCGAATCCCGAGAATCCGCAACTCGTTCTCGACGAGTCGTTCTCGTTGTTGATCAAAATTCATTGTTCACCCTCCCGGATGTGGATCCGCGCGGGGAGAGCCCCGCGAGGGCGTTTCCTACCGCGAGCGATCCCCGGTTCCAGCAGGCGCGAAGCCGCCGGCGACCATCAAGGGTCTCCCCTGCCTCGAAGTCTCGAATCCGACCCAGACGACCCGATCGAGGGTCTCGAACACTTCCAGGACGGGCCCCGGAAGATCTCACCAGGTCGTAAGCAGTCCGCGTTGACGTCTGGCATGCCTGCCTTCCGTCGCCTACAGGATTGATACCCCGATGACCTCCACGGTAACCCTCGCGACCATGATTCGCCAGAGGCTCCTCGTTGGAAGCCGCGGACCGCGAGATCCTCAGAGTCTGGACTCCACCGCGCCCAAGGACTCGCCAGACGGTCGTCGCGCGGCGACCACCGACTCACGGCCACGGATATCCTCGACGGCCACATCGAGCGATCCATCCCCCAAGAACCTTGCCAGACCCAGCCAGACCCACGCCCGCATGGGCGCATGCGACCGTTTCCCTTGGTTTGCCCACAAGGAAGAATCCTCGCGAACACCCTTGCCAGCTATCGCATTTTGCGATAGTCTCGGTTCCTGGGTGGTTGCACGGTCGATGAGCGTGACGTGAGAGTCATCTCCAAGGCGAGGCTGGTGGAATTCTGGCGGTCCCGGAGGGCCGACTCGGCGACCGCCGAGCGGGATCTATCCGCCTGGTACAAGCTCGCGACCAAGACCGAATGGCCCAACTTCGCCGCGCTCAGACTGACGTTCAGATCGGCTGACCAAGTCGGCAATTGCGTCGTCTTCGATGTGGGCAACAACCGCTTCCGACTCATTGGCCGGGTGAATTACAGGCGCGGCGTCCTCTACGTTCTGAAGGTGATGGATCACGCGGAATACGACAAGAATCGCTGGCCCGACGAGTGCGGATGTCATAGGCCCCCGCCGAGGAGGGTGTTCCCGAGGGGGACGCCGAACCCCGGCGGTCCGGGTGGAGGCGAATAAGCGATGGCCCTGAAGCCGACCGACCGCGGGAAGAAGGCCGTCTCCCCGGCGCAGACTCTACCAGACGCCTACTTCGAGTTTGTGAAGCGGTTCCCGCTCACCCACATCCGGGACGACGCCCACCTGGCGGCGGCGACGACGGTGATCGACCGCCTGCTCCGCGTGAATCTGGATGTGGGCGGCCAGGAGTATCTCGACGCCTTGACCGACCTGGTCGAGACCTACGAGGCCAAGCACGTCACAATCCCAGACGCACCCGAGGCCGATGTGCTCCGCGAATTGATCCGGGCGAGCGGGCTGACCCAGCCGAACCTCGCGAAAAAGGTCGGAATCGCGCAATCCACGATCTCTTCCGTCCTGAACGGCAGCCGGTCGCTGACCAAGGAGCAAGTGGCCACCCTCGCCAAGTTCTTCCACGTCTCCCCGGCCGTCTTTTTCTCAGCGTGATCCCCGTTCCCCGTCGCCCCGCGACCACGACCGGCCTGGCTCCAGCGATCGTCGACGTCGGCCGCGAACCCGCAGGATCTGAGAATCCCCAACCTGGCAAAAACCACGCACATGCGCATGCATCCATATTCTTGTTTTCCCAGCACGCGCCAGAAGGGCGTCGCTTCCTGGGAGCGATTTGCTTATAATGCGGTGGTAGAGGATGCGGAGGCGACTTGGTCAAGAGTCGCGGTCCGATTGCGAATAGCTCTTGAGGCTGATTCGTTTGTCGCGCTTGATGAGAGGCGCTCGAGTGACCATGAATCCGGATGGAGTTGAGAAACCAGGCGTGCCCGGGGAGGAGCCGACCTCGAGCGCTCAGGGCGTGATCACGCGGGCTCGGCGTGCGACTCCGACCGCGATGGCGATCGTGGTGGGGCTGGCCGCGCTCACGGCCGGGGCGTCCGAGAGCGACTTGGTCCGCGACATTCAGCGCTACTGCACGGTCTGCTGGCGCAACGCGCGGCTCGATCCCAATCTCTGGGAAGACTGCACCCAGGAGGTCTGCTGCCGGCTGCTCGAGAAGGCACGCCAGGGCGAGCTCGATCTGACCCGCGTGCTGGGCGAGGACGCTCCCGAGCGTCGAGAGTTGGTGCGTGCGATCGACATGGTTCGCAAGCGGGTTCAGCGCACCCGGCGCTTGCAGCCGCTCGATCCCGCCATCCCGGCCTTGAACGATGTCGACCGCGTGGCTCGCGTTCGGCTCGAGCTGGGCGAGATCCTCGAGTCGGCCCGCGAGGCTGTCCTCTCGCGCCGCCAGAACCAGATCATCGAGCTCTGGCTCCGCGGCTGGTCCGCCCCCGAGATCAGCGACGAGCTGGCCATGCCTGTCACTCGCGTCAGCGACGAAAAATACAAGGCCTTCCGCAAGCTCGAGCGCCACCTCCGCGACCAGCGCGACGACCTCGGCTTCGGCCTGGCCCAATCCGACTCCCAGCACGCCAGCGGCGTCGCCTGACCGGCTCAGCCCTTGATCGCCTCCAAAACCTGATCCACGTGGCCGTCGACCTTGACCTTGGCGAAAACCTTTTTCACCAGCCCCTTCGCGTCGATCACCACCGTCGTCCGTTCCACGCCCATGGACTTTTTGCCGTACATGTTTTTCTCTTTCCAGACGCCATAGGCCCCGCAGACCTTGGCTCCGACGTCCGCCAACAGCGAAAACGGCAGCTCAAATTTCTTGGCGAACCTGGCGTGCGAGGCCGTGTCGTCGGGGCTGATCCCCAGGATCGTCGCGCCTGCCTTCCGGTACTCCGCGAACAAATCGCGAAACCCACACGCTTCCTTGGTACAGCCCGGCGTGTCATCCTTGGGATAGAAATAGACGACGACCGGCTTTCCCTTGAGCTGGGAGAGCGTGACCGACTTTTCATTCTGGTCAAGAAGGGTGAAATCGGGTGCGGGCTGGCCTGCCTCGAGCATGATCCGGGCTCCTCGGTTGGGGGTTGCGGGGACGGCTTTGTTTTATTCATCCCGCCCGACAAAAGAAAGCCAGACGCGGCGAAAGACGATTCCAGGGGGCGCGTTCATGGGTCGATTCGGGATCATCGAGCACACGGCCGACCTGGGGCTCTGGATCGAGGCGAGCGATCTCGACGATCTGTTCCAGACCGCCGCGGCGGGCCTGTTCCAGGTGATCGCGGCCAATGCCGCGGCGATCGAGCCCCTGGTCGTCGAACGCGTCGAGCTCGAGGCCGGCTCGACGGAGGCGCTCCTGATCGCCTGGCTCAACGAGCTGATCGTGCACTCCGAGACCCAGCACATGGTCTACAGCCGGTTCCAGGTCAAGCTCGATGCGCACGGCAAACGCCTGACGGCCGAGATCGCCGGCGAGCCCATGGACCGCGATCGCCACGCACTCGACCACGAAGTCAAAGCCGCGACCTGGCACGAGCTTCTGGTGGAAAAAACCGACCAGGGCTGGGCCGCCCGGGTGATTCTCGATATTTGAGGGAGCGGCCGATCCCCTACCGCCCCCCCAGCAGCGTCCAGGGGTGGGTTTTCATGTCGCGCAGCAGCCCGCTCATCCACTGGTATTCGGGATGCTTGGCCAGGAAATCGGCGGCGATGAAGTCCGAGCCTTGATGGCCGATCTGGCCCCAGAACTTGAAGTCGTCGGCCAGCGCGCCGTCGACGACCTTGGATTGCACCGTCCCGCCGGGAAAATACGGACCCCAGTCCCACTCCGGAACGCCTCGCGGCGAAATCTCGACCCGGCCGCATAACGTCCGCTCGTTGTGCTCCAGCATCCTGGCCACGACGTCGTATCCGTCGTTCTCCAGTTGCTTGCCCAGCTCGATCGTGATCGCCCCCTTGTGCGCGGACATGAGCTGCTCCCAGCGCGCCTTCCGAGCCAGCGGCGACGATTCCTTTTTGTTCGGGTCGAACTTCGTCTCCTCCAGGCGAAGCTTCTCGGTCTCGGGATAGTTCGCCCCGAAAAAACAGCCGTCCTTGGTGCGTTTGACCGCGTGGTTCTTGAGCCCCAACTCGAAGAGCGCGATCTCTCCCGTCTTGTTGTCGCCCACCAGCCAGTCGTTGGCATAGCCGCCGTTGTTGCCGTAGAGCATGATCGCGACGAAGTCGTCGATCGACCGGCTGTACTGGAGCGCCTTCCGAGCCCGGATGAACTCTGGCTTGCCCGCGGGATCCCAACCCTCGAACTGCGTGATCGTGGTCTCGGTGACCATGACGCCATACGAATTGATCCCGAAATCGTCGTCGCTGGTGATGACGCCCGGCAGACCATCCATGAGCATGCGAGCACCTTTCTGGGGCGTAATGTCAAAGACGATATTCCACCGCGAACCGACGACGTAATTGGTCCAGGCGTTGTGCCCCATCACGATCTTGCCGTCCTTCGTGTGGCCGCCCGTGGCGATGAAGGCGCTGCAGTTTCCCGGGGCGTGGGTCGCGGGGGCCTTGCCTTCCTTGCGGTCGAGCCACGGAACGTAATAATACGGCAGTTCCTGATTGGCATTGAGCGCGACCACATCCCAGCGGTCGGCCGTCACCCCCTTGGCCTTGAGCCCCGCGACGATGCCATCGATCTCGCGGCGATACTCGTCGCCCAGGCTCGGCCAGAGCATCCGCTCGGATGCCTCGCGGTAAAACGCCCAGTCGCGCCTGGTCGTGTGTTCGAGATAAGGCTTCAAGACCCTGAGAAGGTCGGCGATCTCGTTCGAGAGCAGATAACCGTGCTGAAAGCCGACCTGTTCGGGGGGGCCGTCCAGGCGGACGACGATCCAGCCGTCCCGCATGGTTCGAGAGGCGCCCGCGAGCCTGGGGTCGCCGCCAAGGGCGTCGCCTCCGAGCCCGACGGTCGCGAAGCCGCTCACGGCCGCCAGAATTCCAATGATCATGCGTCGCATGGACGTGGCAAACTCCTGTGGTCGCGTCCTGGCTGTGCGTCGAAAACGGGCGCGAAGCGGTGTTATCCTAGAGCGAAGACGCCGGTCTCGCAATTGCTTGGTTCCATGGGGCGCTGTTCAAGGCGTCGCTCAAGCGGATTCGCGTAGGACTCGATTCGGTTCCCATCCGGCTGAGGACGTTCTAGGTTAAAGGATGGGAAGCTCGCGGCTGACTTTCGCGCGCAGGGACGCGTCTGGGGGTCGCGGCGTGGTTTTGGGATGAGAGGAGCGGGGTGGGATGAATGCTTCCGTCCGTCTGGTATGCGGCGCATGCTTGCGGAGCGTGGAGCGATCGCCGAGCGACGCGAGCGCGCCGGTGGGGGACTGCCCGTACTGCGGGCTGCCGCTGAATTCAGGCCCGGAGGGCGCGGTCGAGGACGGGGGCTCGGGATCGACGGATCTGACCCCGCCGGCCCCCGCGCGCGGCGACACCACCGAATGGACCGAGACCTGGAGCCGGGGCTCGCTGGGCGTGATGGGGCGGTTTCAGCTCCGCGAGCGGCTGGGCGACGGGGGGTTCGGCCAGGTGTATCTGGCCTATGACCCGAGGCTCGATCGCGACGTGGCCGTCAAGGTGCTCAAGAAGGCCAATCCCAGCGAGCGGGTCATGGAGCGGTTCTTTCGCGAGGCCCGCGCGGTCGCCCGGCTCGACCACCCCAACATCGCCGCCGTTCACGACGCCGGCTTTCAAGACGGCCGCTGCTGGGTCGCCTACGAATATGTCAGCGGCCGCCCGCTCTGGTGGTATCGCGAGCATCACCGCATGGACGCGGCCACCGCCGCGCGCATGATTCGTGCACTCGCCGACGCCGTCGACCACGCCCATCGCATGGGGGTCGTGCATCGGGATCTGAAGCCGGCGAACGTGATCGTGGACGATCATGGCCAACCGCGGCTGATCGATTTCGGGCTGGCGCGGCGGTCCGATCTGGATTCCGACCTCACCCGCGAGGGGGCGATCGTCGGCACCCCGGCGTACATGAGCCCCGAACAGGCCCTGGGCAAGAGCCGCCAGGTCGACGAACGGGCCGACGTTTACAGCCTGGGAGTGATCTTTTATGAACTTTTGACCGGCCGCAAGCCCGACGACTCCAGCACTTCGGAGCAAGAAACCGTCCACGGCCGTCGCGCGGGGAGGGCCAGGTCGACGGGGCCCGAGGCGTGCTCGATCACACGCAAGGTTCCCCGAGGCCTGAGCCGCATCTGCGCCAAAGCACTTGCCCTCGACCCGGCCGCGCGGCACCCGACCGCGCGGGCGCTCGCCGACGAGATCGACGATTGGCTCAAGACAGGCTCGCACGGCCTCTGGCGGCGGATTCGCCGAGAATCCCTGGGCGCGGCCGCGGGCCTCGTGGTCGGCCTGGCCGCGGCGACGGGCTTTACTCTCGGGCTCGGCGGGCCGCGCGAGGCCCCGCCGCACGAGCTCAAGTCGGCCCTCATGGGCGCGCCGGCCGCGACCGCCCCGGCCGCGAGCTCGCCATCGATCGCCTCGGCTTTTCTTGGCAATCGTCAGACCAAGCTCTTCCACCGCGCCACCTGCGCGGCCGCGCGGGCGATGGTTGATCACCATCGAGTTCCGTTCCCGGATGCCGCCGGCGCCCTCGCCGCCGGCTATCGCGCCTGCGACAAGTGCCATCCCGCCGACGGGGCGTGAGCCGATCGGCCCCTCCGCTCGAGATCCGTTTGATCCGCGGTCGGCCGGCTGTTGACCCGGCGCGGGAGGGGCGGGGATACTACGCAGGTCTCCCGGTTGGATTTCGGGCGCGGGGAGCGCCTGCCGGAGACGGGGGGCCGCGCATGGGGTCGGCGGGCTGGGTCGGGACCGGCGTCCTGGCGAGCATCGTGTTGATCGTCGTCATCCGACAGTGGCGGGTCGTGAGCGGCGTCGCGCGGGGGCTGGACGCACTCGCCAAGGGCCAGAAACCCCGTTTGGTGCGGGCCGTCCCCTGGGGGCCCGTGGGCCAGCTCGCCCAGGCCTACAACGCGGCGGCCATCGAGATCCGGGCCCAGTCGTCGCGCAGGGAGCGCGACCACGGCCAACTGCTGGTCGTGCTCGGCGCGATGGCCGAAGCAGTCGTCGCCGTCGACCCGCGCAGGCGACTGCTCTTCGCCAACGAGAGCGCCCACCGGCTCTTCGGGCTCGACGCGAGCTCGATCGGCCGGCTGGTTCCCGAGCTCATTCGCGGCTCCCAGGTCCAGGAAGCCGTCGAGGCCACGCTCCGGATCGAAAGCCCCGCCACCCACCAGGCCGAGCTCGTCATGCCCGGGCGCGACGCACTCGCCCGCGCAACCCCCAGGCATCTCGCCGTCCGCGGCTCGCCCCTCCCCGGCAAACCCGCCCAGGGCGCTGTCCTCGTCTTCCACGACGTCACCGAGCTGCGCAGGCTCGAACGCATGCGCCAGGACTTCGTCGCCAACGCCTCCCACGAACTCAAGACCCCCTTGGCCTCGATCAAGGCCTATACCGAAACCCTGCTCGACTGGGCCATCCTCGACCCCTCGGTCAACGTCCGGTTCCTGGAGCGCATCGACGAACAGGCCGGCCGGCTCGATCAGCTCATCCATGACCTGCTCAGCCTGGCGCGGCTGGAATCGGGGCAGGATGTCTTCGAGCACGGCCCGCTGGCCATCGTTCCCGTGCTCGAATCGTGCGTGCTGGGGCTGCGCGATCGGGCGCTTGCGAAAAGCCTGCGGCTCTCGTTCGACCCGGGCGAGCTCGGCCACGACGCCGTCGTACTCGCCGACCAGGAGGCCGCACGACAGATCTTCGACAACCTGATCGATAACGCCATCAAATACACCCCGGAAGGAGGCAGCGTCGACGTCTCGTGCCTGGTCGACGGCGATTCGGTCCTGGTCGAGGTCTCCGACACCGGGATCGGCATCCCCCGCGACGAGCTGGCGCGCGTCTTCGAGCGGTTCTACCGGGTCGACAAGGCGCGCAGCCGCGAGCTCGGGGGCACCGGGCTCGGGCTGTCCATCGTCAAACATCTGATTCAGTCGATCGGTGGCCAGATCGACCTGGTCAGCCGCGTGGGCGTCGGCACCCGCTTCACCGTCCACCTGCCGCGAGGCCGAGACGAATCCGCGCACGGCCGACGGGAGAACAGGATCTGGGGCACGGCGACCGCCAAACTCGCCGAGCCCGCGATCGACCCCTGATGGATTCCGTCGTGTCGTTCATCAAACCTTCACCCAAGCCGACTAGAATCCCAAACCGAGCGCGTCAATCGCCGCGCTCGACCTGATTCCCTGCTCGAGGACGCTCGCGGATGATCAAGATGCGGAGATGGAACCTGATCGCGCTTGCCCTGCCTCTCATGGGCTGCGGCGATGGGCGCACCGACGAAGGCAGCCCCAGGGACGCGGTCGTCGTCGACGGCTCAAGCACCGTGTGGCGGATCAGCCGGGCAGCCCACGAAGCCTATCGCGAGGTTGATCCCAAGGCCGTCATCGTCGTCGACAACCACGGCACCGGCGGCGGCTTCAGCCGCTATTTGCAGGGCGAGGTCGATATCATCGACGCCTCGCGCGACGCCGAACCCGACGAGGCCGAAAAGGCCAAGGCCCAGGGCATCGAATGGGAGCGGTTCGTGGTCGGATACGACGGCATCACGCTCGTGGTCAATTCCGGCAACACGTTCGCAACCACGCTCACGGTCGAGCAGCTCCGCGCGATCTGGTCGCCCGACAGCAAGATCAAGACCTGGCGCGACGTCGATCCCTCATGGCCCGACCGCCCGATCGTGCTCTATTCGCCCGACAACGATTCGGGGACGTTCGAATACTTCACCCAGGCGATCGTGGGCCGGTCCAAGGTTCAGCGCGACGACGTGCAGCAGAGCTCCGACGACAACACCCTGGTGAGCGGCGTGGCGGGGGATCTGGGGGCTCTCGGTTACTTTGGCTTCGCCTATTACGCGGCGAACCAAGACAAGCTTCGCGCCGTCGCCGTTCAAAACGGCTCGAGCGCCCAGCCAGTCGCGCCCTCCCTCCAGACAATCGCCGACAAAACGTACGCCCCGCTCTCGAGGCCGCTTTACATCTTCGTGAAAAAGTCGGCGGCGCGGCGGCCGGATGTCGGGCGGTTCCTGACGTTCTATCTCGAGCATATCGACAAGCTGGCGCTGACCGGCGGTTACAACCCCCCGACCGAAACCGACAAGGCGGCGAACGCGGCCCGGCTGGTGGAAATCCGGGGCGAGGCAGCCCCCGCCCCAGCCGCCCCAACCAAGAAAGGGCCGTGAATTGTCCGGAAGCCGCGACAAGGCGGCCGACGCCTCCAGCGTCCACTGGCCGGCGCGCCCCCGGTACCTCGGCTGGATCGAGTCGGGGGTGGCGCTCGCCCTCTTCGCCTGCGCGCTCGTCACCGTCCTCACCACACTCGGGATCCTGATCGTGCTCGGGGCTCAATCGATCGCCTTCTTCCAAACGGCCGGAATCAGCCCGCTCGCGTTTCTGTTCGGAAACTCCCTCAAGCCCGACGCCAAGCCCCCCTTGTTCGGCATCCTTCCCCTCATCTGGGGAACGGGCATGGTCGCGGTCGGGTCGTCCCTGGTCGCTCTGCCGATCGGGCTCTTGAGCGCGATCTATCTGAGCGAATACGCTCCGCGCCAGGCGCGCTCGATCCTGAAACCGATGCTCGAGCTCCTGGCGGGCGTGCCGACGATCGTTTACGGCTACCTGGCCCTCTTGCTGGTCACGCCCGCCCTCAGGCGGATGCTCGAGCCGATGGGCCTGCGCGTCGAGACCTTCAACGCCCTGGCGGCCTGCGTGGTGGTCGGGATCATGATCATCCCCCTGGTGTCTTCGCTGTCCGAGGACGTGCTGTCGTCGGTGCCCCGCGGCCTGCGCGAGGCGGCCTACGGTCTCGGGGCGACGAAATTCGAGGTCTCGACCCGCGTGGTCTTGCCGGCCGCCCTCTCGGGCGTGCTGGCCTCGTTCATCCTGGCGATCAGCCGGGCCGTCGGCGAGACCATGGCCGTCGTTCTGGCCGCCGGGATGCGCCCGCAGATCACCCTCAATCCACTGACCTCGATCGAGACCATGACGACTTACATCGTGCAGGTGGTCAGCGGCGAGGCCTCGTACGGCACGCCCAAGTATCTGTCGCTCTTCGCCGTGGGTCTGTCGCTGTTCGCCGCCACCATGGTTCTCAACATCATCTCGGGACTGGTGCTCCGGCGATTTCGCGAGGCTTATCAATGACGAGCGCGGAGTCGCGGTTCCATCCCGACCGGGCCGCCCGACGGCTCGTGGGGCCGATTTTCGGGGCCGCCTGTCTGGCCGCCACCTGCACCGGCGTGCTGGCGCTCGTGATCCTGCTGGGCGCGATCGTGGCCGCCGCCCTTCAGGGCCCCCCGCACAACCCCTGGTACGCCCTGGGGCCCAATCTCCGCGAGCTGGCCGGGCTCGTTCAGAAGCTCGCCCTGGGCGTGCAATCGTCAAACCCCGCCCGGGCCGGCTATCGCGTGGGGCTCGCGGGAAGCCTCTGGCTGCTCGGACTCGTCGCGGTCGTCGGCATCCCGATCGGCGTCGGCGCTGGCGTCTTTCTCGAGGAATACGCCCCGCCAGGCCGGCTCCGGCGGATCGTCCAGACCAACATCGCCAACCTGGCCGGTGTTCCCTCGATCGTTTATGGCATCCTGGGACTCGCCCTTTTCGTGCGAGCCTTTGGCGTGAAGGCGGTCGCACTCGGCCCGACCTTGCTCGCCGGCGTGCTCACCCTTAGCTTGCTCATCTTGCCGATCGTTGTGATCACCACCCAGGAGGCGCTTCGGGCCGTCCCCCGCTCGCTCCGCCAGGCCGCCCTCGCCCTCGGCGCGACCCGCTGGCAGATGATCCGCGACCACGTGCTCCCGTCCGCCTTGCCCGGCATCATGACCGGGACCATCCTGGGCCTCTCGCGCGCGATCGGCGAGACCGCCCCGCTCCTCATGGTCGGAGCGGCCGGCTCGCTCCTGCAAGCGCCCAAGGGGCCCCTCGATCGGTACTCGGCCCTGCCGGTCGAGATTTACAACTACGCGAAAGAGCCCGACACTCGTTTCCAGATGGTCGCGGCCGGCGGGATCCTGATTCTCGTCGCCCTCTTACTGACCATGAACGCCGCCGCCATCGTGATCCGCAACCGGTTCCGCCGTTATGATTGAAAAACCCTTACAACCCGAGCGCGACCGCGGCGTGCGAGCCCCAGGTCGGGATTCCTCATGAGCACGCCCGTCGATCCTGGTCAGCGTCACCCCGCCGCGCAGCCTCCCGAGCTCGATCCGGTCGTGCTCTCGGCGCTCGGCCTGTCGGTCTGGTACGGCCAGACCCAGGCGCTCCGCGACATCACGATCGCGATCCCACGCAACAAGATCACCGCCCTCATCGGCCCCTCCGGCTGCGGCAAGAGCACCCTCTTGCGCTGCTTCAACCGGATGAACGACCTGATCCAGGGCGCGCGCATGGGCGGCGAGATCCGCTTTGACGGCGACGTGATCTCGGGCGATATCGACGCCGTGGTCCTGCGCAGGCGAATCGGAATGGTCTTCCAGAAGCCCAATCCGTTCCCCAAAAACATCTACAACAACGTCGCCTGGGGCGCACGCATCAACGGATACCGGGGCGACATGGACGAGCTGGTCGAGCGCTCGCTGCGCAGGGCCGCCCTCTGGGACGAGGTCAAGAACAAGCTGCACCGTCCCGGCCTCGACCTCTCGGGCGGGCAACAGCAGCGGCTCTGCATCGCCCGGACCCTGGCCGTCGAGCCCGAGGTCATCCTGATGGACGAGCCCTGTTCGGCCCTCGACCCCATCTCGACCGCCCGCGTCGAGGATCTGATGGACGACCTCAAAAACGATTACACCATCGTCATCGTCACCCACAACATGCAGCAGGCCCGCCGCGTCAGCGACCTGACCGCATGCCTGATGCTCGACGACGCCGGCCAGGACGGCCACCGCACCGGCATCCTCGCCGAATTCAGCCCCACCGACATCCTCTTCACCAACCCCAAGGACCCCCGCACCGAAGCCTATATCACCGGGCGAATCGGCTAAATCGCCCAGTCTTCCCAAAACCGCGTCGGCCATACGCCATGGGCTGCGTATCCTTGCCAGAACATCGCTTATTTAAGTGTTGAGGTCCGAATCGCGACGAATTCCAAGGAGGGAACCGGCCATGCGACGAAGCACTTCTGGGCGAGCGCCCGCAATATCGAGGAATGCAATGTCTCGCTGGACCGGATTCGATCGAACCATGGTGGGCTTGATTTCGTGGTGTTGCTCTGTCATAAAAACAGTGATTCCTGAATCGCGGAGACGACCCATGGGCGAGATCATGTCGAAAGAGGTTCGCGCCGCCCTCAACGACCCGATCAAGCGGCATCTCATCATCGACGTTTATTTGCGGCGTCGACGCGCCGAGATAGAGCCATATCAGGAGCTTGTTCGCCGTCGCGAGGAAGACGCCCTTCGCCGTGAGAAGCCCGCCGCCAAGCCCGACCCCACCACTCCTTGACCCCGCCACGGCGATGAGGCCGAATGAACCTCGCGTTTCAGGCCCTGCTCATCCTGGCGATGCTCTTGCCCGGACTCATCTTTCGCTCGGCCTATAACCGCGGCGTCTGGAACTTCCCCATGGGACGATTGGGGCCGGTCTCCGAACAGATCCCGAAAGCAGTCATCCACTCGCTCTGGCTCAACGCGCTTTGGGCTATGATCGCTCGTGCGATGCATGAGGCCGCGCCCCACTGGGTCTGGGCGATCGATTTCCGCGCTGTCGCCTGCTGGATCTCGAACGATTTTGGGCGGGATCAGGTCGAGTTTCCCCGCGCTCTGGACGCCTTGGTCGCGAGCCCGTCGCGCATTTTCGCGTATCTCGCGAGTCTCTACGGCTGCTCGTGGCTGGCCGGCGAGGCGTGTCTCCGAATCGTCCGCGGGCGCAAGCTAGACCTTAAGTACCGTCGCATCCGCTTCGATCACGAATGGCATTACTTGTTACGAGGCGAGGCACCCGACTTTCCGGATCCGGGTTACAACCAAACCCTTGTCCCCACCACGGGATTCCAGGGCAAAGCCGCGTTCGCCGAGGATTGTTTGGCGACGGTCGTCGCCGCGGTGGTGGATTTCAAGGAGACAAGTTATGTCTATCTCGGCATCGTCGTCGATTACTACTTCGACGAACAGGGGAATCTGGACCGACTGCTTCTGAGCACCGTCAAACGGCGGAAACTGATGGATCATGAAGGCGACTCGGCGGAACAAGGTTCGAATCCCGCGGCTGAACGCTTCCAGGAGATCAGGGGCTACTATTTCGTGCTTCGGATGAGCGAGCTCCGCACCCTGAATATCGATTACATCACCAGGGCGGACATGGAGGCAGTCGACGCTTTGGCCGCGGGTCTTCCGAACAAGCCGGCGAAGGCTGAAGGCATCGAGCCGCCAAACCCAGGCTGGATCCCGGACCGCCGTCCCTCCGGCTGAACCGAAATCGACCTTCTCGATTTCTTCATGGGCAAGACATCGCCGCCACACGCGAATCGTTAAAATAGCCCTCGACGAGTCGATGAAACAACACCCACCACCCGATCGAGCAAGGCGGCGATGGCGGCATCTAAAATCTTGGTGATCGAGGACGAGCGTTCGCTCGTGGAAGTCCTCACGGCCAATCTTGAGCGCGAGGGCTACGAGGTCATGGTCGCGCACGACGGCCAGGACGGGCTCAGGCGCGCCCAGCTCAAGCTTCCCGACCTGGTCGTGCTCGACCTGATGCTCCCCGGCATGCCCGGGCTCGAGGTCTGTCGCGAGCTCCGCCAGGGGGCTCGAACCCGCGACATCCCCGTCATCATGGTCACCGCCAAGACCGAGGAGACCGACCAGTTGGTCGGCTTCGCGACCGGGGCCGACGACTACGTCACCAAGCCCTACAGCATGAAAGTCCTGATCCAGCGGATCAAGAAAGAGCTGCGCAAAGCCCAGCTCAGGGACGAGCCCAATCAAGGAACGGTCGTCGAGTGCCAGGGCATTGTCATCGACAAACACAGTCACCGGGCGCTCTTGCACGATGAGGAGCTGCCTCTGACGCCGACCGAATTCCGCCTGCTCGAGGTTCTGATTCGCCAGGCGGGCCGGGCCTTCACGCGCTTCGAGCTCATGGACGCGGCGATCGGCGAGGACGCGATCGTGCTTGAGCGCACGATCGACGTCCACATCAAGAGCCTGCGGAAAAAACTGGGCGAGGCCGGCGACCTTATCGAGACCGTCCGCGGCGTCGGATATCGGTTTCACGAACCGCGTATGGCGAGTATCTGACCGGATCTGGTTCCACCCGCGGATCCGAGCGCGAGTCGGCACGATGGTCGGGGCGGGCCGACACCGCGTGCGCGGGGTGGGCCGCGCGGAACCGCGGGGCCGGGCGCTCGGGTACGAGCTCGGAGCGGACCACCGACACGTCGCGCGGGGCGTCGATGCCAATTCGGACCTGACCTCCCTCAATCCGAACGACCGTGATACAGATGTCGTCTCCAATATAAAGCCGCTCCATCAACTTCCGGGTGAGCACCAGCATGGTTCGCATCCTCTGAGAATTCTGGGTTCTAACTCGGGGGGGACTCAGCCCTCGTTGGTCTTCCACAGTCGTTACGTCTCGCGCGTCCCGGAAAGTCGGGGCTCATTCCGAGTCTAGATCACGTCCCGCCGGGTTATCCGCTGAATCCAGCGGAATCGCGTGGTTGGGCATCGCTCCGCGGCGAAGGCCGCCCGAGCGAAACCCACTTCTCGCTGGGAAAACACGCCTCGCACTCGGCCGTCTCTGGACATACTCGACTCAGGCAAGCATTCGAGGCTCGATCGGCCGAGCGCGATACGGTCAATTGGTTTGCACGCGACCGCGAAGGGGCCTATCGGATGAGCTCCTTGAAAGATCGCCTTGACGGAGCCCGCTCATGGGATCCATCGAAATCAAGGTGGACAGGCTAGGCGTGGGCTGGATCGTCGTTTATGCCGTTCTGTCCTCGGAATTCCAGAGCGCGGTCGAGATCGACAGGATCCCAAAATTGATCCACCGATCCTTGAACGATTGGCTCGCTAGACGCCCACACGTGAGGGTGAGGTCGACCCTCGGGCTTGTCGAGGACGGATACACTACGATCGTCCACGTCTGGTACGACTCAATGTTACGATGAATCCGAGCCTCGATCGGGCTCGCGGGCGACACAACGATCGTCCACGTCTGGTACGACTCGGGGCTTGGAAACGGTGCCCAACACCGTTTCCAAGGCCAACACCGTTTCCAAGGCCCGATAGGGTGGGCCGAGCGAGGCCCACCAGTGCCGCGTCACCACGAATGTCTTCCGTGATCCTGTTCATGCTCAATGCATGTCCTGTTCATCCTTCAAAGCGGGCGACCTTGCCTGGGTTCCTGACTCGGCTTGAATGTGATCGCCGTCAATACTGGCCGGCGGACACGACTTCGCCGTCGGCGCGGCTGGAGAGCGACAGCATGACACGCGGGTCGATGGTCTGCTTGACGAATCGCACGGCGCCATCACCGAAGAGGAATTGGCTTCCGCCGGGATGCTGGCTCGCGAAGCCGTCAGCCCCGGCTGTCGGGGAATTCGGAGGCCCGGGCCAGCCTAGCACCAGCATGCAGGTTTTCTCGCAATCCGTGTTGAACCACCTCGGACTGGTGCAATAGATCCCGACTGGTGAAAAAAGAGCGCCAACCCACGTCGCGTCGGCGAGATTGCGCGACCGCTCGCCGATGAAGAGGGTCGTGCTGGCGCCGTCGGTGATCATTTCCAGGGTGGTCTTGCTGTTGTGATAGAAAACCCCGTCGCCCTCTCGCCCCATCTCATTCTTGACAAACCATCCCGGCGATGCGACGTACTGGCTGGGCGCGACATCGTCGGCCGGCGGGTCGAACGCGACGTGGTCAACCTCGAAGTGCAGCGGCCCAGAGCCGCTCGAGCTCGGGCACAGAAGGCTGGAGATAACGACCCGCCGCGCGGTCATGTTCAGCGGATAGATGGCACAGGCCTCGAGATTCATTGCGTCGTAGATCGGCGATTCGCCCATGCTTGGAAGAAGGTACACGGCCCATCCCATCGCGGGAGACCATGCGTCTCGTCCCGAATCCCACAATTCCGTGAAGTAGCCGGCCGGAAATCGATTGTTCGAGGCGTAATGCGTGCCCAACGCCACGCCAATTTGATGGAGGTTGTTCAGGCATTGGGCGCGTCGGCCGGCCTCTCGGGCCGATTGGACGGCGGGCACGATCAGCGCGACCAAGATCGCGATGACCAGAATGACGACCAGAAGCTCGATGAGCGTGAACCCGCCGGCCGACCGATGAGTCCGCTTCCACATGATGTTTGATTCCTTCAAGTTAAGGCGGCTTACAGCCCATGACGTCGAACGCGAATCCGATCGGGAGAAGTCGGGCCAATCCATGCCGGCAAAGGAAGGCAAACTGTCTTGCCCTCGAGATCGATCTTTATATGACGAGCGACAAATCCACCCAGCTCGGCAGCGCAATCTCCTTCGCTTCCGTTGAAGGCAACGAACTGGACGTTTGCCAGGCCGGCGTCTCCGTGCTCCTCGGAAAGCCCCCATGGCCCCCGCGTCGGGAGCGCTTCAGGAAGGCCGCCCCGCCGCCAGCGACGATTCCTCCGAGGCAGCCCAACTTCATGAGCCGCCGGCGCGTGAGACGGAAGGGATTGCCTTCACGAGAGCGGATCAGGGACGTGCAGGCCCCCGAGGTTCAACAACACATGCTCGCCTCAGCGGCCGTGCTTGAGACTCACACCACGACGACCGACGCCATTTCCGCCCGCTTTGACCCGCCGATAACCGACGGCGACCGTCACCGAGCTCAGCAGTCCCAAGAGGACTCCCAGGACCACGGTCGTCGGCCGAACGGCTTGAGCAGGCGCTCGAGCGGCCGATTCGATCACCGCGTGCTTACCCCCCTTGATTCCCGTCTCAAGGGTCGAGAGGCCGGCGCCCGTCCTCTGATAGCGAGCGTTCAGAATCTGGTCGTCCACGATCGCCCCCTTGGGTACCGCGATGTGCAGATCCTTGTCTTCAATTCCGCCAACGGAAACCCCGCTCACGACCACTTTCAGCACGCACGTCGGCTTGCTGAGATCCCATTTTGGCACCATCGGATCCTTGGAATAACGTTCCTGCACCTGCACCATGGGAAACCACACCTTGGGCCTGATCTCCTTCAGTCGCGTATTGCGAACCGACTCGATCAGCCGCTTCGTCTTGTCGCGTAGCTCCCGCTGGCAAACGATGTAGCTGTGTTCCGCGGCCACGGAGATCGTGTCCTGATCATCTTCGCGGCTGAAGACCTCGCAAGGAACGCCGTCGACACGGGTTTTTCCCCTCCATGAGTACCCGCCCTGGTTGAGCGCGCTGGGCAGCCAGTAATCGGTTTCGAGACCCTCGCCAAGCACATAGCGCTGATCTGACTCTTCCATGAAGAGCAAATGCAGCGGGAACAGGTGACCCGCCGACCACGATTGCCGGTAGGGCGTGATCGTAACAAATTGATTGTCGCGCCCCGCCGAGAGACCGGTGACGAAATTGTACTCGCCCTCTCTCTGATTCGTTTCACGAACCCTGGCCTGACGACCCTCGAACATGTTGTAAAGTTTGGGCCAGCGAATCAGGATCCGTCCCTGCCCGTCCTCCCAGGCGAATCCTCCGAGTCTTCGATCCTGGGCGACGTAAAGGTGGTATGTGATTCTTAGAGGTCGTCTAGAAAGCCAGTTTTGTCACGAGTCTACGGACCATCAGAGAAATCATCGATAATTCGATAAAGGCCTCGCTCGATGACGTCGTTCCCTCATAATCCTTGCTCAAGCGTCGCGACCTGCCGAGCCAGC
>DAIDHE010000148.1 GCA_027459775.1 Planctomycetales bacterium | reverse complement strand
GCCGAATCCGAATTCCGCGCGGCGATCACGCTCAAGTTCGACTACGCCGGCGCCCACATCAACCTCGGCAACGCTCTGCTGGACCAAGGCAAGCCGGCCGACGCCGAATCCGAATTCCGCGCGGCGATCACGCTCACGCCCGACTACGCCGAGGCCCACTACAACCTCGGCGACGCTCTGCGGGCCCAAGGCAAGCCGGCCGACGCCGAATCCGAATTCCGCGCGGCGATCACGCTCAAGCCCGACTTCGCCGAGGCCCACTGCAACTTCGGCCTCTTGCTCCGCCGAGCCGGCCGGTACGCGGAAGCCCTGCGGGAAATTCGCTGCGGGCACGAGCTGGGCTCGCAGCGACCCGACTGGGGATATCCGTCGGAGCAGTGGGTCGCGGAGGCCGAGCGGATGGCCGCGCTCGACCCCCGGTTGCCGGCCGTGCTCAAGGGAGACGACCACCCCGCCAACGCCGCCGAACGGCTTACCTTCGCCAAGCTTTGCTCCAACCGCCAGCTCCACGCCGCCGAGGCCCGGTTCTACGCCGAGGCCCTCCAGGCCGACCCCAAGCTGGCCCACGATCGCCGGGCCCCGCACCCCTACAACGCCGCCTGCGCCGCCGCGCTGGCCGGCCGCGGTCAAGGCAAGGACGACCCTCCGCCCGACGAGCCCGCCCGTGCCCAACTCCGCGGCCAGGCCCGAGGCTGGCTGAACGACGAGCTGGCCGCCTGGTCCCAGATCGTCGCCCAGGGCAAGCCCGAAGGCCGCGCCCGCGTCCGCCAAGTCCTGGCGCACTGGAAGTCCGATTCCGACCTCGCCGGCGTGCGCGACCAGGCCGAGCTGGCGAGACTTCCCGACCAGGAACGTCAAGCCTGGCAAACCCTGTGGAACCATGTCGAGACCCTCCTGAAACAGGCCCAGGACGATCGCCCCTCCATCTAAGGGGTCAGGACTCATTAATGGCGGAAAACGCCACGAGTGCTGGTTGATCGTGCTTATTGATGTGCTTATTCGTTCGATAGCGTCACGTCGTTCGGCGAGCGTCGGCGAGCTTGGCGACGAACGCGGCGTGCTCGGCCGTGGCGCAGCCCTGTTCGACCACCGCGCGAACACTCTTGAAGTCAGCCGCCAAGAGGGCGTCTTGATCGAGCCAGAGTCCGGGGAAAACCCGCGAGCGCGAGATCCCGTCCGGACCCGGTTCCAGATCCTCGAACCGCCCGTTCCGGGATACGAACCAATGGATTTCGTCGGGCTCGAAAACGCGTACGATGTATTCCAGCACTCCGGCCCGCTCGTAGTCTTCGAGCTTGGGCCCGAGGTCGACGTAGCGCGTCGTCTTGGAGACCTCGACGACCAACTCGGGCGCGCCCTGGATGTAGCCCTCCTCGTCACGGCCCCGGCCTCCGCATTCGGCAAGGATTCTGAGCAGAGCGTCCGGCTGGGGCTCGCTCCTTGAACCCAGGATCGTCGTGACGTTGTCCAGCGCCTCGACTCCGGGCGTGTTCTCGAGATAGACGATGAGCCACGCGAACACCGGCAATTGGGCGCGGCCGTGTGCACTGCCGACAGGACTGGGCATCTGCACGACTCCATTGATCAGCTCGGCGCGAACCCCGGGCGGCGTCGCCTCGTAGAGCGCGTGGAACGTGGGCTGGTCGATTCGCAGGCCCTCGACGAGCCTGACGGGCGGAGCGTCCGGGACGGTGCGATGAGACATGACCAGGGATCCTCCTCGATTCAATCGACGCGCGAATCAATCATCTTGATCCTGAGCGGAACGCCGCCGGGCGGCCAAGGCGATCGATCGGCTCGGCGGCCCGTTGGACGAGCTCAATCACGATCGATCTCGACGCGGCGGCCCGCGCTCTTGTTGGGGAACTTGACCCGAAGCGTCCTGGTCGAGGCCTCCCAGACGTGGGCGGCCTCGGGGAGAATCTGGCCGTCGACTTTCACCGATCTGGGGGTGGCGGCCAATCGCAGACAAACGACCGCGTCGACGCCGTCGGGGCCCTCGGCATGGAACGAGTACACGCCCGCCTGGGCCTTGGCCCCCAGCACCTTGCAAGCCGACGCGAGGACGAGCGGGCCAGCGCCGGGGATCTTGTCGAGATCCAAGAGCAACCGCCGGCCGCCGGGCTTGAGGGTCACCACGTCAACCGTCGGCAACGCGGCGTCGAAGAGGTCGAGAAACCGCCCCTTGAGCACGGCGTCCGGGCCGCCGATCGATTCGTCAAGACCGGCGGCCACGACGTAGGGCCCCCTGCGCAAGGCCAGATGATTCGTCTCGGTGTAGGCCAGGCCGACCGAATCGCACGCGCGCTTGACGAGCTGGAGCAGCACGTCCGCGCCATCGGCCCGGTAGGTCAGCGACGAGGGGCCGGCGGCGGCGTAAAGCAGAATCCCCTTGCCGACCTGGTGCGATCCAGGAGCGCTGTCGGCCGAAAGGCCCAGCTTCTCGAACAGATGAGCACGTGGCGATTTATAGATCCTGGCCGCCCTGGGGTCGTTCCACCAGGCTCGGACGGCGTTGTAGGGGTCGGAGTCGTCGCCGAGAAACACGAGCGCCCCGCCCGCCTTGACCCAGTCGGCGAGGGCGTCGTGGACGTCGGGGGACATCGGCTTCATCCCCTCGTAGGTCATCACGAGAACCTTCTGGCGGTCGAGTGCGCCCTTGGTGGTCGCGTTCTCGAGCTGAACCGGTTCAGCGGGGATTCCGTGCTTGAGCAGCGGCAGCGCCAGGCCGTAAAACGACCCCAGATGTTCGTCCGACGCGTTCGGCTGGCCGCGCTCGAACATCATCGTATCGGAAACCACCACGCCGATCCCGCGCGTGCCGCAATCCCAGGCGACGTCCCTCTGATCCATATCATTGAGCACGCTCAACACGGTCATGAGCTCGGTCCCGTAGGCCGCGGGGATCGGGACGCGCTCGACCCGCTCGCCGCGCTTGCGGACCGCGCGATCGACGGTCGGATAGCGGCCGTGGAAGATCCGCTCGGGCCAGGGCATCACCTCGTAGCGCCAGACCTGCGGCCAGAGCAACGATGCGGTCAGGGTGCTTTCCCAGTTGGTCTTGTAGTCGGCCCACGAGTGGTTGGGGTTGTCCTCGATGGGGTCGTTCAAAAACCATACCGTCCCGCCGTTTGCCTGGACGACGTTCATCATCGCGCCGTATTCGAAAAACGCGGTCTCGAAGGTCCGTTCCTTGGTCTTGCCCTTGTAGACGTTGGGCGTCCGCGCCGTGCCGGTCCAGACCTGCGCGATGAACCCGTCCGCGCCGACCTTGATCAGGCTCGACTCGGGGCTGACGATCTTCCAGTGGGCATAGTTGATCAGGCTGTGCGTCGGGACATAGCACTTCACATGACGACCCGTCCGCGCGTTCTCGGATTTGACGAAGTCAAACACCTGCTTGAGCGCCCGCTGGTAGAGGAAATACTTGAGCTCCGACGCCCGGTACTGGGCGTCGGGCGACGAATCGGGGGCGATCCAGTCCTCGCCGTAGTGCGCCTTCCACTCGCGCTTGAACCCCTCGGAGTATCCGCCGCGGACCCAGAACTCGGGCTCTTCGAGGTGGACGGCCTCGGCCCCTGCGTCCATGGCCCGTTTGACGCCCTGGCAGAGAAACCTGCCGTAGCTCTCGCCGGGCGACATGTAATAGACGTCGCCGCCGTGCGAGATCACCTTGCCGTCGCGCTCGGTCTGGGCTTGGTCGACGTGCCGGACGCCGTCGAACCGGCCGTAGAGGTAGTCCTGGTACTGGCCCCACGAGACGCCCGTCATCAGGTGAGTCACGTACCCCTGGGCCTTCCACTGGGCGATCCGCTCGGGCAGGCTCGCGTCGATGCCATAGCAAACGGCGACGTCGGACCGGAGCTGAATCTTGCCGTCCCAGCGGGCGTGGGTCTGGAAGCAGGTCCGCTCGAGCCGCTGGCCAGGGTCGGCGGGCCGCCCCGGCGGCTCGTCGGCCCGGGACGGGCGGCAAAGGGCGGCAAGCGCCATGACGGCGACGATCGAGGGCAAGCGTCGATGATCACGTGACATCGCGACGTCTCCATGTGATGGGACTGCGCGGGGCGTGCTTCCGCTCCGCGCTCTTCTCCCGTTTCCATGTTGGCACGGGCGGCCGATCCTGGCAAACCCCACCTGGGATTCTGAATGGAAACGGCTCGTGCGCATCGACGTGAACCGCCGAGGTTGGCCTTTTTCTGTTTCTGGTCCCGATCGTCGTCCAATGGCGTGGCATCGTGTGGCACTTTTGGCGGGTTTTGGACGAGGTTTTCGATGATAAAACCCCCAGATGCGCGCCTTCGCGGGCTCGAAACGTCCCCCAGGACTCTCAAAAACACGATCCGTGCCACTCGACGTGAGCTTCATCTCAAGGCCCTCATTCGGGTTGTGGCGAGCGGACAACGCCATGGCACTCGACCTCAAAACAGCAAGGGCTTGGAACCCGACACGGCCCGACACGGCCCGACACGGCGGGTTGATCGAGGGGTCGAACTGAGCGACGCACCCGGCTCGAGCAGGCCGGCGCCTAGGGTGGGAGCACGAAACAGGCACAATGAGCGACATGAGACGGCGAACCGAGCGAGGCCCAAGGCAGAGCTTCGGCCTCACCGCCGCGCTGACCTTTCTGGGCCGTGATCGACGCACTCGAGAGACGAGGTTTCACCGTCAGGTCCACGGTCCACGCTACTCGCCCACTCTATCACTAACACCGGTTTGGGTACCCGTTAATGCAGCCCCATCATCATCATGAGACGCATGCGCGTAATGCCTCATCACGACATGAGTTATCATTTTTGAAAAATCTTTTGTCGCTTTCATTGTTGCGCGCCCGAGGGCCATTCACCTGGTGGAAATCGACCGACTGACGTGTACATAGACACCTCACCTGAAAGGTCGTCGAGGAGAGAAAAGACACGTCCAATCCGAGCCCTAATTCGATCTGTCTGAAAACCGGCCGGCGCGAGCCGCTATAATGCCAGCCGGTCGTTTGGCCGAGGGACGAACGAAGAGGAATGGGACATGCGCTACCACGACGTGATTCAACCACGCACAATTCGCGACGCCTTCTCCGCTCGGAGGGTCGACGAAGTGAAGACTCTGGCGAAGCTGCTGGGGGGGCGAGGCAACGAGGAAGGGAGAGCTTGTCGATCTTTTGGCCAAGGCGCTCGAGGATCCGGATCAGGCGCGGAGCTTGTATGAAGGTCTGGACGAAATGGGGAGGAAGTTCCTGCAAGAGGCGACGCACGATTCGAGCGGTCTGCTGAACCGGTTCACGCTCCAGGCCAAGTACGGCCACACCCCGGATTTTGGCGCTCGCGGCCGTGGTTACGGCGAGCGCAAGCGGCCGCCGACAATCCTCCGGCTCTTCTTTCCGGACGAGAAGATCCTGGCCAGGGACTTGCAGTCGATGCTACGGGGCTTTGTTCCCGAGCCGCCGGCGCTGACAGTGGAGGCCCACGACGAGCCGCCTTCGAAGCCTCCGCGGCGCAAAGTCGGTTCCAGACAGTCGCTCATAGTCGGTTCCAGACCGTCGCTCCTCGATTCGCCTCGGCTTCCAGACCGCCCATCCACTCGCACCCGAAGTCGGCAGGCGGGTGTCTTGAGTCGGTTGTCTGGCGATGGTGCTCCTGGTCCGGGGCCAGACCGCTCAAGGACTGTGTTTCCCGCGCGCGTTCCAGATCGCCATCACGTCGGCGGTGCCGCGTTTGGGGATGCCGTTTTCAGCCATGAGATCGGGGGTCGCATCCTCGAGCTCGCGTCGGGGAAAGACCAACGTCTCGGTCCAGTTGCCGAAGAAGCGGATGGTCAGGAATTCATCCTTGCCGTCCCGAAGCACCTCGACCAGATGGGCGAGATTCTTGATCGGCACGCCATCGACGTCTTTCACGACCTGTCCGAACGGATCGGCATAACCACGCGCGATCTTGTGATGAAGCATGGGGGAAGTGACGACCACCAGCTCTTCGCCGGGAAAAGCCGCGAGGCTCCCCAGGCGGGTAATGAGCGGGGTTCCCTCCGCCATCGCGGGGTTGCCCTGCACATAGTTCTCGACGGCGGCCTGATACACTGGCGAGAAAACGAGCGGTCCGTGGACGAAATAGCTGGGATACTCGCCGGTGTAGATCTTGAAGAGGTCGTGCTTCTCGAGCGTGAGCGGGATCTCGACGTCGAGGAGCTGGCGATGGCGGATGATCCGGGCCGGGACGGCGTCTTTCCGGCCCAGCCTCGGCAGCACGGAAAGGAACAAGAGCCGCAGGTTGGGCTCGAACTCGACCATCCCCTCGTTGTCGAGCGGGACGCCGGCCACGTGGGTCAGGACGTCGTACTCCTGGAGCGGTGACGGCGGACCAACCCGCGCCGTCTCGCGCAGCATGATCCCATGTTCGGCCTTGGTCAAGCCGAGCTTCTTGCGCAGGGTCTCGTTGGTCAGGATCTGGAAATTACCCCAGAGATTGGGCTTGCCGTCGTAGCGCCCGTCCTTGACGTCCTCGAGGTATCCGTCGATCTCCTCGTTGGGAATGAGGTAGGCGCTGTTTTCGGTGCGCTGAAACACCAGCCCCGCCATCTTGCCCCCGACGATCGCCGCTCCCCCGCTCGTGCCCGGCGACGCGGCGGCGTCGACCCGGATTCGAATCCCCTGGACCTGGTCGCTGTAGGGGCCGTACTCGATCCGCGAAACTGGACCGCGAGTGACGGCCAAGCCCGTCCCTCCGGCGGCGAAGCCGAACAAGGTCGTCTGTTCGCCGACGGCCGGGCGCTTGGCCGCGCGCTCGATCGGAGGCCGCTTCTTGAAGAACGCATCGTCCTCGAGCGTCAGGACGGCGAGGTCGATCGCCGTCCCGATCGACGCGACCTTCGCCGGCACGCGATCGCCCCCTTCTCGACCCTGGACGAAAACGTCGGCCGCATACATCACGACATGCGCGTTT
>DAIDHE010000147.1 GCA_027459775.1 Planctomycetales bacterium | reverse complement strand
GCTCCTGGACATGGTGCTGCAGCTCATCACGTTCTTCATGATGCTGGTGCACTTTGGAGCACAACTGGACGAGGGCCCAAAGGCGATCCGGCTGCCGGTCGCCCCGGCGGCCTTGCCGGGCTCGGATCTCGCCCTGGACCGGATGAGCGTCGCCCTCGACGCCCAGGGGAAGCTTCTCGACGGCGATCGCCCCCTTGATGAAAAAGCGGCCGCGCTCTGGTGGGCCGGAGAGGCCAAGACCCGCAGGGCGGGCCTGGAAACCTTGAAGAACCAGGCCGCTGGCCAAGACCTGTTGCCGACCCTGGTCATCATTCGCGCGGACCGCGACGCTTCCTATGGGGCCGTCCGCGGCGCTCTGGCTCAGGCCCAGGAGCGAGGCTTTGCCCATTTCAGCCTGGTCGTGCTACGGAGCCGGAACCCATGAACAACCCGGCCGTCTCGCTCGTGGCGTCCGACCCGACCAAGGCCGAGCAAGCCCGCGCCCGCCGCACCCGCGGCCGGCTTCAGACCGAACAAGAGGTTGTCTTTCCGGTCACACCAATGCTGGACATGGCGTTTCAGCTCCTGGCGTTCTTTATCCTGACGTTCAAGCCTCCGTCAGCCGAAACGCATCTTGATCTGGACTTGCCCGCCACGCCGGCCGCCCTACCGGCCGCTCAGAAGGGCCAGGCCCGCCCTCAACCGCCGCGGTCGGCCGATTCCGACCTGGAAAACGACCTGCTCGTGCGCGCGGTCGCCGGCGATTTGGGGGACCTCAGGGCGATCCGGCTCGGCGAGGCCGCACTTCCCGACATCGAGTCGCTGGGCAAGCGGCTGGCTCAGTACGTCCAGCTTCTCGAGGGAAAGCCCCTGCGCGTGCGGCTGGTCGCCGACGAAAGCCTGCGCTACGAGTCGGCGGCCCAGATCATCGCCGTGTGCCAGAGCGCGGGCGTGACCTCGATCCGGCTCAACCAGCCGGGATCGATCCCTGAGTTTCGCGGCCCATCGCTCCCAGGCGCTCCATAACGAGGAACAACCATGGGCGAACGAGACCAGCGGGGTCGAGGGCGAATCAACGGGATCCGCCGACGGGCCTGGATGACACCGTCCAGCCTGATGGTCGCACTTGCCGCCTCCCTGCCCGTCCTGGGCCAGGAGCAGGGCGATGGCGGGCGACTTGGTCTGGCCGATTTGCCGGCATACAGGGCGGCCCTCAACCCTCAACGATCTTCTGACGAGCCCCCGGCTTTCACGAGTCACCGCGATCTGTGGGAAAACCCCGCACGATTTACCGGTCGGCGCGTGACCGTCAGGGGACGTATTGTACGCATGTTCCATCAAGGGTCCGTCGGCGAGTTCCCAGCACTCGTCGAGCTCTGGCTGTCCACCCCCAAGGGCGACCTATTCTGCGCGACCTGCCCCGAGCCCTCCAAACGCGAAGGCGAGCCATTACCCAAGCTCGGTCAAGAAGTTGTGTTCACAGGGACGTTTTTTCGCAAGATCGGTTACACCGCGCGCGATGGCATGCGATTCGCTCCGTTGGTTGTGGGTTCCGCGCCGCCGGTCCAGGAGGTCAAAGAGGAAGCGGTGGCGGAACCGACCCTGCCGCCTCGCTCGGCGTGGACGCCCTTGGGTTCCTGGATCGTCTTGGCAGTCTCGGTCGCGATCTGTTTGGCGGCTTGGTTGATCCGCGCGGCCGCCTGGTCCCACCGGAAATCGCGAACGAGAAGCGACGTTGATCCCGATCCACCGATACAATTCCTGAGAGCGGGCGAAACGTCCGAGGAATGCGCCGGGCCAGACGCCTGAGTACGTCGGTTTCATCGCGAGGCGTAATCACATGCCGCGGTCGATCGAAGAAGGCTGGCTGGGGCGAACGCCGCTGACCGATCCCTGGGCGATCCTGACCTCGGGGGCGGTGCATGCCGGGCTATTGCTCCTGGGCTCGTTGGTGGTTCTAAGCGCCAGCGTTCCGGGGTCGGCGCGGGGTCCAAAGGCGCTTCATGCCGAGCTCGATTCGGCCGTCGATCGTCCACCGGTTGTCCCACCCCAGCCAGGAGAGGGAGGGGGCGGGCCCGGTCAGATGGGCGGGACTAGCCGGCTGCCTAGAACCCAGTTGGACCATGAAAGCCCGCAAGGAGCGACTCGCGACCCCCTGGCCGACACCTTGCTCACCGAGATTTTGCCCCAGGAGTCGCCCATTCCGAGTGCTCCGGCCGAGCTCTCGCTCCCGGGCCCTTCGGCGATCGGACAGGGGCTGATTCCAGGTTCTGGGGTTGGCGGCGGTGGAGGCGCGGGGGGTGGTTCGGCCAAGGGCTCGGGGCCGGGAATCGGACCGGGCACGCAGTTTTTTGGCGCGCGCGAACACGCCCATTCGTTTGCCTACGTCATCGACTGTTCGGGAAGCATGGAAACCCGCAGCGCGCTCACGGTCGCCAAGCGCGAGCTCATGGCCTCGCTCGGCCAGCTTCCGCCCGACGCCGCGTTCGCGGTGATCTTTTACAACCTCGAGCCCTGGATCATGGACGATCCACGGGGGCGAAAGGGGCTCATGGCGGCGACCCGGTCGAACAAAGGGTGGGTCGAAAGCCAGCTCTCGCGGATCAAGGCCGACGGCGGCACCGACCACAAGCGCGCACTGACGCGGGCGCTCGAGATCAAGCCCGAGGTGATCTTTTTCTTGACCGACGCCGACATGATGAGCAACTCGGACGTGAACCTCGTGCTTGACAAGGTCGGCTCGACTCGGATCCAGGCAATCGAGTTTGGCTACGGGGTGAATCTGGGCGAGCAAACGCCCCTGGCACGGCTCGCGACGACGACCGGCGGGGCCTATTTGTACATCGACGTCAGCAAGTTTCCCCGCACGCCCCTGGGGTACTAAAGCCTTCGGGGATCCGCCGCCGGGCGCTCGATTTTGGTTCTAGACTCTTCCCCGACGGCGCGTGGTTGTGTTTAATCTCTTCCCATAGAGTCGGTCCAGTCCGAGGGCGGAGATTTCTCAGCGACACGCGGCGGCGATTCGAACCGCACGCGGATCGCGCCGCCTTTCGCGGATTCGTGCTTTCGATGAGCGACGGCGCGGAAGGCTTGCGTGCGAGCCTCGCCTCGGCCGGCGAAGCGAGCACCGTCACCGCGGACGGGGGTGTTCGCGGTTTCGGAATGGACCGCTCACGGGCGGACGACCTGGCACGGGTCGTCGCAGCGGGTCGGGTCTGGCGACGCCAGGATCGCGACCGACGTCGTCACCTTGTGAAGAGCAGCAGGAGAACCCGACCATGCGACGAGGGAGACCGATCCGGTTGATGGTGATCGCGGCCGCGCTCATGGCGGCCGGTTGGCTAGGCGCTCAAGAGGCCGCCAAGCCCAAGGCCGCCCCGTCGTCGCCGGCGGGGCCGGCCGCGAAGGCTCAGCCCACCCAGGCCGTTCCAACCCCAGCCGAGCCGGCCAAGAACCAACCACCGGCCAAGAACGCCCAGGCCGCCCCGGCCCAGCCGGCCCCGACCGCCGCTGAGATCGCCGCCGCGAGAGCGGCCGCGTTCTCCAAGCTACGTGACAACGAGGCACCCGACAGGCAGTTCCAATTCTTCGCCTTCCTGAACGACCCTCACTATGAATTGATCGAGAAGGTCGCCCTGTGGCTGGTGCTCCTGGTCGCGATCGCCGGTCTGTTTTACGCGGGGGGGCTGGTCGGTCAGGTGGTGGGCGCGGATCAGGGCACCGAGCGAATGCGCGCGGTCGCGGAGGCGATCAAGGTCGGGGCGAATGCGTACCTGGCGAAGCAATACCGCACGATCCTTCCGCTGATGGTGGTACTGACTGGGCTCTTGTGGGCGACGGCCAGCGAGGCCAATGCGATTGCAATCGGACGGGCGGCGGCATTTTTCATGGGGGCGACGTTTTCCGGGCTGGTGGGGTTCAGTGGCATGAGCATGGCCGTGCGGGGCAACCTGCGCGTGGCGGCGGCGGCCCGGACCAGCTATGGCGCGGCGCTTCAGCTCGGCTATCGCACCGGCACCATCACCGGCATGCTTACCGACGGCTTGGGCCTCCTGGGCGGCACTCTGATCTTCATGGCCTACGGCGAATACGCTTATGAAGTGCTGCTGGGCTTTGGGTTCGGCGGCACTCTGCTGGCGCTCTTCATGCGGGTGGGCGGCGGCATCTTTACCAAGGCCGCCGACGTCGGCGCGGATCTGGTCGGCAAGCTCGAGGCCGGCATCCCCGAGGACGACCCCCGCAACGCCGCCACGATCGCCGACAACGTCGGCGACAACGTCGGCGACTGCGCGGGCATGGCCGCCGACATCTTCGAAAGCTACGAAGTCGACATCGTCGCCGCCATGATCCTGGGCTACGCCAGCTTCGGCCACAAGGGAGTGATCTTTCCCTTGCTCGTCCGCGCAGTCGGCGTTCTGGGCTCGATCTGGAGCACCTCGACCGTCAAGGCCGGACGCGACGACTCCAGCGACAAGGCCCTCTTCGCCGTCCATCGTGGGTTCCTTCTGGGCGCGATCGCCAGCGTCCTGGGCTTTGTCGGCATCGGTTTCGGATATCTGCATTTTCCCAAGGAATACTACGCCCAGTACCCCCAGGCCCTGGGCTCGTACGAGCTCGACTCCAGCTTCCAGGCCGCCAAAGAGCGTTTCGAGGTCAATCACAACGCCCTCCGGGGCGACGACCGCGAGGGCTACAAGGTCCAGTACAGCCAGTTCATCCGGGAATGGAACGGCCCCTTGTTCACGGGAGGCGGGCTCCCCTTCTGGGCCAGCCTGGGCACCGACTGGCTCGACATGCGCCCGGCCTGGACCTGTTTGATCGGAATCGTCCTGGCCATCACGCTCAACAAAGCCACCAGCTATTACACCCACACCGGTTATGGACCGGTGCAATCGCTGGCGCGAAGCTGCCAGACCGGGCACGCCACCAATATCATCCAGGGCTTCGCGGTGGGCTATGAATCGGCCGTGGTGTCGACCTTGATCATCGCGACGGCGCTCTTGCTTTCGGTCCTGATCTATTCCGGGGCGACCCCGATCTTCATCGCATACGGCGTCGCCATGTGCGGTATCGGCATGCTCACCCTCACGGGCAACACCATCAGCATGGACGTGTTTGGACCGGTCGCCGACAACGCCAACGGCATTGGCGAGATGGGCTACGATCGCGAGGAAATGGGGGAAGAAAACTACAAGCGAGCTCGTCAGATCCTGGCCGATCTCGACGCGGTTGGCAACACCACCAAGGCCGAGACCAAGGGAATCGCGATCGGCAGCGCGGTCATCGCGGCGGTCAGCCTGTTCGCCAGCTTCATCGCGATCATCGCGGTCGGCGGCGAGGATCGGATCGGCGACATGACCACCCAGCAGTACTTCACCGAGGCCGGCAAGCTTTCGTTCGCCTATCCCAAGGTGTTCATCGGCGGCCTGATCGGCGGGCTGGTGCCGTTTCTGTTCAGCTCGATGCTGATCCGGGCCGTCAGCCGGGCGGCGTTCCTGATCGTCAAGGAATGCCGGGTCCAGTTCCGCGACCAGGAAATCTGGGCGGGTAACAAGAAGCCCGACTACGGCCGGGTCGTCCATATCTGCACCGCCGCCGCGCAGAGCGAGCTCATCGGCCCGGCCCTGCTCGCCATCCTGACGCCGATCCTGGTCGGCATCTTCCTGGGCCACCAGGCGCTGGGGGGCATGCTGGCCGGCATGATCATCGTCGGCCAGTTGCTCGCCGTCTTCATGTGCAACGTCGGAGGCGCATGGGACAACGCCAAGAAAACCATCGAGGATGGCCTCTACGGCGGCAAGGGCACCGAAATCCACAAGGCCGCCATCACGGGCGACACCGTCGGCGACCCCCTCAAGGACACCGCCGGACCCGCCCTCAACCCCCTGATCAAGGTCATGAACATGGTCTCGCTGCTCTCGATCGCAACCATCATGCGATTCCGCGAGTCCCACCTCGACCTGCTCTATCTCATCGGTATCGCCGGCATTGGCGGTATCGCCTGGGCCGTCTGGCGCAACCACACCGAAAGCAAGGAGCTCCGCGAGCTGGAACTCTGACGTTTTTTGATTCTTGATTTTCGATTACGCGTGCCCGGCACCTGCCAGGCCTTGCCGGGCGCTGCCGCCGGTCGAGGGATCCACGACCCCACGTAGAAGCTCCGCGCCCCACGGAGTACGTCGTTACGAACGGCGTCCGTGGAAGCGAAAATCAAGAATCAAGGATTCTCCTTGAGGAGGTGTTGGCTGGATTGAAGGATCTTGTGCTGGCGGGTCTTGGAGGTGGGGGCGGCTTCCGACTGGGACTTGAGGTCGGCGAGATTGGCCAGGCAAAAGGGGCACTCGACGACCTGGAGGTGAAATGTGAGATAGTCGGCCAGGGCGGGATCGAGGGCGTCGAGCAGGTAGCTGCCCCATTGTTGGCGGTCGGGGCAGGTCAGGCGATTGCGCTTCCAGATCGCGCCCAGCGAGTGGAGCTGGGCGTCGGCTCGGCCATGGCGGACTTCCTCGAGCCGGGCGCGGAGCTCGGCCGAGTCGCGGAGCGCCTTCTCAACCCGGGCCGACTCGCCCCCGGGCAACAGGTCCGCCAAATAGTCGCGCAAAACCGTGTCGTCGATCGGCCGGTCGGGCTCGTTCACACGTTCGCCCTTGGGACGAGCGTTGCGCGATGAATTGGGGTTTCCGGTTCGATGTCGGTCCATGGATTGACCTCGGCCTTGGGCGGCGGCTTAAGAGTCGCCTAGCTCCTCGAGCGACAGCCCCGCGCGGCGGGCCATCTCCTTGAGCCGGGCGATCGTCTGGAACTTAAAACTGGCGACGGCCTGTTCGGTGATTTCAAGGTGGGCGGCCGCGTCCTTATTGGCCCAACCCTTGACGATCAGGAGCTCCATGCAACAGAGGCGGTCGAAATCGCCGCGGGCGAGCCATTCGCGGACGAGCTGGCCCATGGCCTCGGTGAGGAGCTTGTCCTCGGCCCGTTTGCGCTCGCCGCTCCGTGCGATGCTCGATGCGGCCCGGCCGCCACCGGCCACTTCCTCGAGCGGCCGGCCGTGGTCGTCCGAGCCGAACTGGTCGATCGGCCGCCGCCCCTGTTTGCGCAGATGATCGGTGAGCTTGTGCGCGGCGATCGAAAACAAATAGGCCTCGATGTCGCGCTTTTCATCGTAATGCGGCAGACTGGTCAAAAAGCCGATGAACGTCTCCTGGACCACGTCCTCGCTGGCCGCGCGATCGTGCAGCCGGCTGTCGACGAAGGCCAGCAAGCGTCCCTCGAACCGCTCAATGAGCTGTCGCCACGCCTCGGCGTCCCCCGCGCGGACCTGTCTGACCAAGAGGACGTCGGTTTCCGTGATCGCCATCGAAAGGGCTCGACCTCCCGACCGAATCTTGAGAGCCGCGCTGATCGAGGATTCCGATCTTCAGAAGCGCGCCACAAGGCATTCCACCTCGAGGTTCAGTCTACCCGATGGCGGGAGTTCTTGCCTATCCTCTGCACGCGACGCGGAGGAAGCGAGCCGGCGAACGGTCGTCATTCTGGAACGGCGGGGTCTGGGCCAGGGCTGCATGCGGTTGTGGAACGAGGGACCGCGGGCGGGGACGCCCGCGGGGCCAGGGGCTCAGACGGCGAGCTGGTAGATGAGCGCGCCCGCGGCGCCGACGCTGGCGGCCGCGAGCAGGCGGAGCCGCTGGGTGTAATAGCCCCGGGTGGCCTCGTCGGCGCGAATGTAGCTGGAAACGACGGCCAGGCAGACGAGGACGAAGACAAGCCCGCCCCCGAGGGCGACCATCCGCCCGCGGACCACTTCGCGGGAGTAGACGTTCAGAAACGCCTGCCTGTGCTCGGGCGACAGGTTGACCTTGATCTCGGTCAGGTAGACGTCGCCGTACTCCTTGTGGACCGGGGTGGTGACGGTTGCCATGACGACCGACTGGACCAGCTTGGCTGGGGGCGTCCAGGGGGTTTTCACTTCGGGTTTGAGCCACTCCGCGAGAGTATGGTCGAGGGCCGCGGCAGCCTCGGATCGTGCGCGCTCCTCGGTCGCCGACAACAACCCGGACACCGTCTGAACGTGGATTGGGGCGGAGTTCTGGGCGCTTGCGGGGGGCTTCAACTGAGCGTCCACGACGCGCGAGCCACGCACGATCGGCACGGGCAAATCGTCGGCCTCCTCACGTTCGCTCGCCGGCCTGTCATCGGGGTCGTCCATGGCCTCGTGGATCTCGTCGGCGGCCTCGCGAAAGGCGTCGCGGACGTCGTCGCCGGCCTCGCGGAGGGCCTGGCGCGCTTCATGGCCGGCCCGAGCCATGGCATGCCTCGCCTGGTGGAGCGCCCGGTCGCGGTGGTGCGCGCGGTCGACACGACGCGCAGCCCACACGAAGACCAGGAATCCCAGAAACAAGAAGAGGATGAGGCGTTTCATGTGTGATCACCCTTTTTGGCCAGGCCCGCTCGGTTCAGGCGGTGCGTCTCCGCCGGGCCGACGCCGTCATGTAACGAGCGTGGACGACGGCGGCCTCGTCCCAAGGACTGACAAGCTGCACGACGATCGGGATCAAGACGGCCACCGCGATCGGCAGACCGTCTTGTTGAAACGGCCAGAGCATCGAGAGCACGTACGCCGCCACGGCCGTCCAGATGATCGGCCGGACCCGGAAGCGCTGGGGCCGAGCCCGCGAGCTCGAGCCCAGCCAGCCCGACATGAGCGCGAACAACGCCCCGAAATAGACGACCTCGTAATTCCTGGGCTTTTCAAAGTATTCGGACTGAAGCTTCCAATCGAGCTCGAGCCCGTGATAGAGCATGACCCCGATGACTCCGAGCACGACGCCGCCGACCACCCCCACCAGCCTGCGCGAGGTCTCGTCGAGCCGCCGGGGCTCGAGGACTTTACCGGAAGCGACGACCGTCCAGATTCCCAGAAGGCTCATGATGTACAGGTAGGCGAGCTTGGCCGGATCGCTCGAGGGGTCGATCCGCAGGAACACCATGGCTGGAATGGTCAGAAGTGCTAAAAGGGGGGCCGACCAGAGCATCGACGCGGTCAGCTCGGCGACGCGCATGCGGGTCGTCGGCGCAGGGGGCGGTTCGGGCGCGGGCCGGGGGCTCGGCTGGGCGGCGGCCGCGAAGCCCTGGATCGGCGGTTGCTGGGGCCGCGCGGCCGCGACGGGGGGCGATTGATAGCGCGCGGGTCGCTTGAGTGCATCCCAATTGGCCTGGATTCGCTCGCGAAGCGCGTTTCTCACGGTCGCCCGGTATTCACGACGGGCCGCGCGACTCGACCGTCGGCCGGTCGGCACGGTGTCGGGGCCGATGTAATAGAGCGGCTCCTCCGCGCCAATGTGGTGGACGTCTTCCTGCACACCGCCCGCGTCGTGATAGGCCCCGATCACGCGGATTTCGGGCTCGGCCGGCGCGTCCCCCTTCGGCAAAAGCTCGCACACGTGGCCCGAGCGATGATTGGGATCCTTGACGAGCGCCCGGGCCACGATCGTCCGGTAAGGCTCGGGGAGCATCGTGACGTCGGGGCGCGCCGTCAGGTGCTTCATCAGGACTTCGTTCACCGTCTCGCCGTCGAACGGAACCCGGCCGGTGATCATTTCATAAAGAATCACGCCAATTGCATAAATATCGATTGATTTATGATACTTGCCCGAGCCGATTTCGGGGGCCATGTAGTGGCAGGTGCCGATGCTTTCGGAATGATCGCTCCCTTGCGACGGCGTGATGAGCTTGGCCAGGCCGTAGTCGCCGATCTTGACGACGCCCTCTTCCATGAAGAGGTTGGCCGGCTTGAGGTCGCGGTGCACGATGCCGTGGTCGTGGAGGTACGACGTGCCCTCGACCAACCCCCGGAGCCAGGCTTGAACCTGGTCGAGCGGCAGGCCGTTGGGATGCTGCTTGAGCACGGTGGCCAGACTGGGCCCTGCCACGTATTCCATCACGACGAAGGCGTCGCCTTCCTCGGTCGTCTTCATGTCGAAGATCGAGAGCAGGTTGGGGCATTTGAGGTTCATGCACTGAACCACGCCCCGGCGTTCGATCTCAAGGTTGCGCAGGATCAGTTTGAGGGCGACTTCCTTGCCCGAGTCGGAAGTGGCGAAATAGACCTCGCCGAAGCCGCCCCGGCCGATGGCGCGCTTGATGGTGTAACCGTCGAGCGGGCGAGCGCCCGAGCCGAAGGTGTATCGTTCCCGCGGTGAGCGGGCCGAGCCGTCCGACTGGGATTCCGAGGAATCTTGGGGCTCGTGGATCGCGGTTTCGTTGATGTCGCTTTGCACGTCCGAGTCCACTCCGAGGATTTTTTCCACCGTCGCGCTCATGTTCGACACCTGTTCTTCGCCGATTGGTCGTCCATCTTACACCGCCGACGACGGGAGAGGTTCTAAACTGAACGAAAATCCTTCGCCCATGATGTTGGAAGCGAGTGTGACGGGCGCGCGGAGGGCGCGGGTTTGGCTGTCGACCTCGAATGCGCCCTGGGCGCGGCACCAGAGACCGCCGGCCTGCCGATAGAGCACGACGGGAGACTTGAGCGCGGGCGCTTTCACGTGCGACCGCGGGTCGCGGCCAATGATGCAGGTCTCGGCCATGAGCAGCACTGACGACACCGCCAGCGAGAGCCGATGGCGGCTCACGACCGCCAGCCGGGCGGTCGCGCTCATGGGGCTGGGGCGCTGGAATTCGAGCTCGACGGTCGCACCCAGACGGATCACGTCTCCGTCCTTGAGCAAGGCCTGGCCAGCGACCAGGCGACCATTGACGAAGGTCGCGTGCTGGGGCTTGAGCAAGTAGCCCTCGCCCTGGCGTTCCAGGACCGCGTGGTTGCGCGACAGGTCGCCCAGAAGCGGCACGTCGGCGGGGCTTTCATCGCCAGCGCGGCCCAGGACGATGCGATCGTTCAAGCAGACGAGAAAGCCCCCGACGGCGTCGACCCAGAGCAAGAATCGGCCATCAAGGCCCGCGTCCAGGGGGGGCGTGGGTTCGGAATGGTCGGGACGGGTCCGATCCAGGGCTCGGCCGAGCGATCGAGCCCCCCGGGCGGGGATCGCGCCCTGGTGAGCCGGCCCGATCGCGGCGATTTGCCGCCAGGCGTTGGTCCGCGCCTGGCGAGCCGCGGCGTGCTCGGGAACCACGCCCAGGACGGCCTCGGCGGCCGACAGGATTTCAGGCCAGCGGTTTTCGCCCAGGATGGTGTAGAAGGCGTCAATCAGCGGGACGACGGTCTTGCGGCGGTTTTCCAGGTCGACCTTGGCGGCCGCGATGGCTTGTTCGATCGCGCCCGAGCCCAGCCCCGCCGCCAGCCGCTCGGCCCGGTCGAGCTGCTCGCAGGCGCGGCCAAATTCGCCCCGGCGGCCCTCGGCCAGACCCTGACGCCAGGCGAGGGCGATCTCATGAGCCCGCCTCAGGGCCGGCCCGCCGATCTTGCGCCTGGCGAGCTCGCTCAGGCGCTCGAGCGCCCGTTCGGGGTCGCCGCTCTCGAGCCGGCTGATGATTTCTCCGGCCGATCGATCGGCCAGATTCAAGCGGGCGGCGGCCAGCGCGTCGGGCGGAGCACCCATGCGTTCGGCCAGGTCGAGGTCGTCAACGGCCCCGTCCTGGTCGTCGGCCGCACCGCGGCGGGCGGCTCGGGCGATCAGGTCCAAGGCCATGCGCCCGCGGAACTGCACCGCGTGATGGTGGTCGGCGACCTCGGGGCGGTTCGCCAGGGCGTATGCCTCGGCATAGCGCCCCTGCCGGGCCGCTTCCTCCGCCTGCCGCAGTACAACGCGCCATTGTCCCAGCATGATTGACTCGCCGCCCAGATTCACTTTCGTCGTGTCCCACTCAAGAACGCCGCGAACGCCCGTCGCGAGCCGCCCAGGGATCGGAACCGGAATCTCGAGTCCGGCCCCGACCCTGAGCGACCCTGGGAGGGGCTTGGGTCAAAGCGACTTCTCTCCCGACTTGGGCGTGGGCCGCGATCCGTTGCCGCCGAACGCATCGTCCACTTCCTTCACAACGTCACGGCTGGGATCGACAACCCGCGAAGTCCCCTCGAGCCCCGCGTAGCGACCTTCCATCTCGGCACGCCGCGCCATCACATCCAGACGCTCCTCGAGCTCCGTCACCGTCTCCTTGGCCCGCGAAAGCGCTGAGTCGTCAAACTGAAACTCGTTCTTGGCCGCGGTCGCCTCGATCATCCGCAGCCGCGCCTCGATGCCCGCCAGCTTGGCCAAAAGCGTCGATTTCTGCGTGCGCAAATTCTCGAGCTGCTCGTGCGCGGCCTTGATCGTCTTGCGCTTGGCCTTCAACGTCGCCTGCTTCTCGGCCAAAAGCTGCTCGACGTACCGGTAATGGTCGTAACGGTGGGCCAGGTCGCCCTTGATCTCGTCGGCCGTGTCGGCGACATGACTGGTCAGGCGAACCTCGCTCGATTTGAGCTGATCGCGCAGCCCCAGGATGACCTTCTTTTCGCTGGTGAGATTGGCCTGGATCGTCGCCGTTTCGCGCTCGAGGTGCTCGGCGTCGACCTCAGCGCGGGCCAGGGTCTCGATATTTTTCTCGATCATCGGCCGCAGGTTGTTGATCTCGTCGCGGGCGCGATCGATTTCGAATTGCGGGTCGACCGCGTCCTTGGCGTTCTGGCGGACCTTGTGGAACGCCGTCTTGACATAGCTCGTGGCGTGCGTGCCAAACGCCAGATAGAGCGCGCCAGCGCCCAGCGCCGCCGCCACCAACCCCTTTTTCATCATCGAGCACACCATGCTGAATCCTCCCCGTTTCTTCGGAGCCCACCGATTGTTGATGCCGCGTCCCGATCCAGGTATTTCCCTCCGGGTGGCGGCCGGTTCGCCTGGATCACGAATCCCGCCGCGTCACAAGGGTTGTTCGAGAGCAATCGCCTAATATTGAGCCGACACAAGCACGACCCGCGCACAAGGCCGCGAGGCTGGCCGCGATTGGCCAGGTCGACGGCTCCGGCGTCCAACAAAAACGGGAGCGCTCGGGCTGGATCGACCCGTCCGAGTCGACCCACCCCGAGCGCCCCCGCGCGGACTTCGTTGTGACGTGTGGCCCCGACGTTCCGTCAGTCGCCGATCGAGCCGCTGGTCTCGGCCAGGGCGTGGACGAGCTTCTGAATCGCCTGACTCTCGAGCTGACGAACCCGTTCGCGGGTGAGGCCCAGGTTTTCGCCCACTTCCCGCAGCGTCATCGGATCGTAATGGTCGAGCCCAAAACGCATGCGGATGACCGTCGCCTCGCGGTCCTCAAGGGCGTGGATGTGCTCGAAAATCCGGTCGAGATCGTCGGCTTCCATGAGCCGCGACTCGACTCCCTTGCCGCGATCGTCGGTTAGCATTTCGTCGATGGCGGGGCCCTCGTCGTCGCCGTTCTCATTGTGCGGCGTGAGATTGTGAATCCGGATCGCCTTGGCCACGATGGCCAGCTTTTTCTTGGAAAGCTTGAGCGCCTTCCCGACCTCCTCATGCGAGGGCGCGCGCCCCATCCGCTCCGCCAGAACGGCCGTCGCCCGCCGCCACTTGGCCAGCAGGCTCACCATGTACGCCGGCAGCCGGATCGGCTTGCCATTGTTCATCACCGACCGCCGGATCGATTGCTTGATCCAGTAACTCGCGTACGTGCTGAACCGCGTCTGCATCTGCCCGTCAAACCCCTCGACCGCACGCATCAAGCCCAGATTGCCTTCCTCGATCAGATCCTCCAGGCCAATCCCCTTGCCCAGATACCCTCGAGCGATGTTCACGACCAACCGAAGGTTGGCTTTCACCATGTGTTCGCGGGCGTAGGGATCGCCCAGGGCGACGCGCTCGGCAAGCTCGCGTTCCTCGGACGCCGACAGGAGCGGAGTCTCGTTGATGTCCTGGAGATAGATCTGGAGGGGTGACGTCAAATAAAGGTCGCGCTGCTCGTTCCTTGGCGTGGGCATCGGAGGGTCGCTCCCGAGGATGGAAGGGGTGGATCGACATGGTGCAAATGCGATTCTGCACGGGAGTATAGGCTTTCTTCGGCACTCATGCGCATGATCAGGCAGTCAAGAGCGCCGTGGGAAACCTAGGACACGCTTTTTTTCTTGTCAATTCAGCCAGACTAGGCGGGATCAAGAATCCCGAAGACCAACCCGTGGCGTGGAGCGCGATTTGGCGTGTGAACGTGGGGGCGACCGTTCTTGTCAGATGTGGGGGATATGATTAGAGTCGGATATCGCTCGAGCGGCTCGGTTCCGCATCGAGGCCCGCCCTGAACTGGGCGCCGTAGCCAAGTGGTAAGGCAGAGGTCTGCAAAACCTTTATTCGGCGGTTCGAATCCGCCCGGCGCCTCTTGAGAAAGCCACCGCGAGTCCGTGGGCGACACGCGGCCATGGCCTTTTCCAGTCGAAACTCAGAAGAGGGTGCGTTCCAGAGCGCTCACGTAGTCGGCCAGCCCGTCCAGGCGCTGGGCGTACAGACTCGAGCGAAGCTGGGTGATGCGCGCGTGCAGGTCGCCAAAGTCATCGACGCTTAAAGGCTTGCGCGTCCGAGCCGCTTGGTGGGCCTCCAAAGCCAACGCACGCAGCCGGGCGCACAGCACGGCCGGATCGTGTTCCGGGGCCTGACCGCCGCGATCCAGCACGTCGTCGTCGTCGAGTTGAGGGTCTTTCAGCATTGTCATCGCCATCGCGCGCTCCTCGCAGTCCTCGGGATCCACTCCATTCTAGTTTAGCAAGCGGCAAATCGGGCCTATTTGGCTCGCGCACGATGCACAATCGGCGGAACCGAAACCACGATTTGGCGGGGATTTTGGTGGATGCACTCTTCACAAGACGCGAGCGAGCAAGAGATTGTTCGCGGGAAATCAGGCCGACCTCTGGGTTTTCCCAGGCCTCCGCCGCCCACGCAGCCATTCCTCGACGATTTGATGATCATCGAAGGGGACCACGCGGTTCGCGAAGATTTGGTAAGCCTGGCGACCCTTGCCGGCGATGAGAATGGCGTCGCCGGGTTGAGCGTCGGCGAGGGTGGTTTCGATGGCAGTCTGGCGGTCGGGCTCGACGCGGACCTTGCCGGGCTGGTGGAAACCGGCCAGCAGGTCGTCGAGGATCTGGTTGGGGTCTTCGTGGCGGGGGTTGCTGGCGGTGATCGTGATGCGGTCGGCGGTGGATTCGACGGCGTCGGCCAGGGCGCGGCGGAAGAGCCGGTCGCCGCCCCCTTCGGCGGCGAAAACGCAGTGCAGCCGGCCGGTGGAGACGGCTCGCAGGGTGGTGAGGGCCTCGCGGAGCGCGGCCGGCGTGGCGGCGGAGTCGATCCGCACGTCGAAGTCTTGCCCCTGGTCGACGCGTTCCAGCGAGCCGGCGACCGCGCGGACGCTCTCGAGCCCCGCGACGACGGCGTCGAGCTTGATCTCGAGAGCCCACGCCAATGCGGCGGCCGCGGCGGCCGCGCTCGCGGCTCGTGGACCCAGCAAGGGCAGGTGCACCAGGCCCGGCCGCTCAAAGCCGTGCAGCACGAACTGGACGCCCGAAGCGTTTTCCTGGGTCACGCGGACGTGCACGTCGACCTCGTGGGCCTGGTCCGAAAGCGAAAAGGCCACGCGCCGGGCGGCCAGGTTCACGCCCCCCAGAATCTCAGCGCTGGGGTCGTCGGCATTGACCACCACCACGCCGCCGGGGACAACCTGATGGACCAGCCGCGCGATCGACCTTCGTTCATCGAGCACGAAATCGGCCGGGAATCCGTGGGGCGCCAGCACGTCGGTCACGAGCGCGGCGTGCAGATCAACGGCGGCCAGGGCGCTGCGCTCGAGTGCCTCGCCGGGCGCCTCCACAATCGCCCCCGAGCAGCCGTTGTCCGCGAGCTCGGCCAGGAGCGCTGACACCGCCGCTGGCGAAGGGGCAAAGCCCTCACGTGGCCCCAGAACGCGCCCGGCCGGCCGCGAACCCTCGCCGCGCGGCTCGAATCCCGCCCCGAGCGGGCGCTCGGTCGCGCCGTCGTGAAGGCCAAGCGCCCCAATCAACCCCACCCGCTCGCCCGCCGCGGCCAGGATCGAGCGGATGAAAAGACCCGCCAGGGTCCGGCCCATGATTCCGGCGATTCCCAGCACGGCCAGCCGCCGCGAGGGATCGCCGGCAAGCGCCTGGCAGACCCGCGCGAAGGCCAGAGCACCGTCGTCGACAACCACCTGCAAGCGCCCGGCGGCCTCGCTGGGGCGCTCGACGATCACCCCGGCCGCGCCGCGCTCGAGCGCCTCGGATACAAAAGCATGGCCGTCATAGCCCGTGTGTTCGTGCCGCGTCGCGACGAACACCTGGCCCGGTTCCAGCCGCCTATGATCGTCGGTGCACCCGGTCACCTTCCAATCAAGCGCACCCACGAACCGCCCCTCCGGGAGCACTCGCCTGAGACTGACCGAGTGAATCCCCCGTCGCGACGGTCGATCAACGAACCAGCGCGCCATCGGCATGCGCCTCCTTGCCTGCCTTACCCCGCTCGCGAAAACGCCGCCGGGCGCTCAGCCAGTCCACGCACGGACCCGCCCCACGCCCAACCACGCCTCGGCCGCGACCCACTCTCGATCGCCGCCCGCGAACGCAACATCCTCCGCGTTCCCTCGCGCTGGATGACTCGCCCGGTGTGCTCGGGCAATCTTCGCCATTCCCCAAAAAAAGGCAATGCCAGACTCGACTTTTGCCGACAGGTCTTCCTTCATCGACAATCGATCATCACTCATTTCCACCCAACGAAGAAGTAGATATCGTGCATGCCAGCAATGGCTCGCGCGAGCGTTTTTGGATTCTTTTCGCCATTTGGTGGCGGGCGCTGGCGAGATTCGACCCAGTACTCTTATAGAGAGGCAGCGCAACGCGCCGTCGCTCTCCTCACGGGGGAATCGTTCCCAGCCTTGCTCGCTGAGTTGTCTTCGTCGACCGTGTCCGATTCTTGATCGCACAACCACCCAGGATTCGCACCATGAGCCGCCCCGAGCGCACGCGCCGACTTCGCGTCAGCGCCGTTGCGGAACCGTTCGAGCCGCGGCAGCTCATGCATTCGGGGCCACTCTTGCTCAAAGAGGCCGCCGTCGCCTTGAGCGGGACCGCCGACCTTGGCCCCTGGGGCCGGCTGAAGCTGGTCGACCGGCTCGAAAAACAAGGCGACCACCAGTTCGACGCCATGGATGAGCGGCTCACGATCAAGCTCGACCACTGGGAGCTGAAACATCCCACGCTCGCCCGCGAATGGGGCCTCACGAAACCCACCCCGCTGGGATCGGGGAATGCGTCGATCTCGACGACCCAGATTGCCCTTTCTACCCCCCCCCGATTTAACCTCGCCCGCGCCGGCCAGTGGCTTGGGCGCGTCGCCTGACGGCGGCATCGGGCCGAACAAGACGGTGCCCGTGAACGATCTTGTGACGTGGATTCAAACGTGTGGCTGCTTTGGGTCGACGGCCGACGGCGCGGCACCCTCGAGCGGCGCTCCCCAGTTTCGGTCGGCAAACGCGCCGGCGGGCGCGGCCCCGCCCCCCACCGATCCCAACCCCAACGTCCCG
>DAIDHE010000143.1 GCA_027459775.1 Planctomycetales bacterium | reverse complement strand
CGGCTTCCACTCAGTCGTGATTCTTGAGACGCCCGACCACCATGCTGCTCTTGACCTTCACCGCTGGTTCCAATCGCCACGCCGTCGACGCGGCCCGCGTCGTCGAGCTTGTTCCCCGCGTCGCGCTCCGCGCCGTCCCCCACGCGCCTGAGCACCTGGCAGGCCTGCTCTCCTCTCGCGGCCCGGTCGTTCCCGTCATCGACCTGAGACTACTTTTGGGCGCAGGCCCCTGCCGCGACCGGCTGGCAACCCGGATCATCCTGGTCGACGCCGCTCGAGACCTGGATCATCCCGCCAAGGTGGGCATGGCCGTGGCCGCGGAACGACAGGACTCGGCCCCAAAACGCCGGATCGTGGGGCTGATCGCCGAGGAAGTCAGCGACCTGCTCTCGATCCGGCCCGAACAAGCGGTTCCATCTCCCGTGATCTTGTCCCGAGCGCCCTATCTGGGTCCGATCGTCCAGACCGAGCGCGGCGAGATCGTGCAGATTCTCTTGGTCGATGCGCTCGAGTCGGCCGCCCTGGATTCCAGCGAAGAACACGAACCGGCCGCCTTGATCAAGGAGCCACGCGCGTGAAAGCCGGCGGATTACACGCGATCGAGGCGTTGCTGGCGGATCGGATCGGGCTCGATCCGGCCGCGCTGCCGCGGGGAATGCTCGGGCGGGCGGCGAAAAAGCGCATGGAAGAGATCGGGACCGACGACTTGGCCAGCTATGCCCTTAAGCTCGCCGCGTCCGAGCCCGAGCTCCTGGCCCTGACCGAGGAGGTCGTGGTCCCCGAGACATGGTTCTTTCGCGACGAACAGCCCTTCGCGTGGCTGCGCGACCAGATCGCCGCGCGCTGGCTCAAGGAGCCCGCCCTGCCCCGGCTTCGGGTGCTCAGTCTGCCCTGCTCGAGCGGCGAAGAGCCCTTCTCGATCGCGATCGCCTTGTCCAAGGCCGGCTTGCCCAAGAACCGATTCACGATCGACGCCGTCGATGTGAGCGCCCGCCGGCTCGAATCCGCCCGCGCCGGGGTCTATTCCGCCAACGCTTTTCGCGGTCCCGCCGCCACGGCGACCGAAGGATTCTTTCAACCACACGCCGCGGGTTTCGAGCTCGATCCCGCCATCCGAGCACTCGTCCGATTTCACCGGGCCAGCGCGCTCGACCCAAACTTATTCAAAAGCGCTCAACTTTATCACATAATCTTTTGCAGAAATCTACTTATTTATCTTTGTTCAACGGCCCGCGAGCGGGTCGAATCCACGCTGGATCGACTGCTCGAGCCCGACGGCTGGCTCGTCCTGGGCCACGCCGACCGGCTGGGCGGCGACGGGCGAGCCACTCGATTTCAAGCGGTGGGCGACCCGGCCTGCTTCACCTATCGCAAGCTCGCGGCGAGCAGCCCCACTCCGTCGGCGATTCGCCACAAGCCGATTCATAAAACCTCGCCGATCATCCCGCCCGCGTCCCGGCCGTCGGTTCAACTGGAAATCGCGGAGGATCTTCTGGCCGAGGCCGAAACACTCGCCAATCAGAAACGCCACGCCCTGGCCGTCGCCGCCTGCGAACGCGCGATCCAGAGGAACGGACCAAGCGCCCGAGCCTATCATTTGCTGGGAACGATCCATCACGCCCAGGGCGACCGCGACCGCGCCGAGGACTGTTTTCGCAAGACGGTCTATCTCGACCCGCGCCATGAGCTCTCCCTGCTCTCGCTGGCGCTTCTGGCCGAACAAAAGGGCGATCACGCGGCCGCCGCCGGTTTTCGCCGCCGCGCCAAACGGCGGCACTCTGCCGAGACAAACTGATCCCGAGGAATCGAATCCATGATCTCCGATCCGACTGCGATGGGATCAAACCACCCTGACGAGGAGACGTCCGGGGACGGCCTCGCCAGGCTGATCGCGCTGCCGCTGGTGGATTGTTGGAATCGCGTGGGAATCCGGGGCGACCGAAGCTGCCCCGAGCTCGCCGTGCACGCGCACTGCCACGATTGCCCGGTCTTCGCCACGGCCGCCCGTTCGTTTTTCGACCGGCCCGCGCCCGCCGGCTATCTCGCCGACTGGTCGCGCTGGCTGGCCGCTCCCGACGAGCTGACCGCCTGCCATGACGACGATCTTGTGCCCGGCGAACACGTCGTAACGGGGCGCGGCGTCGCCCTCTTGATCTTTCGTCTGGGGAATGAATGGCTCGCCTTTGACGCCCAGACCATCGCCGAGGTCGCCGCCCTAAGGCCCATCCACAAGGTTCCCCATCGCACAAACGCCATCTTCCGGGGGATCGTCAATCTGCGTGGACAGATCTTGCTCTGTGTGTCGCTGCATGGGCTGTTGGGCGTCGACCCGGCCCAGTCGTCCGCCCGGCTGGTTGTATTACGCGATCGCGAGCGGTCCGAGACCTGGGCCTTCGCGGCCGACGAAGTCGTCGGCGTCGAGCGCGTGGCCTCGGGCACGCTGGGCGGCTTGCCGGCCACGCTGGCGAATCCCGCGGTAGGGTTGGGGAAAGCGGTCGTCTCGTGGAGGGGTCGCAGTGTCGACTTGCTCGACGAACAGCGCGTCTTCACGGCGCTCGGGGGGATCTTCCCGTGAGCGACGACCTCAGCGGGTTTTCCTTGATCGAGCTGTTTCGCATGGAAGCCGAGAGCCATACGGCAACCTTGTCGGCGGGGCTCCTGGCGCTCGAGGGCGCGGCGGCCGACCCCAAGACCATCGAGCCCTTGATGCGGGCGGCCCATTCGCTCAAGGGAGCGGCCCGGGTCGTCGGGCTCGACCCAGCGGTGCGCATCGCCCACGCGCTCGAGGATTGCCTGGTGGCCGCCCAGAAGGGCAAACTCACCCTTACGACCGGAGACGTCGACGTCATGCTCATCGGCGTCGATCTTCTGGTCCAGATCGCCGCCCAGAGCGAGGCCGAGCTCGAGGCCTGGCAGGCCAACCACGCGCCGAAGATCGAGATGCTGGTCACCGACCTTGACGCCCTCCGCGAAGGCCGGCGCGAGCCGCCCGCGCCTCCCGCGCCTCCCACGCGGCTCCCCGTGCCGGCGCCTCCCACCTCACTCCCCGAGCCCGTGGAACCGCCCGTCGTCGTGCAACCCGACTCCGCGCCCGCCGCGCCCTTGCCCGCGCCCTTGCCCGCGGCCCGTGATCAAGACCGCGTGGTGCGGGTTTCGGCCGACAGCCTGACGCGTCTCATGGGCCTGGCGGCCGAGTCGGTCGTTCAAACCCATCGTTTGCGCCCGCTGATCGCGGGCCTTTTGCGAATCAAGGCCAAGCAGGCCGAGCTCCAGTCGACCTTGGAGCGCCTGGACCATCGGCTGTCAGCGCACGCGGCCGCCATGTCGGTTGCCGAGCGCGAGCTCCTGGCCGAGGCCAAGGCACGGGCTGGCGAGGCATCGGGATCACTCACCGAATCGATGGACGCGTTCGAGGATTTCACCCGCGCCGACGAGGATCTCTCGAGCCGCCTCCAGCACGAGGTGCTCGCCAGTCGCTTGCGCCCGCTCGCCGACGGCGTCAAGGGATTCCCCCGCCTGGTCCGCGACCTCGCCCGCGAGCTGGGAAAGCAGGCCAAGCTGGAGATCATCGGCGAGACCACCGGCGTCGACCGCGACATCCTCGACCGGCTCGAGGCGCCGCTCAACCACCTGATCCGCAACGCGCTCGACCATGGTCTGGAGAATCCCGAGGATCGCATCCAAGCGGGCAAATCCCCCGTGGGCAAGATTCAGCTCGAGGCTCGGCATCGGGCCGGCATGCTCCAGATCGTGCTCTCCGACGACGGCAAGGGGGTGAACGTCGAGCGCCTGCGCGCCAAGGTCGTCGAGCGTGGCCTGACCACGGCCACGATCGCCGCGCGGCTCGACGAAGCCGAGTTGCTGGAATTCTTGTTCCTGCCGGGCTTCTCGACCAAGGAGCAGGTCACCGAGGTCTCAGGCCGGGGCGTCGGGCTCGACGTCGTCGCGAGCATGGCGCATTCGGTCAAGGGCACGATTCGCGTCGCCACGCGGTTGGGCAAAGGGACGCGGTTCATCTTGCAGCTTCCGATCACCGTCTCGGTCAGCCGCGCCCTCTTGGTCGAGATCGCCGGCGAGCCCTACGCCTTTCCACTCAACCGGATCGATCGCATCTTCTTGCTCGCGCGCGGCGACATCCGCGAGCTCGAGGGCAAGCCCCACGCGATGGTCGACGGAGCGCCGGTGGGCCTGGTCGAGGCCACGCTGGTCCTTGACCTTGCCAGGGAAGAAACACGCGAGCCCGACGAGCTCTTGCCCGTGGTCGTCGCCAGCGACCGCGGCCATCGGTTTGGTGTGATCGTCGACCGCTTTTTGGGCGAACGCGACCTGCGGGTTTCGCCGCTCGATCCACGCCTGGGCAAGACGCCCAACCTGAGCAGCACGTCGGTGCTCGAGAACGGTTGGCCGACGCTGGTGATCGACGTCGAGGACTTGATTCGCTCGATCGACAATTTGCTCTCGGGCCGGCGGATTGGCAAGCTCACCGAGGCCCCGCGCGGGCACGTGTCAGCGCGGGGTCCGCGGCGGATCCTGGTGGTCGACGATTCGGTGACCGTGCGCGAGCTCGAGCGGCAGCTCTTGGAGCATCACGGTTACCGGGTCGACACCGCCATCGACGGCGTCGACGGCTGGAACGCGGTCCGGGCGGCCCATTACGATCTGGTGGTCACCGACGTCGACATGCCGCGAATGGACGGAATTCAGCTCGTGCGGCACATCAAGGACGACGCGCGGCTACGGTCGATCCCGGTGGTCGTCGTGTCGTACAAGGACCGTGAGGAAGACCGCATCCGCGGCCTCGACGCCGGCGCGAACGCCTACCTGACCAAGAGCAGCTTCCACGACCAGACGTTTCTGACCGCCGTTGCCGATTTGATTGGAGACCTTCGGGAATAGAAAATCGTCTGCGGCTTCGCGCGATGTTCTGGGATCGTCATTCGTCGAGCCTGAAGGTCCGGGCGCGCTCATACAATTGGCTTGCCGGGATCTTGTAGATCAAGATCGAATAGCCCGCTCGGTCAATGGGCTTGAAGGTCGAAAAATAGCGAAAAGCGCCCCAAGGAAGTTGAGCCGTTCCTCCAGCGCCGTCGTGGACAGGCCAATCGTATCCATGCAAAAGCTGGGTACTGACCGCGCAGTAAACCGGCTGATCGTTGAGGGGGCTCTCGCGAGCCGACGACGTCCCGCCCGAGTCACCCCCGAGGGGCGGCAATTGATAATCGATGCCGAGGATGCTGGGATCCGAGTTTCCGGCGAAGGCCAAGAGGATCGTCTTCACCTCGGAATGGTCGTCCATCCAGCGTTTGAGGAACGTGAGATCCTGGCCCCAATCGCTAGATTCCAGCAAATACTCATGACCACGCGATGGGCCGCCGACGATCTCGTTGAAATAAGAGAGCTCATGAGGATGGATTCTCAGAGGTCGTCTAGAAAGCCAGTTTTGTCACGAGTCTACGGACCATCAGAGAAATCATCGATAATTCGATAAAGGCCTCGCTCGATGACGTCGTTCCCTCATAATCCTTGCTCAAGCGTCGCGACCTGCCGAGCCAGC
>DAIDHE010000142.1 GCA_027459775.1 Planctomycetales bacterium | reverse complement strand
GCTGGCTCGGCAGGTCGCGACGCTTGAGCAAGGATTATGAGGGAACGACGTCATCGAGCGAGGCCTTTATCGAATTATCGATGATTTCTCTGATGGTCCGTAGACTCGTGACAAAACTGGCTTTCTAGACGACCTCTGAGGGCGCGGATGGCCGCTTCCTGGTTGAACACTGGCCGCCGCCAGGCCACAATGCAAGCCGCACAAGGAACGACTTCCGGGAGCGGAGGGGGAATCTCGGGGGTCGCGGGCGGTGGGCTTATGAACGCGGGAGCGATTGATGACGAAGCGATGGAGCGCGACGGTCGCCGTCGCGCTGGTCACGATCGGGATGACTTCGCTGCGGCAATGCGACGTCAGCGCGGTCGCGCCCCAATCGAGCGGACCGCGCGCCGAGGGCGTGTTTCTGGTCGAGCCCTACTTGCAGCTCGGCGATCCAAAGCCCCATCAGCCGACCCGCGAGCTCACGCTCGTCTGGCAGACGGCCGATCATGAGGCAGATTGGGCCGTTGAATACCAGGTCGGCTCGGACGAACACTGGCGCTCGGCCCCCAAGCCGTCGTACAACCGCATCGCCATGCCCTGCGTGACGCCCCACCGCGTTTATCACGCGCGGCTGGATTTACACGAGACGCAAGGGATGGCGCCCTACCGGGTGAAGCGGGCGGGCCAGACGGTCTTCACGGCCGAGGCCGACGCGCCCAAGGGCGCGGACGCGCGCTATCGGTTCGTCGCGTTCGGCGACTGCGGCGCGAACACGGCCGACCAGAAGGCGATCGCCTACCAGACGTTCGAACGGCATCCCGATTTCGTGATGATCCCCGGCGACATCGTCTACGGCCGGGGCCTGATCTCCGAGTATCTGACCAATTTCTGGCCGGTGTACAACGCGGCTCGAGCCGATCGAGAAGTTGGAGCGCCGCTCATGCGGACCACGCCGTTTGTCGCCGCCCTGGGAAATCACGACGTCGCGGGCCGCGATTTCGCGAAGACGCCCGACGGGCTGGCGTATTACCTTTACTGGGACCAGCCCCGCGACGGCGCTCGGGGCCAAGGCGAAACCCCCTGGCGGACGCCGCTCATGGGAACGGAGGCCCAGACCAAGGCGTTCGTCGCCTCGGCCGGCGTCCACTATCCGGTCATGGCCAATTTCTCCTTTGATTACGCCAACAGCCACTGGACGGTTCTCGATTCGAATTCCTATGTCGACTGGACCAAGGGGGCGCTCCGCGATTGGGTGATCCAGGACATCGCCGCCGCGGCCAAGGCCACATGGCGATTCGTCGCGTTTCACCATCCGGGGTTCAATTCGTCCAAGGCCCACTTTGACAATCAGCAGATGCGCCTGCTCGCCGACGTGTTCGAGGCCGGCAAGGTCGACATTGTCTTCGCCGGGCACGTCCACAACTATCAGCGGAGCTTCCCCATGCGGTTCATCCCCGACCGCGACCCCGGCGGCGCGGTCGTCCGCAAGGGCGAGCAAGTGCTGGGGCGCTGGTCGCTCGATCGCGCGTATGACGGCCAGACCAAGACCAGGGCGAGCGGACCCATCTATCTGGTCACCGGGGCCGGAGGAAATCACCTCTACAACCCCGAACAACAAGATGATCCCGCGTCGTGGCAGTCGTTCACGTGCAAGTTTATCTCCAGGAGTTTCTCGTTCACCCAGGTCGACGTCGATGGCCCAAGCCTGATCGCTCGCCAGGTCGACCCCGGGGGAAACGAGCTCGATCGGTTCACCCTTTCGAAGTAGCCAAATCGCGACTCGCGGTCCCGGAATCGCGAAAAAAAGTTGAAAACACCGGTCGTGGGATTGAAAATCGGCAAAGATCCTGAAACGATCAATAGGATCGTTTTATCCATGCGTTTGGCCGCGCCTGGCCAGGGTCGCTCAGGCGCGAGGCGGCTGAAGGGGACGGTGATGAGCCAGTCAGGTCCATTCGCGATGACGGTCTGTCCGCGGTGCTCGTCGCGATTGCGCATCAAGCAGTCGTCGCTGGGCAAGACGATCGGCTGCGCCCACTGCGAGCATCGATTCGTCGCCCAGGCGAGCCTGGGGCTCGACGAGAGCTCGGGAGACTACACGGCGCCTCCGGTCGCCAAGCCGGACGCCGAGGAGCGGATCGAGATTTCTTGCCCCGAGTGCACCGCGGGGCTCAGCGTTCGCGCGATCTACGTCGGCCAGCATGTGCGTTGTCGAAAATGTAATCATAAATTTATGGTTGTGCAACCGGCCGGGAGCGGCCTCGCGAGCAGGCTGGAATCCACGAGCAGCCATGTGGGGCTCGATACGCTCGACTTGCTGGCCCGGCTTTCGAGTCCAGGCCCCGGTTCGAACGACCTCCAGCAAGCCCACGACGCGCTTCAGACGGCCCACCACGAAATCCAGGCCGCTCATGACGAACTTCAGACGGCCCATGCCAGGCTGCAAGCCGAGTATGACGCGTTCGCGCCTGAATACAGCCGGCTCGCCGCCCTGGGGGCGCAACTGGCCGGCGAGCTCGAGGAAACCAAGGCCGATCGCGATCGGTTGGCGAGTGAGCTGTCCGAGATCAAGTCCGATCTCGAGACGCTTCGTCATGAGATCGGCTCGCTGTCGCTCGACGACGCGAGGCAGGCCGTCATCGAGCGCGACCGGCTCGGGGAAGAGGCCGGCGGGCTTCGTGAAGAGGCGAATCGGCTGCGGGGCGAGCTCGAGGCCGCTCGAGAGGAAAGTCGCGCGCATCACCAATCGGCCCGCGAATCAGAGGAGCGCGCGAGCGCTTTGGCGATCGAGATCGAGGGGCAAAAGGCCGAGATCGAGCAGCACAAGGCCGAAATCGTCGAGCGCCTGGCCCAGGCGGCGGATCTCGAGGAAGCTCGATCAACTCTCGAGGCGCGGCTCCGCGCGGCCGAGGAAGTTCGCCTCGAAATGGAGCGGGCGAGCGCGGCCGACCAGGCGCGCATCGAGTCGCTCGTCGCGAGTGAGTCCCGGGCGGAGAGCGACCTGCAAAACGCCCTGGAAAGAGGCGCTCGACTCGAAGGTGAGCTTCAAGAACTGACGAATCGGCTTTCCGACTTGCGCGAAGCGGCGAGCCGCCAGGCCGCCCTGGCTTCGCCCGTCGCGAACGGCCGCGCGGAGCTGGAATCCGAGCTCGAGACCGCGCGGAGCGCGCTCGATCTCGCCCATCAGCGGATCGCGATTCTGGAACGGTCCAACCGCGAGATGACCGTCGAGCTGGGCAGGATGGGAGTGGGGCCGATCCGCCGTCGATCCTAGGAGAGCGAATGTCGTAACTTGCGTTACGGGGCCGCGCTCGCGGCTAGTTGCCCGTAAACCCGCGTCGCTCGTAGTTGTTGCTGGGCACCTTGAAGGGCGCCTTCTTCTTCTTCGGCGCCTTCACGTCCGTCTCGGGGGGTCGCAGCCGCGTCGGCCGCACACCGGTGCGCTGATCGATCGATTGAATCGTGTTGCCGTCGATCAAGTGGGCGCCGCCCGTCTTGGGATTGAGCTGAACCGCGCGGGCATAGCTGGGAGCGGCGGGTTGACCGACGGCATATTGCTGGGCGTAAACGACGCCTCGGCCGTTTTCGCCGTAGGCGTAGATCAGATCCTTGTACGAATCATAGGTGACGACGTCGGCCTGAAGGGTCTTGTCGCTGTTCCAGACATAGGCTTTCTCCCACGCCTTCAGATAGTTTCGCGCCGGCGTCCCGGTGGGTGCGCCAACCGGCGGCGGCTCGGTGATGACGCGCATCGTCTGGCCCGTCATGAAGAATCCGTCGGGGGGAAGTTTGTCGGGCTTGAGGAACGAGTGCACGTCGGGAACCTTGGCGCGGGCGGTCTCGACGTCGCCGAAGAACTCGGCCCAGCGCGTCTCGGTGGAATCGCTGGCCTTGCCGACTCCAAACCGTCCCCTCATCCCGGTGGTGAACTTGATCTGGGTCAGCACCAGGGGAGGGACGTCGGGCTTGCCTGCCTCGGTTTTCTGGTCGGCCTTCTTGGTTTTCTTCGAAGCCGGGCTGGCGGCCGGTTTCTGTTCGGTCCGGCCCGACGTTGGCACGATCGTGCGCGAACCGGAGGCGCTCGCGGGAGCGGGCTTGTCGCCGGGGAGGCCCGTGCCGTCGTCGCCCTCCTTTTCCCGCTCGTAAAGATGGACGTAGCCCTTGCCGGGCACGTAAAACTCACCCGTTCGTTTGTCGTAACGCAAATAATCGCCCTGGATCATCTGGCGTTCAAGCTCGATCGGAGAGAGGGGGTCGACCTTGCGGTTGATCGCGACCGCCTTGCCGAAACATTCGATCACGGAGAGCTCCGCGCTGGGCTCGGGTTCCCCGGCCTCGGGTTTGGTCGCGGCGGCCGACGCGGAGCGCGACATCGCATTCAGTTTGGCCAGCGGAACCTCGCGATCGGTATACGTGATCATATGATCTTCACATTGAAGGACGCCGTCTTCCATGTCGGCCTTGACCCGGCCGTAAAAGATCGCCTTGCCGGCCTTGTTGCCGTCGGGATCGCGGGAACGACCGAAGAACTCCATGTTCTTGGTCCAGGTGATGGTGAAAGGGGACTTGGGCGTGAGGGGCTTGCCCGCGCGTGTTTTGGGCTTTCGCTCGTCTTTTTGGGGGGAATCCGCGAGTGCGTTCTGGGGCTGGGTGGTTTTTGTGCTGGGCGTTGAGATGGGCTGGACGACGGCGCCCGGTGCGCCGGTTGATCGGACCAGCGTCGGCGCGCCGCCGGGCGACTGGGCTGGTGGCGCGCCCGGTTCGTTCTCGTCGGGGGTTTCGTCGGCGTCGGGCGCCTTGTCGCTCAGGAAGGCGCGGTCGGCGAGCTGGGTGGACGTGCCGGGACCGTCGACCCAGGCTTGATCGGTGGCCTGGTTGACGCGAATGACCTCGCCCTTGATCGAACGTTCGTCGGTCAAGATCCAGGCCAAGGGCAGGGGGCCTGGCCGGGGAGGATCTTCGGTGGGGTCGCGCTGGTAGACGTGGGTGATCGCCTTGTTGGGGCCGGGGTTTTCGAGATAGACAGCATCGCCATAGACTTCGTCGGCCTGGGTGTGGGGCGGCTCGGGATCTTGATGGAGGGCGACGCCGCCGAACATCCAGACCTTGCGGACCTCGGATCGCGAGCCCATGCCGCCGGGGTTGGATCGGGCGGGGGCCGCGGAGGCCGTCGTCGCCGCCGACGCGCCCGAGGGCGTGAGGGAGGGGCTGGGCGTGGGCGCGCCGGTTGAAGCGGAAG
>DAIDHE010000141.1 GCA_027459775.1 Planctomycetales bacterium | reverse complement strand
GGCTCGGCAGGTCGCGACGCTTGAGCAAGGATTATGAGGGAACGACGTCATCGAGCGAGGCCTTTATCGAATTATCGATGATTTCTCTGATGGTCCGTAGACTCGTGACAAAACTGGCTTTCTAGACGACCTCTGAGAGATTATAGCCCAGGGCGAAGCCCTGGGTTGGCCTTTCGGGCATCCTCGAGCATATCCGCCAGGGTCTGTTCGATTGAGAATCGCGGCGCCCAACCGACGGCCGCCTTGAGCTTCGACGCGTCGGCGATCAGAAGTGGTTGATCAACGGGGCGGACGCGCGCGGGGTCGACATGCACGGTGATCGAGGTTTTCGCGAGCGAGCAGAGATACTCGAGCGCCCCCGACAGCCGGACTCCCTGGCCGCTTCCCAGGTTGTAAATCTCGCCGGCTTGCCCATTCCGAGCCAGCAGGCGATAACCGCGGACGACGTCGCGAACGTCGGTGAAATCGCGGGTGACGTCAAGGTTGCCGACCTCGAGCCGCTCGCCGCGGCCGGCCTCGATCAGAGCGATCTGATGAGCCCAACCCGCCAATGCGTACGTTGGCGACTGCCGTGGGCCGGCGTGGTTGAACGGGCGGACCATCACCACATTCGTCTGGTGGGCGAGATAATGCTGGATGCCCAGCAGGTCGACGGCGGCCTTGCTGGCGGCGTAGGGATTGTTGGGCCGAACCGGGCAGCTTTCCGTGACGGGGATCCATTCGGAGGCAGGATTGCCGTATGAGACCCCCGAGCCCACCAGCACGATCCGAGGCTTGACGCCCGAGGCGCGCGCCGCCTCGAGCAAATTCAGGCTTCCACCCAGGTTCAGCGCCCATGTGCCTCGGGGGTCCGAAACGCTTTTCTGGGGGTTGGACCAGGCGGCCAGGTGATAGATCACCTCGGGATTCTTGCGCTTGATCAGGTCGGCAAGATCGCCCTCGGCGCCCTCGACCAGGTCGAATCGTTCGATGCGCGCGGTTCGGCCCAGATGCTCGAGCTCACGAGGCCAGCGCCCGGAGGCCGAGAGGCCGACGACCACATCGCCTTGGTCGATCAAATGCTCGGTCAGGTGGCCGCCGACAAAGCCCGAGATGCCCGTGACAAGCGCTCGCATGGTGTTCACCGCGGAAACAGCCTTGATTCCATCGGGGAATCGAATCTTGAGCCTCGTTCTCAGTTCGCTCGCTCGCGATACGCCCCCGAGCGCACGCGCTCGACCCAGCGGCTGTTGTCCTGATACCAGCGCACCGTGGCCTTGAGCCCTTCCTCGAACGTGACAGTAGGCCGCCAGCCCAGTTCGGCCTCGACCTTGGCGCAGTTGATGGCATAGCGGCGGTCATGGCCCAGCCGGTCTGTCACGTACTTGATCAGCGACTCGGTCTTGCCGCATAAAGCAAGGATCGCCCGCGTGACGTCGATGTTAAAGCGTTCGCTCTTGCCGCCGAAATTGTAAACCTCGCCAGGCTTGCCAAGACGGAGGGCCGCGTCGACTCCCTTGCAGTGGTCGAGGACGTAGATCCAGTCTCGGACCTGGCGGCCATCGCCGTAGACCGGCACGGGGATATCGGCCATCACGTTGGTGATGAAAAGCGGGATGAGCTTTTCGGGGAACTGATAGGGACCGTAATTGTTGGAGCATCGCGTGACGATGACGTCCATGCCAAACGTATGATAAGCCGCCCGGACCAGAAGGTCCGCCCCCGCCTTGCTGGCGGCGTAAGGGCTGTTGGGCGCCAGCGGGGTCGTTTCGGAAAACGCCGGGTCGTCGGGCCCAAGGGTCCCATAAACCTCGTCGGTCGAGACCTGGACGTACCGCGGCACGCCAGCCGCCCGAGCCGCGTCGAGCAGGCACTGGGTGCCGAGCAAATTCGTCCGCAAAAACGGCGTGGCGTCGTTGATCGAGCGATCAACGTGGCTCTCGGCCGCGAAATGGACGATGGCGTCGAATCGACCCTCGGCGATGAGCTCGGTCACGAACGGCCGGTCGGCGACGTCCCCCTTCATGAACCGATAGCGCGGGTTGAGATCAATCCCCTCGAGATTATCGAGGTTGCCCGCGTAGGTCAGTGCATCGAGATTGGTGATCTCAAGCGCGGGATCCAGGTCCAGCTCGTGGCGCACGAAATTCGCGCCAATGAATCCGCAGCCGCCCGTAACCAGGATGCGCTTGATCGTCTTTGTGCTCGGCATGGGCCGTCCTCAAGGATGGTTGACCTTGCTCAACTCTAGGATATCCGTGCTCGCGGGCGAATCTGGGACGGCCATTCGCCGTGTTTATTCCCTGTTTTCCTGCCCGTCCGGTCCATCCTGGTCGGGCAGGGGAGGGAGATCCCCATTCTGGGCAAGGCCATTCTCCAGGTCGTTGGATAGGGCCTCGCCGGGCAGGCCGAGATCGACCTCCAGATTGGCGTCGCCGAGCTCTTCGAGGGGGAGCTTGGCCAGGCTGCCGACCAGGTCGCCTTCGTCGAGTTTGATGAGGCGGACGCCCTGGGTATTGCGCCCAATCGTGCGAGTGTCGCTGATCCGGGTGCGGATCATCATGCCGCCCGAGGTCGTGATCATGACCTCGTCGTCGTCGGTGACCTTGGCGACGGCGACGACCGGCCCGTTGCGGTCGCTGGTCTGAATGTCGATCAACCCCTTGCCGCCGCGATTCTGCGCCCGATATTCCTGCAAGAGCGTGCGCTTGCCATAGCCTTTGGCGCACACCGTCAGCAGGCTGGCGGGGTCGCCTTCTCCCTGGGCGACCACCATCCCGACGACCGCGTCGTTTTCGGCGAGATCGATCCCCTTCACGCCGTAGGCCGGCCGACCCATCGATCGCACCCGCGACTCGTCAAAACGAATCGACATTCCATCACGTGTGGAAAGCACAACGTGGTCTGTCGCCTTGACCCGCGCGACCCCGATGAGCTCGTCTCCCTCGTCGAGCCCGAGCGCGATGATGCCCCGGCCCAGGGGACGCTTGAACGCCACCAGCTCCGTTTTCTTGACCGTCCCCCGGCGGGTGACCATGAACAGACACTCGTCGTCGCGAAATTCGCGCACCGGGATCATCCCCGTGATCCGCTCGCCGTCGCCCAACTGGAGCAAATTGACAATCGCCCGGCCGCCCGCCGTGCGGGTCGCCAGCGGCAGGTCGTAAACCTTGTGCCAGTACACCTTGCCCTTGTCGGTGAAAAACAAGATGTAGTCGTGCGTTAAAGCAACGAACATATGTTCCAGGAAGTCGCCTTCCTTGGTGTTGGTCGCGGCGATGCCGCGGCCGCCCCGCGATTGAGCGCGGTAAGTGCTGGGGGGCAGGCGCTTGATGTAGCCGTCGTGGGTGACGGTCACCACCATGTATTCCTCGCGGATCAGCGCTTCCTTGTCGAAATCGCCGACCTCCTCGTCGGAGATCACGCTCCGCCGCGCATCGGCGTATTTCGATTTGAGCTCGCGCAGATCCGCGCGGATGATGTCGAGGATCAGGTTCTCGTCGGCCAGGATCGCCTCGTAGCCGGCGATGTCGGCCTTGAGGGCCTTGTATTCCGCGGCCAGCTTGTCGGCCTCGAGCCCGGTCAGGCGCTGAAGCTGCATCGCCAGGATGGCGTCGGCCTGCATGCGGGTGAGGCTCGACGACGCCTTGGCCTCGGGGTCTTCGAGGGCCCGGCGCAGGATCTCGGCCGAGACCTCGATCTGCATCAGGCGAATGCGGGCCTCGGCGGGGTTGGCCGAGCCCCGGATGACGCGGATGATCTCGTCGATATAGACGAGCGCGATCAAGAGCCCCTCGACGATGTGCGCCCGCTGCCGCGCCTGGCGAAGCTGAAACTGGGTGCGGCGGCGGATCACATTGATCCGGTGCTCGACGAAGAGCCGGAGCATGTCCTTGAGGGGAAGCGTCTTGGGCCGGCCGTCGACCAGGGCCAGCATGATCACGCTGAAGGTGTCTTGGAGCGGCGAATACTCGAAGAGCTGGTTGACGACGACGTTGGGATCGTCTCCTTTCTTGACGGTCACGACGATCCGCACCGGCTGCTTGCGGTCGCTGTAGTCGTCGATGTTCGAGACCCCGGTGATCCGCCCGCCGTTGACTAAATCCGCCAGCCGCTTGAGCAGGTTTTCCTTGGTGAGCTGGTAGGGGATCTCGGTGAAGACGATGTTCGACCGGCCGTCCTTGAGCTCTTCGATCTCGTATTTGGCCCGCAGGATGACGCGGCCGCGGCCGGTCATGTAGGCTTCCTTGATCCCCAGGCGGCCGCACAGCGTCGCGCCGGTGGGGAAATCGGGCCCCGGCATGTGCTCCATGATCTCGTCGAGGTCGATCGCCGGGTTGTCGATGAGCGCAATCAGGGCGTCGCAGACTTCGCCCAGGTTATGCGGCGGGATCGAGGTCGCCATGCCCACGGCGATGCCGCCCGAGCCGTTGACGAGCAGGTTGGGGAACTTGGAGGGCAGAACCCGGGGTTCCTGGTATTTCTCGTCGTAGTTCGGCTGGAAGTCGACGGTGTCGAGCTGGATGTCCTCAAGCATCTCGGCGGCGACCGGGCTGAGCTTGGCCTCGGTGTACCGCATGGCCGCCGGCGGCAGGCCGTGGATGCTGCCAAAATTGCCCTGGCCGGTGACCAGCAGGCTTCGCATGTTCCACCACTGCGCCATCCGGGCGAGGGTGGGATAGATCGAGTTGTCGCCGTGGGGGTGATAGCGCTTCATCGTCTCGCCGACGATGCCCGCGCACTTGCTGGTGGACGAGCCGGGGGAGAGGCCCAGGTCGCGCATCGCGACCAAGATCCGGCGCTGCGACGGTTTGAGCCCGTCACGAACGTCGGGAAGCGCCCGGCTGATGATCACCGACATCGCATAGTTGAGGTAGCTCTCCTTGAGCTCCTCTTGGATGTCCAGCGGTAAAGGAAGAGTCGGCGGCGTCGGAGCAGATTCCACGGTCGATCGATCCCTCACGAATCAGTCGCGACGTCACGGTCGGGCGACGTGCGCGGTCTTTGCTCTCGAGCCTTCTCGTTCCACGGCCCCGAGCCCCAGAAATTGAGAACGGCAAGTGTACCCGAAATCCCCGGTTTCGACAACCCAAAAGGCCCTGGTTTGAAAATCGTAACCCTCTATTTGGCAAGTGGTTTTCGCCGCGATAGCCGGTTTTTTGTTCCTGTTTGGCGGCGAAGCCAGGCGTGTCTGTTTGGAAGCGAGGGTTAAACGGTTCCTCGGGAATCAGGCGCGACGATGGCCGCGGCGAGCGCGGCCAGGGCGGGATCGGCCTCGATCCGGCGAAGGGCGGCCTTACAGGCGTGACGAATGGTGGCTGGGTCGCGGCCGCCAAAGTAGCGGCCGATCGCGGCGACGCTTGTACCCTGGGCGCGGGCAAGATGAATCGCAAGATGGCGCGCGTGGGCGACGCGCGCACCTCGGCCGGGCCCGCGTAAATCATTGAGCCTGACGTCGAGCTGGGCCGCGACGGCGCGCGCGATCGACTCGATCGGCGCGATCGGGTTGACCACTCGGCCCTCCTCGGCCAGGAAGGTTTGAACGTGAGCGCCATCGACGACGAGTGGGGGTGCTATAGTACCTGCGATGTCGCGAGCGCTCATGCGCCGCGATGCCCCGGGCCGGTTCATTCGGGCCTCGAGCGCGAGTCGGGCAAGCCATCCGTCCAGGGTTCGGTAACCCGCGGCGGCCTGGACCAGCTCCTCGACGGATTGAGCGGGCAGGGCAATGCCGTGACGGCCAGCGTGCTCGAGTAGATACCGCCTGAGCGCGGGCCGGCCAGGCGGACCGATCCGGGTCGCCAGACCGCTGGAGAGCCGGCTGATCACGCGCGAGGGCCAACCCCGTTTGCGCCAGGTCGCGGGGGCGGACCGGGTCGAGACGGCGACGCCGGCATTTCGGGTTTCCAGAACATCAAGAGTGTGCTCGAGCTCGTCCCAGGCGCGGGGAGCGCGCTCGAGCCCCTCGAGATCGTCGAGCACGAAGAGGTCGGCCTGGCGCCACTGGTCATGGGCAGGGGGTTGATCGCGTTCACCGTTCACGGAGTCGATGCACAAGGCCGCGAACTGGTCGGCCGGCAGCCAGGAGACGGCCGCTTCAGGGCGGCGAGCAATTCGCTCGGCTGCCAGCCCCCGAAGCAGCCGCGACTTGCCAACGCCAGACGGTCCATGAACGACAAGCGGCGAGAACTGCTCCTGGCCGCCATGCGCGAGCGCCTGAGCAGCGGCCATCGCGAGCTCGTTTTCCGGGCCGATCGCGAAGCCGTCCCAGGGATGCTCGGAGACGCTCGTCCGGCCCGCGCTCGAGGGAGCGGGCGCTTTGTACCGCACGGGAATCCTCCCTTCACGCGCCGGGGTCGGGACGGATCGTGAGCCGTATTTCCGCCGCATCGCGGATGACCATGACCTCGGCCGTCTTGCCCAGCTTGACTCCTTGAGCGGCCTCGAAAACATCAATCGCGGAGGTCGTCCAGCGGCCGTCGATCAGGGTGAGCAGGTCGCCTGTGCGAAGTCCCGCTCGTTCGGCCGCCGAGCCCGCGAACACCTTGGCGACGATCACGCCCGGGGTCGAAAGATCGCGGGACGCCTTGCCTAATTCCAATCCCCACAGCCCCACCGGCGCCACCACGCGCCGCCGCGCCTGGCGGGCCCCCAGCAAGCGGTCCGGGAGATCCTTGAACAGGTCGCGGACCTGGTAATCGACGGGTTCGAAGGTCATTTTTCGGGCCTTGTAGTCGATCGTCGTCTTGTAGCGCGCGAAAAACGTGAACCCCATGATGCCGTCAATCCGCCGCCCGGTGATTTCCTCGAGCGCTCCGAGAACTGGATGATCGAGGACCAGGACCGGAACCTTGGACGCCGTGAGCTTGCCCACCTTGAGCGACGCGATCTCGGCCGCGCCCCTCATTCCCATGAGAAACGATCGTGGCGCGTCGGCCTTGACCACTCCGGCGGCGACGCTCGCGCGGTTGCTGAGCAGGGTAACCGGGGCCCCGAGATCGAAGACAAGCTGATAGGGACCTTTGTCGTTGATCCGCGCCCTGACCAGCATGTGATTGGTCGGCAGCATCTCGAACGAGACCTCGTTCGCGACCACGGGGGCGACGGTCTGAGCAGGCCGCGCCTGGGCGCCGTGAACCCATGCCGTACCGAGCGCCAGACCCACGCCGGCCCCAAGCGCCCAGAGCCGCATCGTGTGATCTTGAAACCAGGCGAATTTCGTGAACATCGACCACCTCAAGCCAGGCATCGCATGCGAATCGTTCTAAGAGGTCGTCTAGAAAGCCAGTTTTGTCACGAGTCTACGGACCATCAGAGAAATCATCGATAATTCGATAAAGGCCTCGCTCGATGACGTCGTTCCCTCATAATCCTTGCTCAAGCGTCGCGACCTGCCGAGCCAGC
>DAIDHE010000138.1 GCA_027459775.1 Planctomycetales bacterium | reverse complement strand
GCTGGCTCGGCAGGTCGCGACGCTTGAGCAAGGATTATGAGGGAACGACGTCATCGAGCGAGGCCTTTATCGAATTATCGATGATTTCTCTGATGGTCCGTAGACTCGTGACAAAACTGGCTTTCTAGACGACCTCTTAGTATATTTGTATGATCCGTGTTCCTCCCGTGTCCATCCGTGGCCAAAATGGACGGTCTCGATTCCCATCGGTGGCCGGCTAGTCCGAGTCGGACTCGGTCAGGATCTTCTTGTACGCTTCTCGGGCGACGTCGTAGGCCTTGCGGGCGTCGTTCTTTTCCGCGGCCCGGATCGCCGGCTCCTTCTTTTTCCAGCACTGGTCGACGCTCTGGAGGCACCACTGGGCCGATTTCCGCGAGGCGCGGATCGGCTTGCCGCCCACTTTCACGAAGATCGGGTTGGTGTGGGCGGAGGGATAGACCCGAAGCGCGACCCAGCTCGATTTCTTGAGGGGCAGATCGAACGAGACGCCCTGGATATCGCCGTCGGCGGAGAGTTCGGTCGAGTCGACGGCGATCCCGTTCACGACGAGCTCGAGCTTGACCTTGCGGGTGTCGCCGATTCGGGCGCGCTCGACGTCCCAGTACGGCTTTTCGTCGAGCGGGCGTTTGCGGATCGCCCGGCCTTCGGCGGATTGCTCGGGGTCGAGCCGGGCGGCCGCCTGGGCCGTCACCTTGACCACGCCCGGGCCGTCGAGTGCAAGCTGGCTCTCGCCCACGCCGACCGCCTGGTCGTTCACCTGGAAGTCCAGGATGTGGCTGTGGCCGTCGCTGACGTACGACCGCCCGCGCTTGAGCCCCTCGCACCAGGCGTCGAAATCGAGCGGGCCTTGGTCGAGCTTGACGTAGACCCGGCCGAGCCCCACCCGCTCGCCGTAGATGCAGGGGAAATCGGTCTCGCCGCTGATCCGGGTGCGGAAGCCGCAGTTGAGCGTGTGGTACCAGATGTTGAGCTCCCACGGGGCGGGCGTGTCGACTGTCGAGATAAAGTCGACCGCGTCGTGCACGACGTCGACGATGTATTCGTTTGCGCCGATGCCATCGAAGGGGGGGATGGTGTCATTCGGGAGGGCGTCGCCAGGAACCTTGAGCCCCCACCCCGAATGCGAGAAGCCGACGACTCCTCCCTGCGATTTGCCCCACTTCAAGACCGGCAGATCCCAGCTCGGCCATTCCTCGATCCGGGTCGTGCCGGGGTAATCGTCTTCCTTGAGCCGCAGCAGGCAGAGGTGCCCCGCGTGCGACGAGGGGAATCCCGAAACCTCGACGTCGTAGCGCATCAGGTATTCCGCGGTCGAGAGCGCGTTCAGCTTGCCCTCGAAGAATTTCTTCTGGGCGTACCAGCAGGGGCCCCACGAGAGCACGCAGCCGACGTCGAGATCCTCGCCCAGGATGTGCCGCCACATATCGGCGGGGGTGACGCCTTCGGTCGGGCTTTCGTAATGGGCGCAGCCGGCGGCGTGGACGTGGTGGTCGCCGGAGAACCAGTTCAGATCCGCCAGATGAATCCAGCGCTCCAGACGAAACAGCTCGCGATGGCTTCGCGTGGGCGGAACGGTGATGGTTCGCCGCTGGATGAGATACTCGGGCCCGCGGGTGTATTCGACCTGATAGGTTCCGGGCGAAAGGGCGACCGATTCGCCCGCTTGGCGGTAGATCTGGGGGTGAAAGAAAAAGTCAGGCGCCAGCCGGCGGCCTGGGGAGGGATAGACGCGCCCGGCGGTGTCGCGAATGATGAACGAGGCGGTCGTGGGCCGTCCCTTTTCGTCGCGGACGTCGAGCACGACGTTCACGGCCATGGCACAATCAAACAAGATGTCCACGTCCGATCGAAACCCGAGATCCTGCGTTCCCTGGCCGATATTGAACGCCAGCTTGGCCTCGCGGCGGCCCGAGTCGCGGCTGTAAAGCTGGATCACGCGGTATTCGACGGCGAGACCAGAGAGGCTGTGCGCCAGCGGGCGGTCGTCGTACATGCGGACATCGGCCCAGCGCTGAACGATCTGGGGCGGGCGGACGGAAACCTCCGGCTCGGCCTTGTTGGTCGACTGGCGAAAAACGGGCTCGGCGTTGGGCGAGAAAACGGCCAGGGGTGCGGTCGCCCCGGCCAGGTTGTGCACTTTGACCAGGAACACCGACCAACCGTTCTGCAGTAATCTGGCCTGGGCCGGCCCCTGGATCGACTTCACCCGGCTCTCGGCGTTGATCTCGATCGAGACCAGAACGCGGCGGTCGAGCACTTCTTGAATGGCCCGGATCGCCCCCTCGCCTCCCACTGAATCGAGTGCTTTGGCGAGCTTGGCCCGGTCGTCGGGTGAGAGCGGCGACCCGAGCATCTCGAGCGTCTCGACGACGCGCTTGACCTGCGCTGACAAGGGCTGGAACTCGACGTCGGCGTAGACCGGCGGTTCCTCGGCCCAAACCGGAGAGAACCCGAACGACGCCAGAGCGACGCACCAGCCCAGCACCCAGCGCACGCCCGACCACGAAACCCCACCGCAGCTTGGAACCAAAGGCCGAATCATATTCGAAGTCTCCAAAGACGGTCGCGGGCGTGATCTCGTCCAACAGCAGCGTCGGGCGGCGCACTTATGGGCGCCGGGCCTGTCAATAACTTAACAAGCCCGTGCGCCGAAGGGGACGACCCAGGGCCCCGACGTGGGAATTCTCTTCGGAACGACGACACCGGCCCCCGGCCGAGCTGGCAAGATTGCCCTTGCCATGCTAGGGGGGTTCGGCTAGTTTTCGCCGCTGAATCAATCCGCGCGGAGCGACCATGGAGGTCGCGGCGGGTGGGGAGTCGGGCTGGATCGCCCGCGACCTGAGGGGAAGGATTCCCATGAGGCTCGATTGGATCCGCCGGCGCTCGAAAACCTTGCTCTGCCTGCTGCTCATTCCTCTCGCGAGCTGGCTGGCCCTGGTCTTCCTCGCACCCACCGGGTGGATGGTTCATTGCTTCAGCAGCCACCTGCAATCCGCCAGCGGCCGGGCCGTGCGGCTGGCCGGCGCATCGGGCTGCATCCTGGGCGGGATCGAGCTGACCGGGCTCGAAATCGGCGCACTGGGTAATCTTGACGACCCCATCCTGACCGCCGGCTCCGTGAAGATCGACGTCGGGCTCTGGCAGGTTCTCAAGGGATCGCTCGAGCCGACGCACATCCGCGTCGAACGCGCCCGCCTGCGAGTCCTGCGCAGGGCCGATGGGGTACTCGAGCTCGCCGATCTGCTCCCACCCCGACCGAAGGCCGCAGCCCAACATCACGAATACGAACGAGCCCCCTTGATCGTGGAATTCCACGATTGCGAGCTCACGCTCATCGATCAAGTCACGAAGTCGCGGATCGAGATCAAAGGCTTGGCGGGAGAGGCGGTGCGTGAGGGCCGGCGATTCGTCGTGAACCAGATGAACGGG
>DAIDHE010000136.1 GCA_027459775.1 Planctomycetales bacterium | reverse complement strand
GCTGGCTCGGCAGGTCGCGACGCTTGAGCAAGGATTATGAGGGAACGACGTCATCGAGCGAGGCCTTTATCGAATTATCGATGATTTCTCTGATGGTCCGTAGACTCGTGACAAAACTGGCTTTCTAGACGACCTCTTAGTCTCGCGCTACGACGAAAACTTCGCCATGGTCAGGCTCGAGTACGACGACGGCTCAAAGAAGTGCTTGCCGTTTCGCCACGATCCCGACGGCTGGCGGAACAAAGCCCCCGTGGGCAAGCTTCCGCTACTCAACCTGGCGGCCGTGGCGACGGTCGAGACGGTTTGGTTTGTCGAGGGCGAAAAGTGCGTCGAGTCGGCGAGTGGAATCGGCCTGGTCGCGACGACGTCGGCTTTTGGCGCTGGGAAAGCCGACATGAGCGACTTGACGCCGCTGGCGGGCAAGATGGTCCCTATCTTGCCGGACAACGATGAAGGCGGCATGAAGCACGCCGACGACGTCGCGCGGCGCTTGACGGCTCTCGACCCTCCGGCTCGGGTCAAGATCGTCAAGCTTCCCGGCTTGGGCGACAAGGAAGACATCGCCGACTGGCGCGAGAAACACGTTTCCTTGGATGGGCCGCAATGCCGCGCCGAGCTCGAGCGTCTCGCGGACGAAACGCCCGAGTGGGTTCGTCCGGCCGAGCCCGCGGATGCGGCCGGCGGGTCGGAACCCGACATCGAGCGACTAGAGGTCGTGATAACCCCAAACGAATCCGTCGTCAATGACCAGGCGGCATCCGCTCTGGCCCGGATTCCAGGGTTGTATCAGCGCAATGGCGAGCTTGTTTCAGTGAACATCGCGGAAGCGTCGAAGGATGGCGCTGACAGCACTCCCGCGGCCGGCACGCCCACCATACGGGCTCTGGCACAGCCGACGATTCGTTCGGAATTGACCAGGGCCGTGGACTTCGTGAGAGAGAAGCCTCAAGCGGATGGGGAGTCCGTCAAATATCACTCCCACCCGCCCGTTTGGTGCGTCACTGCCGTTGCCGCGCGTCACGCTTGGCCTGGCGTCCCTCACCTCGCTAGCATCGCCGAGATGCCATTTTTTCGCCGAAACGGTTCCCTGGTCACTCGGCCTGGGTACGACCAGGAAACTCGCATCCTTTACATTCCGAGCGGCGACTTCCCGCCCGTTCCCGAGAATCCAACACTGGATGACGCGCGGGAGGCGACCAACGTCCTGTTCGAGGTCGTTCAGGATGTCCCGTTCTTGCCCGACCATAATGCCGTATGGTTGGCCACGGTCTTAACCCTCGTTGCGCGACACCTGATTGAAGGGCTATGCCCGCTCTTCTTATTCGACGCTTCCGCCCCGGGCATTGGAAAGACCTTGCTGGCCAAGCTGGCTTCCATCATCACGACCGGCCGCGAGTTGCCTTGCACTCCCTACCACAAAGATCCGGTCGAGACGGACAAGCAGTTACTTGCGATCTGCATGGCGGGAACTCGGATCGTCCTGTTCGACAACCTCGAGCAAGGGGCTCCGTTCGGGAATGACGCGCTCAACCGCGTCATAACCTCTCGCGAATATCAAGGCCGGATTCTCGGCATATCCAAGCTGTTCGACGCCCCCATGGACACCGTTTTTTTAGCGACCGGCAACAATGTGATCCCGACGGGCGATATCGCCAGGCGGATCATGCCATGCCGGCTGGTGTCGAAGCATGAGCGCCCCGAGACGCGCCCCGCCGACGACTTCGCCGTTTCGGAGTGCAAATGCGGTTGCAAAGGGGATCTGCTCAATCACGCGAAGCGAAAGCGGCCTGAGCTCGCAATCGCTGCTCTCACGATCATCCGCGCCTTCATCATGGCCGGGATGCCGCAACCACAAAAGATGCCCCCGCTTGGCAGCTTCCAGGCATGGTCGCAATTGATCCGTGCTGCCGTGATCTGGGCCACAGGCATCGACCCCGCGATCGGGCGAGAGACCTTAGTTGATTCCGACCCAACGTACCAGTACCACGCTGAGTTCGTGCACGGATGGTATGAGGTTCAAGAAAGCCAGAAGTGCAAGGGGATGACCACCACCGACATGCTCAAGGTTCTGGCCGAGCCCCTCAACGCAGAGCAGTTTACCAAGATCCGCGACGCCATCTCGGGCCTCTGGCCACGGCACAAGACTGGAGAGTTGCCAAGCACCGGTTCCTTGGGGAAAAAAATCAGTGCAATTCGCGACACGAACTACGGCGGCAAGCAGATTGTACGGCTCGCCGAGCAGCAACGCGCCGGCGTGTGGTCTGTACAGTTGACGCCTAAGTGAGTTGAGTCAAGGCCGTTTTTTTTTTTCGACCCCCCCCAAAAACATCCTCACCTATACTCACCATACTCACCGGCGAAAACTCATCACTTAGGGGTTATCTGTACAGAACTTAGGGGTTATCTGTACAAACAACGTGAATGAGTATGGTGAGTTTGGTGAGGATGTTTTGGCAGCTGGCGAAATCGTGTTGCTCTTCTGGTGTTCGGGCGGTTATCCCCAGAGCTTCGCCGCAAGTTGTGTGATGTAAATGACTTGCGTCGGATAAACATGGCTGGTCTGGGCGTGCGTCGCTGGGTCTCCTGGCGTCACGCATACGGGTTCGCCCGGTCGCGACCCCCCGCCGCGGCGTGGGGCCGGCGTCTGGCTCGCCAAGCCGGTCGCAACGCCCCGCCGCGGCGGACGCCCGAGGCTCTGTCGCCGATCGCCGCGTTCAGTTGCCGTACACTAGTCGCAACGTCCCGCCGCAACGGACGCCCGAGGCTCTGGGCCTGGTCCAGAGCGATTCACACGCCCGGCTCGGTGGAATCCGCGTCCCACCTATGCGGATCGAGCGGCGTGGGGTTCCCGTCCGACTCGACCGCTTGCTCGACCGGCTCGGGATCGAGGGCCGGCTCGGGAGCGAGTTCAAGGCGTCTGGCTCGCCAAGCGGCGAGCGGCGGGCCCCCCCTGGCGTCCCGCATACGGGATCGTTCGGTCGCGACGACCCGCGTCGGCGTGGGGCCGAACGCCGTCCGACTCGACCCCTCGCTCGACCGGCTCGGGATCGAGGGCCGGCTCGGGAGCGAGTTCAAGGCGTCTGGCTCGTCAAGCCGAAAGACACTACGGGATCTAGGAGTTCTGGGATGGGAGGCTCGACGATGACCGTGACTGAAAAGCCAAAGGTCCGAAAACGCCTGGCGACAAAGCCGCCCGCCGACGAAGACGACACCCGCGTCAAGATCACCGCGTACGTGACGCGCCGCACCGATGAGCGTCTCGAGGTCTACTCGCGTCGCCACCGCATGGACCGTAGCTCGGTTATCGAACAGGCTCTCCAGACGCCTCTTGCCGGAATCAGGATTAGCTTCCCGGGCGCGACTTCACCGGAAGATAGCGAAGCCGCGTGAAGTCTTCCGGCGCGACCTGAGCGCGTCGGCAAACCGTGCCGACACACCCCCTGCCCCGGCGCTGAGCAGGGGAGGGGGCGCGTCCCGTCACGCGACCCCGATCGCACTGGGCCGCAAGCCGTCTGCCCGGCCGTCCGCGGCGGATCGCGACGTACCAGGCGGGTCAGAGCCGTTCCCTCCGCTGGCGTTCAGGCTGGCCGGCGGTCGGTTCGCCGCGGCGGATGAGGCGGCCCGCGACCAAGAGAACGCCCCTGAGTCGACGACCCGGCGGCCGAGCCCACGGCGATGGGCCCGACCCGGCGCGGCTTGGGTGAAGGTCAATCCTTCCAGAAATCCTTGAACCGATCCGGGGATAGATCGGTATATCTCACAGTGTGTTGTATGTTCCGATGTCCCATGTAAGCTTGAATCGCCCGCGTGTCCCGTCCCTGGTTGGCGAGATGGTAGCCGCATGCATGTCTGAGCATGTGGGGATGGAAGGCGAGCCCGACCAGCGCTTCGTCTGCGACGCGCTTCATCATTTTCGCCCATGCCGACGTCGTCCAGCATGAACCGCGTTCGGACACGAACACGAAGCCGCTGGGATGGCGCTCGAGCTTTCTGAGCGCGGCCAGCTCGCCGCGACTGAGCGGATGGGTGCTGGGTGTTCCGCGTTTCACCCGGCGAACGTGCAAGACCCGCTGCTCGAGATCGACCTGGGTCCATTCCAGGCTGACGAGCTCCGCCGCCCGGAGCGCGTGTCGGTAGGCGATCATGATCGAGGTCGCGTCCCGATGTCCGTACCGGCCCATCTTGGCCGCGGCGCGCTGGAGGCGCTCGACTTCCGCTTCCGTGAGATACTCGCGCGTCCTGAGTTCGGAGTTCTTGCGTCGTGTTGGCATTCGAGTTTCCTGAAAACGATGGGGTGAGCTGAGGACTTTCCGTAAAAGGATGCGCCAGGAGTGCGTCAAAATCGGAGTCTCAACCGGTAAACGTAGTATATTCCGTAGGCGAGTTTCCGACAATGAGCTATTTTACGGAAAGTTGGTCGACCACACGATCGGCCTGGCAACCGACTTATGGCTCGCCGCCCCCGTCGCTTTCACCAGGCGGCATTCGGTTGGGGCTCGACCCCGCCGCGACGGATGGGCCGGCGAGCCATCCCCTTGTGTCGCGCGTAGGGGTTCGCCCGGTCGTAACGACCCTCCGGCCGCGACTGGTCAAGGGCGCGGCCTGGTCTAGCACGCAACCTGGCAACGAGGGGAATGCCAGGTTGCACAAGCGTTTTTCGCCCGGTTGCAACTTGGCACAAGCAGTTTTGGCAACGATGCGCACTCCAAAATTGGCGCAAGCTGTTCTGGACGGGCGGTCCACCTGAGAACAGGTGATGTAGCAGGTGGAGGGCGACTTGGGGAAGGTCCATGAATCCCGCGATCTTCGACCCGCCGCGATCGTCGACAAGACCCAAGATCGGCGAGCCACCAGGGCGCGGCCGGCTGGGCCATCACGTTCGGATTTCCCATGGGGGCCGGCTGATCTTGGGAACGTTCGCCTGCACGATCGGTCAAGCCGCCCGCGAGTCGATCATCCAATGGAAGACGACCCCCGCCGGCTCAAACTTCGACGCCGCCCCCTTGGCGCGGTTCGCCGACGTCCTGGCTGGAGTGCTCGAGGCGATGACGGGCCGGCTCTGGACGCCTCGCACGATCGTCACGACCCCACCGCAAGGCGCATCGTCGCCCGGTCCCTATGCGGCCGAGGCGATCGCCCGCGAAGTCGCTCGACGGTTGGGGCTGGAGTTCATCGCCGCCTTGGCTCGCACCGACGTCAAGACCACGCACGGTCCATGGTCCAGCCGAGCCCAACGGCCGTACGTCGTCCGCGACCTGGCCGAGCGCCCCGGCCTGGCCGTGGTCGTTGACGACCTGATCACCAGCCGAACCACGATGCGGCTCGCCATTGAGGCGCTTCGCGCGGCCGGCATCCCCTGCATCGCCGTCGCGTACAGCGCACCCCCCAACGGGTCCCGATCCTAAAGAAAAGAGCCAAGCCATGCCGCGACCCCCCCGATCCGTGGAACTCGCTTTAGATGAGCTCATTCATGGGCCCGATCCCGATCCGCCCGATCCGCCGGCCGACCTGGGGCCGATCGCGCGCGATGAATTCGCGCGAATCGTCGAGATGTTGCAACGGCGCGGCGACCTACACTACACGGCTCCGGCGCTCATCCGCCGCTATGCGGAGCTGTCTGAAATCGCTCAAACGCTCCACGCCGCGCTTCAGCGCGACCCGTCCAATGCTGAAAATGCTGAAAAACTCGTCCGCATGCACGGGACGACAAGCCTGGCTCTCAAAGGCGTGGCGGCCGAGCTACGCTTGACGCCCGCCTCAAGGCGCTGAGCCCGCCGCGGCGGACACGACCACCCCCGGCCGCGACCGAGGTCATTTCGAGGGCTTGCGCCCGCGACCCGACGCCTTGTCGCCGACGGCTTCCTCCGCCATCCTGGCGACCGTCTCTTGATAGTCACGCTCCACCAGGGGAGCAACCTTTTCGCTGAGATACTGGGCCAGCGTGATGTTGCGATCCATGGCGACGATTTTCGCCTTGCGCACCACGCCCGAATCCATCTTGACCGCGAGATCGTTTCGAGCCATCGCCTTTTCGCCCGCCAATTTCGTCGTCATTTCCTTCGCCCCATTGACCACGCATCGTACCCGATTACTAGACGCCTAGCATACGCCGTTACCGGCGCAATCGTCTAGTCAGTCAGTAAGTTAGTGGTTAGTGGTTACTTGCCGACTGGTTACGGAGCTGGTAGTCTTCATACTGGATCGCCACGTCGGCGGCCGACCCCTTCACCGAGGATCACCGACCCATGAACGCCGAGACTCCGCTCGCGAGGTTCTTGAGACGCTTGCTGTTCACCGCCGTCATCTCCGCGTTCGCGAGCATCCCATGGTGGCCGGCGTTCGACATGGCGGTTTCCGCCGACGACCCCGCCGCGGCTCGCGTCGTGCTGCCCGGCCCTGCAACCGACGCGCCGCGGATCGGCGCGGCTGGCCGGCGGCCGGCTGATCTTGGGCTCGAGGTCGCGAAGGATGAGGACGCCCCGTGAGGGGGGCAAGGAACAACGAATGAGCGTGATTAAGTATGAAAACTGGGACGGCGTCACAGCACCCGCGATCCCGGCCGGCTGGGACATGCCTGGTTCGTTCTCGACGACGTCGAGCCCATCAGGGGGCATCACGCCGACGTCGAGCCCCAACGTGCTGGGGGAATCCAGGGCGCAAGGTTTCCCATGCTGGGGCACCGCCGACGGCGTCTTGGGCAACGTCTCGGTCCAGGCGAACATCGCGATTTACAACCCCACGCTCGGGACGCCTTCGGCGGGGGGCGTTTTCGCCCGCTCGAGCGCCAATCCACCTAACCTCACAACAACATCTTTTTACTCATGCGTCATCGACTGGTACAACGCGCGGGTCGCGCTCACCGCCGTCACCGACGGCGTCGAAACCACGATCGCGACCGTGGCCGCGACGCTGGCGGAATCGGCGTGGTACACACTCGTTCTCGAGTGCAACGGCTCGACGCTGACGGTCGTTGTCGTGCGGGCGAGCGACGGGCTGATTCTCCAACCGGGAGGGGGTTGGGATTCCTTTCCAGGGCCGTGCATCACCGCGACCGATTCGACCGTCACGGGCTCTGGGTTCGCGGGGATTCGCGCCTACACCGACGCCCAAAATATCTACTTCGACGACTGGTATCTGTCATCAGTCACGTCCACACCCCCGGTCTTGTCGCCGTGGTCGGTCCGCGCCCCGGTCCAGACGACGACTCGACGTCGAGCGGGGAGGGCTGGTGTGGTCGGCTTCCTCTCGCCGCCGTCGCCGCCGGTCCTTTCGCCATGGTCCGTCTTCACGCCGATCCAAGAGCCCGCCCGCGAGC
>DAIDHE010000133.1 GCA_027459775.1 Planctomycetales bacterium | reverse complement strand
GCTGGCTCGGCAGGTCGCGACGCTTGAGCAAGGATTATGAGGGAACGACGTCATCGAGCGAGGCCTTTATCGAATTATCGATGATTTCTCTGATGGTCCGTAGACTCGTGACAAAACTGGCTTTCTAGACGACCTCTTAGTGTTGCGGCAGGCCGTCGAATCCGGGAATCGTGAGTGGATCGACGCCGAGCTCGAGCTCTTGCACAACGTTCCGAGTTTGCTGGGCGAGGACAACAAACGGCGTCATCGGTATTTCTGGGACAAAGAGCGAACGTCCTACATCGAGTGGGTCTCCGCCCCGGGAAGGGAGGAGGCGAAATCACGGATGCGGACGTACTATGAGCCCATCTGGAACGAGATGGAGGCGGTCATGAGCGCCGCGGGGGAACAGGCCGAGGAGAACGCTCGCCCGGCCGTGAGACCGAAACGGGCGCGCAGCTAGCTTCCGACGACAGTCCCAGACAGCCACCGTTCGCCCCCCTTCGCTCCTCAAGAATCGACGACTGAGCGCGTGATCTCGAACTGGCCGGCAAGAGTCTGGGCTTCTTTGCTGGCTCAAGCGTAGATGCGCGGTTGCCTTCGTGGCCAACCGAGGGTGTCCATGATCGGAATTGGATCACAGCTAGTAAGACAAGTCAATCGTCGGGAGTACGGACGACAGGCGTCCCGCCCATCCGCAGGCCGCGGTCCAGGGCAAGACGACAGCCGGGACGGCTGTCGTACCGTTTTTTGCATAATCAAGCGGTTGTGTGAGCTAGACTTTTCCCCGCGCCAGTCGTCCTGACCCCTCTGATTTGGCTTGCTAGAATGAATACATGATCACTGTCGCATGAACGCCCGATCGAGGCCGAGCCGTTCGGCCTTGTTGACCAGGCCGAAAAACTCGGCGCGGTAGCCGCCGGGGTCGTTCGACAGGGTTGGCCGGGCGAGCGCGCTGACGTGCGACAAGGTCAGGTCGCCGTGATAGGGCGAATGCCTGAGCAGCATGCCAAAGGCGGCGACCGCCGTGGCCAGGCGCATGTCGTCCGAGGCGGTCGCGAAGCCTTCGCCGCCGTCGGTCACCGTGCGTTCGATGAGCTTGCTGACGTCTTCCTTGGGGGGCTTGTAACGCAGCTTGATCGTGAACGACGGCGGGTCGGCCTCGGCGCCCGCCGACTCGACGCGCTTGATCGATCGATCGCCGCCGGCGAGCGCATCACTCGACCGCCGGCTGGGGACGATCTCGTAAAGAGCCGTCACATGCGCGCCGGCCCCGATCTCGCCGGCGTCCTTCGTGTCGTCGTTGAAATCGCGATGCGCCAGCAGCCGGTTTTCATAGCCGATCAGCCGGAACGCCTGGACCATGGCGGGATTGAAGGTCATCTGGATCTTCACATCCTTGGCGACCGTGATCAGGGTCGAGCCCATCTCCTCGACCAGAACCTTGTAAGCCTCGCGCGGGGAGTCGATATAGGCGTAGTGGCCGTTGCCCTTGTCGGCGAGCTTCTCGAGCGTCGCGTCCTTGATGTTGCCCATGCCGTAGCCGAGCACGCTCAGGAAGACGCCGCTCTTGGCCTTGGCCTCGATCAGGCGGACGAGCTGGTCCTGGTCGCTGATGCCGACGTTGAAATCGCCGTCGGTGGCCAGGATCACGCGGTTGGTTCCGTTCTTGAGGAAGTTCTGGGCGGCCACATCATAGGCGAGCTGAAGGCCAGCGCCGCCGTTGGTCGAGCCGCCCGACTCGAGCTCGTGGATCGCCGACAAGATGCGGGCCTTGTGCATGCACGAGGTCGGCGGCAAGACCAGCCCCGACGCGCCCGCGTAAACCACCAGGGCCACGCGATCGTTTTCGCCCAGCTGCTCGACCAGCCGCGAGAGGCTCCACTGCACGAGCGGGAGCTTGTTGGGTTCCTGCATCGAGCCCGAGACGTCGACCAGGAAGACCAGGTTCGACGGCGGCCGACGGTTCTGGTCGATGGGCCGGGCCGCGATTCCGATCCGCGCCATGCGATGGCGGGGATTCCAGGGGCAGGCGGTCGTTTCGACGTGGACCGCGAAGGGATCCGGCCCCGGGCCCGGAGGCGCGTCGGCGTAGGGGAAATAGTTGATCATCTCTTCAATTCGAACCGCGTCGGGCGGCGGGAGCTGGTTCTGATCCAGGAAGCGCCTGATGTTGGCATAGCTGGCCGTGTCGACGTCGATCGAAAAGGTCGATTGGGCGTCGCGGTCGACCTTCTGGAACCAGTTTTCGACCAGCTTTTCGTATTCCTCACCCGTGGCGACCTCGTCGCGCCGACCCGCCGCGGCCGGTTCGGTTTCGTGCCTGGCTTCGGCAGCGGCGCGGGGCTTCGCCGACGCGGGGATCGCGGCCGGCGCCGACTTCGGCAGGGGGGCATCGCCCATCCAGACCGTCTTCGACGATCCGTCAATGACGGCCTCGCCCCCCTTCATCCCGCGTTCCTGATCGCTACACCCCAAGAGAAACGCCGAACCGAACAACGCGAGGCTCATACCCAGCGAAGAGCGCATGGTTCAACAACCTTCCTTGAGAGCCTGAAGAAAGGACGGACCTGGGCTCGCGGCGGCGAGCACTTGTTCTTAGACGCCGCGTCCGAGGATTTGGTTCTTGAAAAAAAACTTTGCAAACGACGGTCGGGTTTGTGACGATAACGCCTTGTCACATTTCCTCATGGTCGATACCAGGTCGCGTCCGGGTTTTGTCATGTCCGAGCGCGGGCGCGCCCGCTCCGTTCTCAGGAGGCTGTCATGCTCGTCCGAGACGTCGTTGAGAACAAGAATCGCCAGGTCGTGATGCTCGATCTGGAAGCCACCGTTGGCGAGGCTCTCGCCAGGATGGTGCAGCACAACATTGGCTCGCTGCCGATCGTCGATTGTGACGGTCGACTGGCCGGAATCATCAGCGAGCGCGACGTCTTGCGGTTGATTCACGACCGCGGCGACCGCTTCAGCCGGCTGGCGATCGCCGAGGTCATGACCAAGAACCCGATCACCTGCGGCATGGACGACGAGGTGAACGAGGTCATGGGCAAGATGAGCGAGCGGAACATCGCCAAGGTGCCGGTGCTCGAAGGCGACGAGCTGGTCGGGATCGTCTCGGTGGGCGACGTGGTCAGGGTGCTCTACGACAAGGTGCACACTGAGAACCAGCATTTGATCTCATACATTCACGGCGGGGTTTAAGACCTCTGGTCGTGCCGGCCGCGGCGTGCATTCGCCGGGCGGAACGCAGGACGCGCGCACTACGCACGCACGACAAGACAGGCTTTCTACGCGGGCTCGGGAGAGCCGGGGTTCGTCGGCGGGGCTGGGCGGTGGTGGGGGTCGATCGCGGGCGGGACGGGGCCGTTCCAGCGACTATAGACGGCGGTCAATTCGGCCAGCCGGTCGCGGTCGCGGGGGTCGAGATCGCCTGCGCGCATCCGCCAGCCCCAGTTCCCGGCGGCGCGGCCGGGCAGGTTCATCCGCGCCTGCCCGCCCTGGCCCAGAACGTCTTGCATCGGGGCGATCGCGGTATCCGCGACCGAAGCGTGCGCGAGCTTGATCATCGCCCAGTGGATCGCGTCGCCGCCACAACCCAGGTAGCGCCTGGCAAACGCGCGCTCGGCCTCGATCTCGGCGGCGGACTGGGTCGTCGCGACGTCGGTCGAGGTGAACCAGCCGGCCGTGGTGTCGTTGTCGTGGGTGCCGGTGTAGGCGACGCAGTGGGGCGAGTAGCGGTGAGGCAGGTGCTTTTCCGAGCCCACGTCGGGTCCGAAGCCGAACTGGAGCACGCGCATTCCCGGGAGGTCGAACTGGTCGCGGAGGGCCTCGACGGAGGGGGTGATCAGACCCAGATCCTCGGCGATGAGGGGGAGTGAGCCCAGCGTGCGCCTGAGCGTTTCGAAGAAACTCGCCCCTGGTCCCTGTGCCCACCGCCCGGGCGCGGCCGTGGTCGCGTCCGAGGGGATTTCCCAGTAGGCTTCGAACCCGCGGAAGTGGTCGATTCGTACCAGGTCGACCCGCCGGAGCAAGAATCGCAGGCGATTCGTCCACCAGGCGTAATCGGAGGCCGCGTGGGCGTCCCAGTGGTAGAGGGGGTTGCCCCAGAGCTGGCCGGTCTGGCTGAAATAGTCAGGGGGAACGCCGGCCACGACCGTCGGCATGCCGTGGTCGTCCAGGATGAACAGATCGGGGTTGGCCCAGACGTCGGCGGCGTCGTGGGCGACGAAGATCGGCACGTCGCCGATCAGCATGACACCTTTTTCTTGACAATACGCGCGGAGCCGCTTCCATTCGGATTCGAACAGGAACTGGACGAACTCGTGGTAGCGGACCCGGCGGGCGAGCTCGGCGCGGGATTCGCGGAGGGCCTTGGGCTCACGGGCGGCGAGTGGGGCGGGCCACTGGTACCAGGGCCGGCCTTCCTGCGAGTCCTTGATCGCCGAATAGAGGGCGTAATCCTCGAGCCAGACGCGATTGGCCTCGAGGAATTCGTCGCGGGCGGGGTTCGAGGACTGGGCGTCAAACCGCCCGAAGGCGGCCTCGAGCCAGTGGTCCTTCGCGAGCGCGACGGCGTCGAAATCGACCTTGTCGGGGTCGGAATCGGCCGCGTCCGGGCATTCCTCGGGGATGAGCCAGCCTTGTTCGATCGGGAATTCGGGGTCGATCAAGAGCCGATTGCCGGCGAAAGACGAGTGCGATTGGTAGGGCGAGTTGCCATATCCGGTCGGTCCGACCGGGAGCATTTGCCACCATCGCTGTCCGGTCTGGGCCAGGAAATCGACGAACGACCGGGCCTCGCGGCCGATCTCGCCGATGCCGCGGGGGCCGGGCAGGGAGGTGGGGTGCAGCAAGATTCCACTGGCGCGCGGCAGCCTCATCGCGTGGTCTCCCGAACGTTTCCCCGACTAGCGGCGGGTCTGCGCTGACCCTTCGACTTCCGTCAAGAACGCCTCGATCGCGCCGCGAAACCGCGCCTGGTCCTCGATATGGGGCATATGGCCAGCGCCCGGAATAACGATCATTTTCGAGCCTGGGATCAAACGGGCCAATTCTTCACTGATCCGGGGCGGGTTGACCAGGTCGAGCTCGCCGACCAGGACCAGGCAAGGGGCGGCGATCTGGTGCAGGCGGTCGCGGGCCTGATGGGTCATGGCCGCGCGTGCGAGCCGGGTGAAGGCGGCGGCGTCCTGGGGCCAGGGATTGCGTTCGGCGTACTGGATGAGCCCCTGCACGCCTCCCTCGCGATCGTAATAGGGGGGCGCGACCAGCCATGGCAAGACGGCCCGGGTGAAGGAGGCGGCGTCGAGCCGATCGCGGATCACGATCCAGGACTCGACGACCGCTTGCCGCCAGGGCGCGGCCCCGGCGTGGGTCGAGGCCAGGACGAGGCTCTTCACCAGCTCGGGCCGCGTGATTGCCAGCTCTTGCGCCACCAGCCCGCCGAGCGACTGGCCCACGACATGGGCGGGCCCGATGTGGATCGCCTCGAGCCAGAGGGCCACGTCGGCGGCCAGGTCGGCGGTTGTATAGCCCTCGGGCGCGCGATCGCTCTGGCCGGAATCCCGCGCGTCGAACGCAAACGTCCGGTAACGGGCGGCGAAATGCCGCTGCGGACGGCTGAACGCGCGATGGTCGCCCCCCAGCCCGCTCAGGAACACAAGCGGCGGGCCGTCGTCGCCGATCGGCTCATAATAAAAGGTCCGGCCGCCAAGCTCGATCTTGGGCATGGGTTCCGTCAGGGTCTGGAAAAGACAAGGTTCGTGCGGCTCGCGCCGACTGGGCCGATCACGGAGACCAGGCCCCCGACGATTCGGGACGTTCACAATGGCGGAAAGACCCACCCCGAGACAAGGGCCAATCGGACAATTCAACGCCAAGATCCGCAAGGGTCGCCCGGCTTTCACGCCGCCGGTCCCTTGACGGATGGTCCGCCGTTTTTATGATAGGTTGTGTCCAGACGCCCCCATCGTCTAGCGGCCTAGGATACTTGGTTCTCAGCCAAGGGACCGGGGTTCGAGTCCCCGTGGGGGTGCTTTGCCGCCAGATCGCGAGTCGAGGACGTCGATGCCTGACGCGCAGCTCGATCCTGGTGCGGGCATGAACCGGCTTCAGCTCCAGGCTGGATTCTGGGTTTCGGGCGTGTCGCTCCTGGTCTTGTTCTTGCACGTGGCCCTGCCCGATCGCGTCAGGCTCGACCAGGGAACCCAGGTGGTGCTGGCGATCGCGACCCTGCCGTGGCTGGCGCTTTTTTTCAAGAAGATCACGATTCCGGGCGTCGTCGACGTCGAGACCAGGGACCGTGAACAAGGCGTGGCGGCCAGCCCGACGCCCGCGGCGACCCGTGCCCCCGCGGCCGCGCTCACGGCCGATCAGCCCGCGCCCGCCCCACCCTCCGCGCCGGCGAAAAAGATCCTGGCCACGCTGGGGCGGTATCAGGCTCAGTTTTTCCGGCACGACCCCACCCGGCGCTGGACGTTCCGGGTGCATCCCAGATCCCCCGACTTCGCCGCTTTTCTGAGTGGCGTCGGCGAGGCGGTCAAGGCCGGCTGGGTCGCGGTCTCCCCTTTAACCCATCACTGCATGCTGACCAACGAGGGCCTGGCCTACGTCGAAAACCACGCCGAGATCCGCGATTCGCGCGATTTCTACCCCTTTTGAGGCGCCGGCGCGGGGGGCGAGGGCTGGGGTGGTGAAAAGTTGATCTTGACGGGTCTTTTCCTTGATCCCGGTTTCGTTGCGATTGTCAGGCCGCGGATCGACCCGTTTCCGTTGGCCGCGTCCGGACCCTCACCCGGCCTTCGGCCACCCTCTCCCGGAGGGAGAGGGTCACGTCTTGATCCTTCTCCCCGCGGGAGAAGGTGCCGCGGAGCGGCGGATGAGGGGGGTCGACGTTCTCGACGAGATCCGCGCGGCGCAGGAAGCCAGAGGCTGTCGCGGGCGCTCGATCGAGCAGATGCAGGCGAATGAGGCGGAACGGCGGGCCGAAGCAATCGAGTATGAAGAACGCTGTCGCGCGCTTTGGGGCCTCAAGCGACGCTTGGACGAGACGGCGGAATCCTGGTAGCTTGGGTCTCGCGTTCACTCCCCGGATCGGGGTGCGTCCGGCTGGCCCGGGCGCGGTTTCACGAGGTTCCAGCGACCGGTTGGCGAGCAGGCGAGAACCATGCGGGTATTGTCGGGAATTCAGCCGTCGGGACCGTTACACATCGGCAACTATTTCGGGGCTCTCAGGCAGTTCCTCGCGCTCGAGCGCGAGAACGACGCCTACTATTTCGTCGCCGATTTTCACGCGCTCACCAGCGTCCGCGACCCCCGGCTGCTCCGTGAATACACCCACGACGTGATCGTCACGATGCTCGCCCTCGGCCTCGACCCCGAGAGGGCGACGCTGTTCGTGCAATCGGACGTGCCCGAGACGACCGAGCTGGCGTGGCTGTTGTCCACCGTCACCCCGATGGGTTGGCTGGAAAAGTGCGTGAGCTACAAGGACAAGGTCCAGCAAGGGCTGCCCGCCGAGCATGGCCTGTTCGCCTACCCCGTGCTCCAGGCGGCCGACATCTTGCTTTACGACGCCGACCTGGTCCCCGTCGGTCAGGATCAGAAGCAGCACCTGGAGATCACCCGCGACGTCGCCGAGCGATTCAATCACGTCTACGGCGGTGAAAGAGGGGTCTTTCGGCTGCCCAAGCCCTCTATCCTCGAGACCTCGGCGGTCGTGCCGGGGCTCGACGGGCGGAAGATGTCGAAGAGCTACGGCAATACGATCGACATCTTCGACGAGCCGGCCGTGATGCGGAAAAAGGTCAAGAAGATCGTGACCGACAGCACGCCGGTCGAGGCCCCCAAGAATCCTGAGACGTGCCCGCTGTTCGGGCTGTTTTCGCTCTTCGCCGCGGCCGAGGAACGGGCACTGATGGATCAGCGCTATCGCCAGGGGGGGGTGGGCTATGGCGAGGTCAAGACCCGTCTCGCCGAGCTGATGATCGCCCATTTCGAGCCGGCGCGCCAGCGTCGAGCGGAATTGCTCGCCAATCCCGATCACGTGCGCGCGGTGCGCTCGAGCGCCGCGGCCAGGGCCCGAGCCACGGCCCGAGCGGTCCTCGATCGCGCGCGCGCGGCCTGCGGCGTGGGCTGACCGTCCGGCAACCTGAGCGATTCCGGCGACCGGCGCGGCCAGGTTCGCGGTTTTCGAGAAGCTAGACGGTTTACGGGCGGATCAAACGACTCTATAATCTCCATCTCAACGATAAACTTGGCAGTGGCTGAGTGATCTTCAGACCCGAGCGCCGCACTCTCCTCCTCTTCCGTCGCGTCGCGAGGATGTTGCTGTCCTGGCGCGGCTTTGCGCGACCGGGAACAAGCTCGCCAATGCCGGGATTTCTTCGCGGCGCATGATCTTATTCGGCACGATCTTTCGCATCAGAATCTGGAGGAGTGATGAAGGATTTGTTCGGTTCCGAGGCGCGTCGCGACCTGATCGCTCGAGGTTTCAGCCGGCGTCAGTTCGGGCGACTGACGGCGCTCGCGGCGGCGGGGGCGTCGTTGCCCTTTTACAACGAGTCAGCGCTCGCGCAGGGGCTGTCGGCGATGCCGAATCTGCCGCCGGACGCGGTGCGGATCAACGCCAACGAAAACCCCATGGGCCCCTGTCCGGCGGCCGCCGAGGCCATTCACAAGATCGTGCAACAGGGAGGGCGATACCTGTACCACGAGACGTTCGCGCTGGCCGAGACGATGGCCGGGATCGAGGGGCTCTCGAAAGACCACGTGATGCCGTTCGCCGGCTCGAGCGACCCCTTGCACCGGGCCGTCCTGGCGTTCACGGGACCGGGCAAGAGCTTCGTCGTCGCCGACCCCGGCTATGAGGCCGGCGAGCGAGCGGCCCAGTTTATCGGCGCGCGGACGATCAAGGTGCCCCTGCGCAAGGACTTCGCCCACGACGTCCACCAGATGGCCCAGGCCGACCCCGACGCCGGCGTGATCTACGTCTGCAATCCCAACAACCCCACGGGCTCGATCACGTCCAAGGACGACATCGAATACCTGGTCGCCAATAAGCCCAAGGGAGCGATCGTGCTCCTGGACGAGGCCTATATCCACCTTTCCAAGAACGCCGAGCCGGGCTCGTACATGGTCGCCGCCGACAAGGACGTCATCATCCTGCGGACCTTCTCGAAACTTTACGGCATGGCGGGTCTGAGGGCGGGCGCGGCCCTGGGCCGGCCCGACCTGATCGCGAAGCTCAAGGGCTATGCCGCGGGCGCACTGCCGGTCACCGGGATGGTCGGCGCCATCGCCAGCCTCAAGACCAAGGGACTGGTCGAGGAGCGCAGGAAGATCATCGGCGAGATCCGCGAGGAAACCGTCGAATGGCTCGACAAGAAGGGCTACGCGGTTCTGCCCTCGGAAGCCAACATGATCATGGTCGACGTCCGCCGGCCGGGTCGCGAGGTCTTCAGCGCCCTGCTCAAGGAAAAGGTCGCGATCGGACGAAGCTGGGCGTCGATGCCGAATCACGTCCGGGTGTCGATCGGGACGCGTGAGGAGATGGCGAAGTTCCGGGCGGCGTTTGGCCGCGTCATGAATGCCTGAACCGCGAACCCGGCGGAGTCGCGGGGCGGGCTATGGATGGCGTGAGCTGGCGGGGGACGCATCGGGGGGCTTCATCGCCGCCCTGATCGCGCTCCCCTACGGGCTGGCGCTCGCACGGCTGATGGGCCTGCCGCCGGAATATGGGCTGTTCACCTCGATCTTGACAGCGCCCATCACCGCGCTCGTGGGTCGCAACCCGGTCTTGATCGGGGGCACGGCGAGCGCGACCGTCCCGTTCATTGCCGCCGCGGTGCGCGACCAGGGGGTCGGCGGCGGGGCCAAGGTGTGCCTGGCGGCGGCGGTCTTCATGATGATGTTCTCGGTGCTGCGGCTGGGCCGCTGGGTGGCGCGTGCGCCCCACGTGGTCGTCTCGGGATTCTCGTGCGGCGTGGGTGCGATGATGGTCATTCTTCAGCTCCGCACGCTGCTGGGGCTCACGGGCTCGCGGGCGAACGCGTCGGCCAGCCCGATCTCCCAACTGGTCGCCGTGCTGGGCTCGATCGGGCAGGCGCACTGGAAGCCGATGGCGCTGGGGGTGATCGTCGTCGTGGGCGCGATCGCCGCCAGCAGGCGCTGGCCGCGGTCGCCGGCCGCTCTGGTGGGCGTCGGCGCTTCGGTCGCGATCGCGTGGATTCTGGGCTGGCAAGAACGGGCGCTGGGCGTGGTGGGTTTCGCGATCCCACCGCTGGCCGGGTTCAACTGGAAACCGAGCGACGTGATCGACGTCTTGCCCAGCGCGCTCGGGCTGGCGTTCGTGGCGTCGATCAACATCCTGATCACCTCGCGCGTGGTCGAGCACTTTCAAGGCCGCCACCGGCCGCTGCGCCGGGCCGACGCCGACGCCGAGCTGGGCGCCTATGGCATCGCCAATCTCTGCGCGGGCGCCTTCGGCGCGCCGATGAGCGTCGGAATTCCCGCGCGCAGCCTGGCGAACGTGCGCTGCGGGGGCTCGACGCGGCTCTCGAATTTCCTCCACGCCCTGTTCCTCTTCGGCCTGGTCCGCTTCGGCGCGCGGATGCTGGGCGCGATCCCGCTGGCCGCGCTCGCCGGGGTGACGACCTACGTCGGCATCGGCCTGCTCGAGTGGAGCACCTGGCGGCGCTTGCATCGCCTGCGCAGGCTCGACGCCGCCGCCTTTCTGGCGACAGCGATCGCCGTGCTAGCCACCAACGCCATCGCCGCGGTCGCCATCGGCTGGCTGCTCCACGGCGTCGGCCGCCTGATCGACAAGCTCGCCACAATGGACCGGCTCGCGGCCTGGAAGATCGGGCGCCAGGTCAAGAAGGTCTAGCCATCTAAGAGGTCGTCTAGAAAGCCATGGCAAAAGATGTTATGGCGGCGTCATGGACGCCAGAAACAGGTACGACACGGACGTTTCCGATGCCGAGTGGGCTCAGCTCGTGCGGGTGATTCCCGCACCCAAGCCCGGCGGCA
>DAIDHE010000122.1 GCA_027459775.1 Planctomycetales bacterium | reverse complement strand
TTGCTGATGGGACTTCGTTACTCCGACAAACTGACCGTGCGATTGCTGGAAGGAGTGGCTTCAATGCGTGAATCGACGACCTATCAGTGGATCTTGAAAGAAGGCCGGGAAGAGGGCATCAAGCAAGGCATCCAGGAAGGGCGCCAGGAAGGGCTCAAGGAAGGCCTCCAGAAAGGCATTCAGGAAGGCCTCCAGGAAGGGCTTCAGGAAGGTCGCGTGACCGAGGCCCGAAGGCTTCTCTTGCGCCAGGGAGTCAAACGATTCGGGAACCCGCCCGCCAAGGCCAAATCGGCCGTCGCACGGATCGACGAACTCGAGCGATTGGAATTGCTCATCGATCGAATCCATGATGCCGACGTGACGTCGTGGAATCAGTTGCTCAAGACGCCGTAGTCGGCGCGAACAGGGTCGTCAGGTTGAGGCGCGTCCAGAGGCGGGCGCCGCCCGACGCCGCTCGGCCCTCTCGCGGCCGTGGCCAGGGCGCGTGTTGGTGTTCGTCTCTCGGAAAGATCCGGGCGACGAACGCCGTGAGTGGCGAGCATGGCGGGGAAACGGAAAAGGGACGAGCGCGGACAGGTTGCCAGGGTCGACGCAAGAACGCGAAACCCGATTCTCCTCACGCGCGGTCGTCAGCTCGAGCCCGGCGGGTCTGGGTCGGGCGTGGTCGGGGGCTCGGGCGGGCGGCCGAGGGCCATGGCGTAGGCGGTCGCGTAGGTCCGGCAGTGCGAGATCGAAACCAAGACGTCGGCGACCCCCCGCTCGACGGCGATCTCGCGCGCGGCCCCGCACACCAGTACCGTCGGCCGGCCCCGCTCGTCGTTGCGAATCTCGAGGTGAGTCCACGACACACCCCGCGATCGACCGGTGCCGAGCGCCTTCATGATCGCTTCCTTGGCCGCCCACCGGCCGGCGAAATGCTCGATCGCGTGCTTGCGAGCCTGGCAATAACGGATCTCGCGCTCGGTATAAACCTTGCGCAAGAACGACTCGCCGTGGGTCTCGATCATCCGGCCGATCCGCGGGCACTCGATGATGTCGGTCCCGATCCCAAGAACGTCCATGGCCGCGCCTCACGACCCGCCCGTCGGGCGCGGCTCGAGAAAACCTCCCGGCCAAACGCACGATCACGCGAGTAAAATAGAGTCTAAGCCGGGCCGACCCGACCCGCCAGACCGCGAGTGGGTCGACAACGGCGCGCGCGATGCCGAGAATGGGCGTCACGCCGGCCGTGGGCCGCGGGGCGAAACGTCGCATTGACGAGCGCCTGCGCCTGGTCCGGGCCGATCGTGACGAACCATCCCATGAGGATCACCGACCGATGGATCTCCTGGCTGATCTGACGCCCGCCCAGCGCGAGGCCGCCACCCACGTCGAAGGCCCGCTCCTGGTGCTGGCCGGGGCCGGATCGGGCAAGACCCGCGTGATCACCCGCAGGGTCGCCTATCTGGTCTCGCAGGGCATCGCCGAGGACCAGATCGCCGCGCTCACCTTCACCAACAAGGCCGCCGGCGAGATGCGCGAGCGGATCCACGACATCGTTCCCAAGTCCCGCGTCTGGGTCGGCACGTTCCATGGGTTTTGCGCGCGGCTCTTGCGCAAGTATGCGCGGCTCGCGGGCGTCGACCCCGGCTTCTCGATCCACGACCAGAACGACCGCCTGCGCACGATCAAGAGCGTGCTCGAGCAGCTCGGCTGGAGCGATACGTCGCTCACCCCCGAGAAGATCGAGAACATGATCAGCCGGGCCAAGAA
>DAIDHE010000362.1 GCA_027459775.1 Planctomycetales bacterium | reverse complement strand
CAGCGGGGTTGGTGCTCCTTGTCCTCGTTGTAGTTCGAGGCGTCGCCGTGGCGGACGCAGTAGGCGAAATGCTCGAGCTCCTCGCGATAACCGCGCGAGGGGTCGGCCGTGGCCAGGCCGCCGAGCGCGCTGGCCTTGCTGGGGCCGGCCGTGCTGGGGCTGGTCTCGAGCGCCGGCTTCTTGCCCTGGTTCTCGATCGAAACCGCCGTCGCCCGCGAGGCCGAGGGGTTGCCCGCCTCCTTGTACAGCAGGATTTCCTTCTCCTGGCTGACGAGCATCGTCCCCTTCGAGCCCATCACCATCTCGCCATATCCGTCAAACGAATTGGTGTTGATCGATGAATAGGTGACGACGATCCGTTCGTTCTCGGCCTTGCCGGGGAACTCGAAGATCGTGAACACGTGGTCGTCGGCCTGGCGGCCGTCGGTGTAGAAATAGGTGCCGCCGACGCCCGTGACGGCGAGCGGATGTTTCTTGCCCAGGAAGATCGAGCAGGCGTCGAGCTGATGGCTGCCGAGCTCGGCCATGAGGCCCGCGCCCGTGCGGGAATAAAGCCGCCAGTTGATGAGCTCGTCCAGGCTCTTGTAGCCGTATTTCTTGAATTCGATGTTCTTGTCGGCGTCGGGATGGATGCGTTTCCAGCTATCGCGATAGACGATGTTCCCCTTGGCGTCCTTCATGATCTCGGGGAGACCGGTGGCGGCGTCGTAGATCGGGTTGCCGCTCTTGTCCTTGGCGATCATGGGCTGGGCGTTGTTGCGGTGCCAGAGGGCTCGGATGTGGCGGATGTCGCCCAGAACGTCGTTCTGGACCAGGTAGTTGGCGTTGTCGTAGAGCACCGAGTAATGCCGCTGGTGGCCGACGGCCAGAAGCTTGTTGGTCTCGCGCGCGGTGCGGCACATTTCCTTGCACTCGGCGATCGAGTGGGCCATCAGCTTCTCGGTGAAGACGTGCTTGCCGGCCTTCATGGCCTCGATCGCGACCGGGGCGTGCAGCCACAGCGGCAGCGCGATCACGATCATCTCGACCTCGGGGTCGGCGTACATTTCTTCCTTGGTGGCGTAGCGCTTGAGCTTCTTGGCCTCGGCGGGGATGTAGTCCTTGTGGCTGCTGAATTCCTTGACGGCCCGTTCCTGCTGGCTGGGGCGGATGTCGCAGAATCCGATGAAGTTGAGATACGCCCGGTTGTGCGAGCGGATCATGGCCTGGCAGCCCTCGTCGCCGGTGCCGATGATGGCGGCCTTGACGGGGGCCTTTCCGCCCATGTCCTTGTAGCCGAAATAGAACGCCCCCAGGGCTGGGGCCGCCGCGGCCGCCTTGAGCAAATCGCGGCGCGACACGCCCAGGGCTTGATTGGCGTTTTCACGTCCCAGGATACGTTCTTCCGGGGTCAAGTTCGTCATCACGGGCTCCTCGGGCGCAAGGGATAAAAGAACGCGAGGCGGTTGACGCGATTCACTTCACGGGGATTGGCAAGGTACGGGGCGGTTCGACCGGAGACTCGGTCCTCGTCGCCGACCGCGCAAGCGCCCGCCGGCGCCGCGCGCCGAAGACGAGGGCGTCCAGGCCGATCCAGTGCCCGGTCGGGGTCGTGGCCAGCACCAGGCAGGCGAGCATTTCGACCAGGTTCTTGCTGACGATCCAGTAATGCCCCTCGGCCTTGGGATTGGGCGGCAAACCCGGCCAGGGAGGCATCGACAGATAAATCATCGCCAAAAAGAGCGCGGCCCCGAGCGCCGCCCAAGGGGTCAAGAAGCCCAGAATCAGACAGGCGCCAATGGCAACCAGTCCATACGCCGTGAGCACGTTCAGTACATCGAGCGAGGTCGGCGCGGGGGCGAGCGCGCCCGCTCTCTTGACCTGATCGGGACTCGCCAGGGCCACGAGCGAGTCCTCGAATTCTTTCTCCTTCTCCAGAATCGGCGCGGTCAAGGTCCGCCGGTCGACGTCGAGCACGCGCCTCGAGTCCCAGTCGCGCTCCCGGTCGTACGACAACGCATCGGGATTCCGCTCCGTCTTCTCCGCGATCCCGAGATCGTGCAGGTACTTCGCCTTTTTTTCGGCGTTGGCCGGATCGTCGAACCAGTAGACTGACCACTGGATCTGCTTGTCGAGCAATTCCTGGGCCGCCTTGCGCTGGTCCTCGGTGAACCCGTAGTGGTTTTCGATCCGCTCGACCATGCCGGCCCAGGTGGCCTTCAAGTGCATTGGATCGAGGACTTCGCGGCCGTCGACGTCGGGAATCATCGCCCGAAAAGTGGGCGCGAACGGCCCGTTGGCGTTCCGTAGGTATATTTCGGCCGAAAACGGCTGGCGGCCGGTGAGCCGGGACTCGACCTTTTCCAGGCCCTCGTAGAGAAAGTGCCAGCCGATCGCGACCCGCAACAGGATCAAGAACAGCGCCGCCATGAATCCAGGATAATAGCGTGACATGATCTAGAGGGCTCGTCTCCGCGGTCGTCCTGAAACAGGCGCTCTCGCCCGGCCAGGACTTGCTGTTCAATCGCTCGACTCGATCCGACGTCGATGAGCGGTCCCGTTCGTGAGAATCTTAGTCTAACGAGTTTTGCTCGCGAACGAAATCACCTTCGCCCACCCCGAAGGTCAAAATCTCCGGCGTGCCGCGCGCTGGGCTCTCGACCACGAATACGACGCCGATCTCGGGATGGTTCGCGGCATGGGCGCGAGCGCCGTCGGGTCCGAGCAGGTAATAGGCCGTCGAGAGGGCATCAGCCAGGGCCGCGGTGGGTGCCAGCACGGTGACGCTCAGGGGACCCTGGCCGGGCTCGCCGGTGCGGGGGTCGAGGATGTGGCCGTAGGTTTTACCGTCGGCCTCGAACGATTGAAACGCCGAGCCCGAGGTGCCCAGCGCCCGGTTGCGCAGGCGAAACACGCCCAGGGGCGAATCGGGTTCCATGGGATTCCGCAGGGCGACCTCCCAGCGCGTCCCTGGCCGGCCTGGCGGCGAGCCGATCGCGACGGCGCTCGAGCGCCCGCCATGGATCAAGGCCCCGGTCGGCCACCAGTGCCCCTGGATCACCGCGGCGGCCCGATCGAGGGCGTATCCCTTGCCGATGCTTCCCAGATTGATCCGCAGCCCCTCGACATCAAAGACCGCCGTCTTGTGCTCGCGATCGAGCGTCAGATGGCGCCACCCCGAGCAGGCCCGGGCCGTGGCCAGCGTTTCAGCGTCGGGAACGCGGCGTGGCCCACGCACAAAACCCCAGGCCTCGGACAGGGCCCCCGTGGTGACATCGTAAGCACCGGCGGTCTCCGCGCTCAGGGCTGTCGCGGTCTCGAGCAACCCGAAAAGCCCAGGCTCGACGGCCACCGCCCGCAGATGGGCGTTCGCGTTCAGCCGGGCAACCTCGGACTCGTCATTGTAGACGGTCAACTGGGCCTCGAGGGCGTCGATCAGGTCGAGCGCCCGGCAGGCGAGATCGACGGCCCCGGGCGTCGAGGCGGGGAGCCGGATCTCGAACGACGAGCCCATCGCCGGCCGCTCGACCCGCACCACCTGGCCCCGCTCGCGACCAACGCCGCCAGCCCGCGCGCGCTCATCCCTCTTTCGGCCCAGGCCGAAGATCTGGCGGCGATTGAGCTCGGGCTGGTTCATGTGGCATCCGACCGGGATCGAGGTTGGAGGCGGCGACCGATCACACGTATTCCATTCTATACCGTGGGATCGAGAGGGACGAGTGGGCCCGATCATGGAACATGTCCTAGATTCAAGCAGGGGAGCGCTGCGCACCTTGACCATGGCACCCGAACGCGAGACCGGCTCATGAAGGAATCCTCGAGCAAACGAACCTGGTGGCTGCCGGGACCCGAGGAGGTCGTGTTCGCGTGCGTTCTGTCGATGATCTTGATCGGCGACTGCCATGGCCTCCTGGGCGATCCGGGGACGCCGTGGCATCTGCGGCTCGGGCGCGAGATCCTGCTCACAGGCACGGTCCCGACCCACGACACCCTGACCTTCACCCACCAGGGCGAGCACTGGGTCGACCAGTCGTGGGCGTTTGACGTGTTGCTCGCCGGCGTCGTCGATCGCTGGGGCTGGTCGACGGCCGTCTGCATGGCCGCGCTCGCTCTGGCCTGGCTCTACACGGCCGTCGCCCGCGGGCTGGCGCGCGACGGGTTCCCCGCCGTCGTCGCCGTCGTGACCGCCCTTCTGGTCGCCGCCATCGGCGGGGTTCACTTCTTGCTCCGACCTCATCTTTTCACATTTGCACTTGCGTACATGACTCTTCGCGCCTGCCAGAAACAGCACGAGCGCGGGGGCTTCTGGGTCGCGCTCGCGCCGCTTTACACGGCGATCCTGGCCAATCTCCATGGCGGGTTCGTGGCGCTTCCGGTGATCGTCCTGACAGCGGCCTTCGGCCATGTGATCGCCGGCCCCTGGAGCGACCAGCGGGCGCGCCAGACGCTGCGGTTCGCCGCCGCGTTCCTCGCGTGCCTGGCGGCGGGGCTTGTGAATCCTTACGGCCTCGGGCTGTATCGCCACGTCGCCCGGCTGCTGTACTCGAGCGGCGTGACGAGCCTGATCATCGAATATCAGCCCGCCCCCTTCGGCAAGCCCGAGGCCGAGGTGCTCGAGTGGGTGCTCCTGGCTTTGGTCGCGTTGCCGGTCGTGTCGGCGCGGCGGGTCGATCGCTATCAACTGGCCCACGTGCTCGTCTGGCTGCATCTGGCCTTGACCTCGATCCGCAACGCGCCGTTCTTCGCCCTGGCGGCCGCGCCCGCGCTCGCCAGCCTGCTCGACGGCCTGCCGATCCTGATTCGCGGAACCTGGAAACGCGACCCGCGGTGGTCGGTCTGGCCGGCGGCCGCGGCGGCGGGCTTGCTCGCCCTGGCGATGATGGGCCGAGGACCGGGCGGCTTCGATCAGAAGCGCTGGCCGTTCGGGGCTCTCCCCACGCTCAACAATCAGCCGCTGGCCACGCGGATGTTTCACGAGCAGGACTGGGGCGGTCTGATCGCCGCCGAGTGCCAGCCGACCAGGCGCTCGTATCTCGACGACCGCTTCGAGCTCTATGGCAAGCCGGCGATTCTCGAATACATCGAAGTCCTCTCGGGCGGCCCGACCTGGGATCTGGTCCACGAGCGCGACCGAATCGACATGGTCTGGCTGCGCCCCGACCGCGGCCTCGCCAAACGGCTCTATCGAACGCCCGGCTGGCGGGTCGTTTACCGCGACAAGGTCTCGGTGCTCTTCAAGCAAACGCCGCCGGGCGGCGTGGCGGCCCGATAGGGCTCGGCCGGCCAGGCGAGCCACCCCTCCGCCCAGTCGCGCGCTTGACCATATCCTTTCAGGCTGCTCAGATGGGGGCTCAAGTCGGGCCGTCGAGAGATCCGCAACCGCGTCTCCGGCATCATCCGGGAACCGCCGGCTTGGAGGAGACCCACGATGGCGGACCCAGGCCCAACGCCTCAACATCAACGCGCGTGCACACGGGAATTGCTGATCGCCGCCTGGCGCGGAAAGACCAATTCCATCGCGGTTTTTTGCGTCGTCATGATCCTGGTGCATCTGCTCTTGCGCCATGTCTTGCGAGCAAGCCCGACGACCTACCAGATCCCACTCCTGGCCACGATCGTTCTCGGGGGCGCACCGCTGGTCTATGAGCTGGCGAGGAAGTTCCAGAACCGCGAGTTCGGTTCCGATCTGCTGGGCGGAATCTCGATTGTCACGTCGGTCTTTCTGGGCGAGTACCTGGCCGGCTCGATCATCGTTCTGATGCTGGCGGGCGGGGAAGCGCTCGAGAATCACGCCATGCGAAACGCCTCGTCGGTGCTGGCCGCGCTGGCGAAACGGATGCCCTCGATCGCCCATCGCAAGACGGACGGGCGGATCGCCGACCTCGCGCTTGCCGAGGTGGCTGTGGGAGACATGCTTGTCATTTATCCTCATGAGATCTGTCCTGTCGATGGCGAGGTGGTCGAAGGCCGCGGCTCGATGGACGAATCGTATCTCACCGGCGAACCCTTCCAGATGAGCAAGACCGCCGGCTCGGCGGTCCTTTCGGGCGCGATCAACGGCGAATCAGCGCTCACCATCCGGGCGACCAAGCGGGCCGTCGATTCGCGTTACGCGAAGATCATGGAAGTCATGCGCGAGTCCGAGCACAAGCGTCCGCGGCTGCGGCGGCTGGGCGATCAGTTGGGTGCGGTTTACACGCCGATCGCGGTCACGGTCGCGATCCTGGCGTGGGCGCTTTCAGGAGAAGCCGTTCGGTTCCTGGCCGTGCTTGTGATCGCGACCCCTTGCCCGCTCTTGCTCGCGATCCCGATCGCCATCATCGGATCAGTCTCCCTTTGCGCGAGGCGCTCGATCATCGTCAAGAGCACGGTCGTGCTCGAGCAGATCACCCAGTGCCGTACGGCGATTTTCGACAAGACGGGAACCCTTACCCATGGAGAGCCCAAGCTGATCGAGCAGGAGGTCACGCCCGGCTTTGAGCAAGCCGGCGTGCTGACGATCGTGGCCAGCCTTGAGAAATACTCGAAGCATCCCCTCGCGCGTGCCATTCTTGCGGCAGCCGAGGAAGCCGGACTGGAAGTCCCCGAGGCCGCCGAGGTGAGCGAACATCCCGGCCAGGGCTTGCGCGGGTCAGTCTCGAACCGTCGGTTGCTGGTCACCAGTCGCGGAAAGCTCGTGGCACAAAAGATCGAAGGCTCGGATCGGATTCCTCCTACAAAAGGGGGGCTCGAGTGCGTGGTTGCGATCGATGACCGGTATGCCGCCGTGTATCGCTTTCGCGACGCCCCACGCCCGGAGAGCCGGCCCTTTATCAGGCACCTGGGCCCCCGGCACCAGTTCCAGCGGCTCATGATCGTGTCGGGCGATCGTGAATCCGAGGTGCGGTATCTGGCCGACGAAGTCGGCATCACGGAGATCGAGGCCCAGAAAAGTCCCGAGGAAAAGCTGGCGATCGTCCGCGCCGAGACGGCCAGGGCCAAGACGCTGTACGTGGGGGACGGAATCAATGATGCACCCGCGATGATGGCCGCCACGGTCGGCATGGCGATCGGGCAAAACAGCGACGTCACGGCGGAAGCGGCCGGGGTGGTGGTCATGGACAACTCGATCAATCGCATCGACGAATTCCTGCATATCAGCCGCCGTATGCGTACGATCGCGCTCGAGAGCGCGGTCGGGGGGATGGTTCTGAGCATCGCCGGCATGGCCCTCGCGGCCACGGGTTATTTGACCCCCGTGGCCGGCGCGGTCAGTCAAGAAATCATCGACGTCCTCGCGGTCCTGAACGCCCTGAGGGCGGCGCTTCCGCCTGGTGAAATCTCTGATGTGAGTCCGGACGGTTGACTGGCATCGCGCCATGGCGGCCGCGAACCACGAGTGATAGTTTAAGGCTTTTTGGGGGTCTGTTCCGCCGGCTTCTTGAGCATCTCTCGCAACTGCTTGGACAACTCGTCGGGGAACGGGATTGCCCATTCGTTGGGGTGGTCGAGCGAGGGGACGAAGCGGGACTCGCCGTCAGGCGTATCGAATGGGGGGCTCTGGATTGGGCTGAAGTTCAACCAATTGGACGGGCCCGACATGATGAGACCGAGCGGCTGGCCGAGCTGCGCGTCGTTGGGAGGAGCGGCCTGAATCTTGAAGTCGTTTGGCACAAAGGCGGCCTGGAAAGCGGGGGAGCGTCCCGCGACGACCTCGTATCGACGTCTGCCAGGAGCAACATCCTTGGACGCGATGGGTTTCAAGACCAGCAGAATGGAAACACGATAGGGCCAAGGCGCCCATTTCGCTCGCGCTGGGTCGAAGGGTAAACGGTGTGCGTCGGCGACATCGGCCAGGAGTCGAGGCGGTGTTAAGTACGAGCCGTCGCGCGACGTATCCTCCTGGATCCACGGGAAGGGCGCACGGCCGTCGCGAAACTCGGTGGTCGAGCCGTCGGTCCCGAAGAGATACGCCTGAAACTCCTCTTTTTCGGTGATGGGCGGACCCATCGGTCCTCCAAACCGTCGAGGAATCGATCCTTCCGGCAACGGCAGGTGAAGCGTCCAGGAATCCGGCTGACCGTCGCCGTCATCCGCGGGAAGGTTTCGCGCGCTCAGAACGAACGGAACATAAAGGTAGAGCCCCGCCTTCTCAAACTCCCTCGGCCATTGGCAAGTCACCTTGACCGCGGCCTTTTTTCGTGGCGGCCTCGGGCACGCGATCCGCTTCACGGCTTCGGTTCCCGCCTTGACATTTAACATCTGGAAACCACTGACGGTTCCCTCCGGCGTGGAACGTTCGATCGACAAGTTGTAGGATCCCGGCTGGTGCAGGCCGAAATCGGCGTTCCCTTGTGAGTCGGTCGTTTCCCTCCACTGCTGTTCGGCGGATGTCGAACCCGACCGAGCCATCAGGATCCGCACGCCCTCGACGGGCGGTCCGTCAGGCTGTTCATCGACAACCACGACCTTGACCGGATTCCAGCCCGGCGAGCTGGGATGCTTGAGCGACTCGGCCATTTCGCTCAATCGCGCGAGCATCTGTTTGTTGGCGGCCTGGCTGGCCGCGAGCGCCCGAGCGCTCTCGAGCTGGACGCGAGCCATCGCGGTCCACGCCAGCCCCGTCAGGACGAGACTCGCCAGCACGACCACCACCCCGGCCCCGATCAATAAACGCTGTTTCATGATTCTCCCCTTCATCGCGTCAAACCACAGCCGCCGCGCCACGACCGCCGGATCGCCAAATCGCGCCAGAGCCCGCGCCCGCGCCGTTTCCGGGTCGCATCCTCGCAATAACTCATGCCGGAATGAACACTCTAAATGATCCGCAAGCTCGTCGATGATGTCGCGCCGCAGCGCCGGCGGCTCGTCGGCTTGGGGCGGCGGCAGGCCGGCTTCAAAAGCATCGCCGGGGTTCATGGGCAGCCTCGTTTCTGGATCAATCGAGCCCGGCGATCACGCCCCGGAAAGCCCCGTCCGCCGCGTGCCGAGCACGCCGTTCACCGCCCCCGCGAACTTGAGCCAGGTGCTCTTTCGCGAGGCCAGCTCGGCACGGCCGGCCTGGGTGATCTCGTAATACTTCCGCCGCCGGCCGTCGGCGTCGCGCCAGTGGGCCTTGAGCAGCTTTCGCCGCTCAAGCCGATGCAACGCCGGATACAGCGACCCCTCCTTGAGCTCGAAATAACCCTCGGACCGCTCGGCGACCGTCCGCGCGAGCTCATACCCATACGTCGGACCACGCGCCGCCACGTCCAGAATCATCATCTCGACCGCGCTTCCGAGTGTTTGCGAATCCATACCTAGACCTCCTATGCATTGTCTCTCTATACATAGACGCCCGATGCATCGTTGTCAAGGCTCGGGCTTTTGGAATCTTGGGCCGGCATTATCCGGACCTCGGACGCGATGCTAGAGTGGAATGAGTTGATCTGGGCCTGAATGGAAGGAGCGCCATCCGCGATGAGCCAGCCAAGCTCGACGCCGCGAGCGATCGTTTACCCCGAGACCGAGGGCGAGCCGATGGCGGAGAACACCTTTCAATACCAGTGAATCGTCACCATCAAGGAAGGGCTGGAGGGGCTCTTTGAGTCGCGGCCCGAAGTCATCGTCGCGGCCGACCTCTTCTGGTATCCCGTCGAGTGCGATTCCGAGATCCGCGCGGCGCCCGATGTCATGGTCGTTTTTGGCGGGACCAAGAGAGATCGGCCTTCGTACATGCAGTGGGAGGAAGGCGGCATTCCCCCCAACGTCGTTTTCGAAATCCTCTCGCCCAGCATTCGCCCCACGGCGATGAAGGAGAGGCTCCGGTTCTACGATCAAGACGGCGTCAGTGAGTACGACATCCATGACCCGGACAATGTCGGATACAAGGGATTCATTCGATCGGGCGATGCGCCGCGGCCAATCCCCAAGCTCAGCAAGTGGACCAGCCCCCTCCTGAGCGTGCGGTTCGATATCTCAGGCCCGGAGCTGGTGATCCTCGATCCCAAGGGTGAGCGGTTTCTGAGCGTTCAAGAGTTAAGGATCGACCGCGACCAGGAGCGCAGGCGAGCGGAGCGATTGGCCGCGCAGCTTCGCGCGGCCGTCATTGAGCCTGCAGGCTGATCAAGCACCAGCCTATTTCTTGACCCCGAGGTTTTCGAAGTAATAGAGCCCGCTCTTGCCCGGGCAGACGATGTCGAGGTCGCCATCGTGATCGAGGTCGACGACGGTCATTTGCAGGCCGGTGCCGGCCGTGCCGGGGGGAAAGTCCTTGAGCGCCAGCCGGTCGTGCGCCTTGACCGGGGCGTTCTTGGCGGGCTCGCCCTGGAAGATCACATGGCGCGACCAGGCATGTTTTGCCGCGTCGTAGTCGTACCAGGCGACGAGCGAGCCGTCGGTCGCGCCCGGCTCGATCTCATGGGCGTAGACCCGCTTGCCGGTCAAGAGCTCGTTGGCCTTGCCATCACCGTTCAGGTCGGCCCAGAGCAAGGTGTGGACCGAGGCCACGCTCTTGTCGATCGCCGCCTTGGTCCAGGTGCGCTCGCCGCCTGGCCCTTTGCCTTGCTTGGCCCAGTACAGTCCGTAGTCGTGGCCCATGCCATAGATCAGATCCGCCAAGCCGTCGCCGTCCACGTCCCGGGTGAGGATCTGAATGCCCGTCGCGCCGAGATCCCAGTCGGGATGCCATGCCCAGGTCGCCTGCTCGGACGACGCCTCGGCCGGCCCCTCGAACCAGCCCTTGGGAGTAAGCAAATCGACGCGGCCGTCGCCGTTCACGTCGCCCGTGCCAACGCCATGACCGGCCGCCTTGGCGCCAAAGTCGTGCTTGACCAGCGTCGAGCCCTTGCCGTTCTCGTTTTTCTTGACCTCGTACCACACCACGACGTTGACCGAGTTGGGCAAGACGTCGGGCACGCCGTCGCCCGAAAGATCCACGAACGCCGCCGCCTCGATCGGGCCCGGCGTATCCACCGCGTGATAGGTCCAGGGCTCGCCCGTCTTGCCAGGGTTCTCGACCCAGCCGACGTTGCGATCAAAGTATGAACACGATACGAAATCGGTGAACCCGTCGCCGTTCATGTCGATCGGCAGCGTCGAGAAACAGTTCAGGTAGGTGCCGGTCCTGCTCACCTTGCGAACGTGGTATTGCTTCCAGTCGGGGGCCTGATACCACGAACCGCCGGAGACGACGTCGAGCCGGCCGTCGTTGTCGACGTCGAAAACGCCCGCCGCCTCGAACTCGCTCTTGCCATTGATCGTGTGCTGCTTCCACCCCGGCTCGCCGGCGTGAAGCGAGGAGGCGATCCCAAACAAGGTCACGGCGGAACACATCAGGACTCGTACGTGCATTGGTGATTCTCCAGAAGAAACCGGTCCCAAGCGTCAGACGACGGGGAGGGTCCAGGGTTGGCGGTATTCCTTGGTCAGGTATTGATTCGCGTCGGGGTGGTTCTTGATGCGTTCGGCGACCGGATCCCAGACCAGCTTTTCGCCGGTCCAGAGCGAGATGTTGCCGAGCGATCCCACGCTGGTCAGGCGATGGCCGTATTCGAACCGGCACGAGCAGGCGCCCCGGCTCTTGATCGCGTCCAGCCATTCGCGGTGATGGCCAACGGAGCGCGGCAGAGTCTTGGGGGGCTCCGTGATCGAACGACCCGGCTCGGGGATGATGCGATAGCTGTTGTAGCCGGCGATCAGGGTCCCGTTCGTCCCTTGAAAGACAATGCCGGGGATCTTGTCGGCGAGCCCGTGAGAGCTCGCGTCGGTCTGGCTCCAGACCATCAGGAACGGGCCGTCCTTATGATCATATTCGTAGCAGACCTCGAGCGTATCGGGAACCTCGGCGTTGTCGGCCAGGGCGTAGCGGCCGCCGGTGGCCGAGATCGTGCGGGGCGCGTCGACCTCCATGGCCCAGTGGACGAGGTCGACGATGTGGCAGCAAAAGTCGGTCAGAATGCCGCCGCCGTAGTCCCAGAAATAGCGCCAGTTGAAGGTGAAGCGATTGGGGTTGAAGGGCCGTTTCGGCGCTGGCCCGAGCCAGAAATCGTAATCGCAGCCCGCGGGCGGGGCCGAGTCGGCGGGCCGGCCCAGGCCGCTGCGATCGGCGGCTATGCACACGATGGCCTTGCTGATCTTGCCCAGAGCGCCCGAGCGGACGATTTCCACGACCCGGTGATAGTTCTCGCCGGCGTGGATCAGGTTCCCCATCTGGGTAACGCGCTTGTGTTTCTCGGCCGCTTTCACCATGGCCTGGCCCTCGGCGATGCGGTGGGCCAGCGGCTTTTCGCAATAGACGTCCTTGCCCGCCTGGCAGGCGGAAATGGCGATGATCGCGTGCCAATGGTCGGGGGTGGCGACGACGACGGCGTCCAGATCCTTGCGATCGAGGACGCGGCGAAAGTCGCCGTAAACGTCGACGGGCCGGCCGGCCGAGTGGGCGGCCTTCATGCGGTGCGGCTCATGGACGTCGCAGACGGCCGCCACGCGGACGTCGGGGAACTTCTTGAACGTCGAAAGCAGCCCCGATCCCATCCCCCCCGTGCCGATGAAGCCCAGGGTGATCTGGTCGCTCGCCGCGGCCGGCTTGGGTTCCTGGCGCGGCGCCGCCGAACCAGCGCCGGAGAGAGCCCCGGAATCGGCCGCCGCCGCCAGGGTCGAGGCCGCCAGAAAGTCGCGTCGGTTCAGGTGTGTCATCTTGATATTCACCGATAAATGAACGAGCATCGAAGCATTCGATAAAAGCCGCTTTGCCCGTTCAATGGGTCGCGGCGGGGATGCCGAAGTCGCCGAGCATGTTCCGCCAGATCGAGTGAATGTGGTTCGCGCCGTTCTGGGTGTTGTTGAATTCGATGACGAACGTCGGCCCTTGCACGCGGTAGGCGTGGGGCTGGCTACGGTCGCCGGGGCCCGCCCAGGCGAACCGCACCTGGTCGAGGCCGGTGTCGTGAACCCCGTCGAGCCAGGATTTGGCGACGTCGTCGGGCATGTCCTCGGCGTAGGTTTCGATGAGCGCCCAGAGCATGGCCTTCTGGTCGCCGTTCATCTCGGAGTGCGCCAAACCGACGACGGCCTCGGTCGGCGGCTGGGGTGTATTCGCGCCACGGATTTCGTTGGGCGCCTTGTCGGCGAACGTGGCCGTCTTTTTCTGGGCGTCGTCAAGCGCCTGGAGCAGCCGCAGAGCGCGGTCCTCGCGATCAGCCAGGGTGCGCAGGCCCTGGCGCGGACCCTGGCGCACTTCGGCCTGGTTGGCGCCGAAGAAGGCCGGCGTGGCCGACACGATCTTGCCGTCCTCGATCACGAAATTCAGCGACAGGTGATGTCCCTCGACCCGCCAGCCCCAGCGAGCGGCCGCGGTGGGCGTGCCAAAGACCGTCAGGTAATAGAGCTCGGGGTCGCGGACCGGTCCGCTCCCTTTCTCGAGGTCGCGGAGCACCTGCTCCAGGCTCATGATCGTGGTCGCCTTGAGGAACCCCGAGCCGGCCAGCCCCGACTGGACCAGGCCAAAGGCCAGGGCGCGCTGCTCCGAGCTCAGCTCCTTGATCGGCAGCCCCTTGCGGCCGCGCGGGATGAAGTGCCAGTTGGGCCGCTCGGGCGAATCGAACGGGTAGACGGCCTTCGCCTTCTGTGCCGACGTGAGCGTGGCGAGGAACCGGTCGGCGGAGACGGCCATCCGCGCCCCCGTGCGCTCGATATGGGCGCTCGCCCAGACGGCCAGACCGACGATCAGGCTTGAAGCCAGGACCAGGCTGGGTCGGATTCCTCGCATCGATACAGCTCCTCGCAAGACCCTCGCGGCGCTGGGCCGCGTTCTCAAACAAAAATCCAGCTTCTTCCCTTCATCTTCGATTCAGGGCGCGAAGTCAAGGCAGCGGCGGGTTTCGTCGTTGTACGCGAGCGCCGGTTTGCTCGTCGTTTGAAAACGCGGAGTGGCGGGAAAAGCGGCAGGTGGTGGCAGCTTTTTCGCGACGTTTCAGATGGAGGTTCCCCGTCGTCTCGGGCGCGGGATACCGGGTGACGAGGGTGCGCGAGAGCGCCCGCCCTTGGCCGTCCGGTCGGCCTCTTATCTCGTGGCCGGGGAACGGATTATGGTGAATCGTCGATGTCATGATTGGTGCTCTCGGCCGGGATTTCGCGCGGGGTGTGAGTTGACGGTCGACCTGACCGGCGCACGCCGCGGCTTGCTGAAAACGACGTTGCGTGTGCCATGGCCGTCCGACCGCGCCCACCCGTGCTGGGCCCTGTGATCGAGGCGCGTAGGCGCTCTTTCTTGGGAAGTTCGTTTTCGAAATGTCAGACCGCATCCTTACAGTAACACCCGTCCTGGTTCCCGTTATTGCAACCGCGTGAGTTTCTTCGTCCGCTCAGCGGAACTCTTTTCCTCTGAGCGGTTTATAATCTCAAAAGAAGTTCCCGGCCGTTTCATTGTTGCCGTTCCCGACAGAAGTAGCCCGGTGAAAAGGTAGCCGTTCACGGGCCGGGACGGGGATATCAAGCAACCTCAACGCATATCCTTGTAGCGGGCAGCAGCGAGGGGCTCAACTGACCATGACGATTCGCCTTGATGCACGAGCTCAGGTAGTCCAGGACGTCGCGCTTCTGTTGGCGGCGGGTCGCCACCACGGTCATCACCCGCTCCACCAATCGACTGCCCGCCTCGCTGCCCGTGCCGCCGCTGACTTTGCGCCAGATCACGGCGTGACGCAACGAACGCTCGGCCGCGTTCTTCGTCGGCTCGACCCCCACCACACGCGCGAACGTCCACAGCCCAGCCTCGACCCTGAGAATCTTGCGGCAAGTCTCCTCGGTCTTGGCGCAGCCGCAACCACAGCCATCTTTCAAGGCGTTCCTGATTCCGCGCCGATACCCCTGCATCCGCTTTTTGAGCCCCAACCGCGTCATCGTGCCGTCCCGGACACAACGCCAGTTCCGAAACACTCCGTTCGACAACTTGAGCAACCGTTCTCCGATGATCTAGCCCAGACCTCCCCGGTCGATCATTTTCTGAAAGTCGCGCCTCAAGTGCGCCCAGCAAACTTGTCGCCCTTCGGCGGGAATCGAGTTGTACACCGAATAACGGTCGCTGCCCACGATTCGGCCCGCCGTGTCGCCCAGGATCGACTCGGCGACTTCCCGAGTCCGTCGGACGGCGATGAACAAGACCGTGACCAGGTGAGTCAGCGCTGTCCAAAGCCAAGCCTTGTCGCGATTCTCGCGCCTGGACGTCTCGTCCAGGTTGACGACGCTGGCTTGTTGAACCGAGGCGGCGAGTTTGGCGTAAGGCGCTTCCAGAACCGAGGCTGTTTGCAGCGAGACAGCAAGCAAGGAAGGACAGCAAGCAAGGACATGGGACAGCAAGCAAGGACATGGACAGCAAGCAAGGACATGTGGACAGCAAGCAAGGACATGCATCGCGGGGACGGTTTCTCAGTCGGAACTCGCTGGAAAGTGATGGGTCAGGGCGATCTTGCACCCGAGTGCATCACCCTCACGGGAGTGCCCACATGCGTGAATGCCATGGAGCGACATCCGGCATTTCGTGCCAACGCCGTCCGTACCCAGCACCCCACGGCGGGGAGGTCGGATTGCCGCGCCGGGTCTGTCGCGAAAGAAACCGGGAACTCGGACATCGCGTTGATCGGTCAGGCCGATCCGAAGTGCGATCGCGGTAGCATGGGAGCTTGGTGGCTTAAACAGATGCCTGTCGATCGGGGGGACCAAATAGATGCCTGTCGATCGGGGGCCCACCAAGAAAGACTTCGACTGGACCGACGCCGACGGCGTCGAGATCGCCGACGGCGAGGACGAGGTCTTAATCCTGGCCAGCACGGTCGTGATCGACCTGTGTTGCCATGCCGACTCAAGAGAATCGACCTGACAAGGGCGGCATGCTCGCAAAGGCGACCCGCACTCGGACCCCATCGCTCGAGATCGCCGCGAAACAGTGACCGCGCTCGAACAGAGCGAAGCCTCCGCGCCCGCCTCATCGAGACGAGCCGTGATCGGTGTTCGGGAAAATCTTGGAAAAAAAACGCGGGGCTGTCGAATTCGTGATTCTTCGTTCGACGCATGAGAGGAACGAGCCTGGAATCGGGCGTGCGAAACCGCCTGAAGTGCTCGATAACGAGGACCGAAAGGAGAGCCAGCGATGAGGTTTCTGTCGATCTACACGCCCGATCAGAAAGCCGGCGCTTCGCCGCCGAGCCAGGAAGACATGGCCCAGATGGAGGCACTGATCGAGGAGAGCATGAAGTCCGGACTCCTGCTCGAGACCGGTGCGATCTTGCCGCTCTCGACGGGAGGCGCGGTCGTCAGGCGCACCGGGAACGAGATCACCGTCGTCGACGGCCCGTTCGCGGAATCGAAGGAAGTCATCGCCGGATACGCGGTACTCGAGGCGAATTCCGTCGCGGAGGCGATCGAAGGGGTCAAGCGATTCCTCCGGGTACCGGGCGATGGCGAGACCGAGATTCGCCAGATCATGGAAGGCAGCGTGACCTGCGCCCCAAAAACCGGTTCACCCTGAATGGGAGCCCCGCGGCAGGATGAGCCGAGGAGGGATCCATGAAAAGGCAAAAAACTGCTCGGGAAGCAAGGCTTGACGATGTCTGACATCTGTCTCAAGCAGGGCGTCGCGGAGACGACCAACGACCGGTGGCGGGAGAGGCGCGCCCCCGGGCAGGTCGACCCGGATCGCCGATGTCGTGAGCTCGGGCTCGAGGTGCGCCGTCTCAAGACGCTCGTCGCCGAGCAGCTCCTGGACCAGCGGATGCTCCAGGACGTCGCAAACAAAGAATGGTGTGCCCCGACCAACAGCGGGTCGTCGCGGAATCTCTCGGCGAGCAGTCCAGGATCCCTCGGCGGCGGATTGGCCGGGTGCTGGGTCAATCACGGTCCGTGCTCCGGTCTCGCCGGAGCCAACGCGGTCCGGCCTCGCCGCTCGTCGGACCACGCGACGCCTTGCGAATTCAGCGCGGTCCGCAACGAACGGAAACCGTCTCGACGTACGCCAGGGTGATTATTCTTGCATGTATAATAACCTTGGTGGACTCTCATTCGTAGTCAATCACAAACGGGAAGCAGCTCGGCAGTAAGTCCTGAGCAAAGTCGTTCGCGATCGCCGACCAACCGACATTCACAAGCCAAGAAAGAGAGATACAAGCATGCGATTCATGGTCATCGTGCGAGCCGACCGGAACACCGAGGCCGGCGTCATGCCCAGCAAGGAACTCCTGGGGGAGATGATGAAATACAACGAAGAGCTCGTGAAGGCCGGCATCCTGCTGGATGCGGCGGGGCTTCATCCGAGCTCGAAGGGTGCTCGCGTCCATTTCTCGGGGGGGAAACGCACCGTCCTCGACGGACCGTTCGCCGAGGCCAAGGAGCTCATCGCCGGCTACTGGCTGTGGCAGGTCAAGTCCAAGGAAGAGGCGATCGAGTGGGTGAAGCGCTGTCCGAACCCACTTGAGGGGGAATCGGTGATCGAGATCCGCCAGGTCTTCGAGACCCCGGAACTCACCGACGACGCGGCAATGTTGAGCAACTATGACGAGATCAAGGCGCGGGCCGAGCAGCTTGGCAAGGCGGCGAAGCCATAGACCGGGCACGGAGAATGACCGTGCCGTCGCTGCCGTGGACGCGTCCACTCACTTTTCGTCGACGCCTGGCGAACAGACGGCGAGCCGGGACGATATAATCGGCGTCCATGGCGGCTTCCGACATCCATCGCACGATCGAGGCGGTTTGGCGGATCGAGTCAGCGCGACTGATCGCCGGTCTGGGGCGGATCGTGCGTGACGTGGGGTTGGCCGAGGATCTCGCGCAAGACGCGCTCGTGGCCGCGCTCGAGCGATGGCCGGAAACGGGCGTCCCGGACAAGCCGGGCGCGTGGCTCATGGCCGCCGCCAAGAATCGAGCGATCGACCTGGTTCGTCGCGGCAGGCGAATCGAGCGCACGCATGAGGAGCTTGGCCGGGCGCTGGCGGTTCAGCAGGAGCACGCGGATCTCGACCGGGATCTCGACGACGAGGTCGGCGACGAGCTTTTGCGGCTCGTGTTCACGGCCTGCCATCCCGCGCTTTCGACCGAGGCTCGAGTCGCACTCACGCTGCGTTTGGTCGGCGGTTTGACGACCGAGGAGATCGCGCGGGCGTTTCTGGTTCCCGCCGCCACGATCGCCCAGCGCATCGTCAGGGCGAAGCGAACCCTGGCCGAGAAGCAGATCCCCTTCGAGGTTCCTCGGGGCGACGATCTCAAGGCCCGGCTGGGTTCGGTGCTCGAGGTGGTTTATCTCGTGTTTAACGAGGGGTACACGGCGACGGGTGGGGACGACTGGATGCGGCCCGCGCTCTGCGAGGACGCGCTTCGGCTCGGGCGAATCCTGGCCGAGCTCGCGCCCGCGGAGCCCGAGGTTCACGGCCTGGTCGCGCTTCTGGAGATCCAGGCCTCGCGCGCGCGGGCTCGCGTGGGCGCTCGAGGCGAGCCGATCCTGTTGCTCGATCAA
>DAIDHE010000098.1 GCA_027459775.1 Planctomycetales bacterium | reverse complement strand
GCTGGCTCGGCAGGTCGCGACGCTTGAGCAAGGATTATGAGGGAACGACGTCATCGAGCGAGGCCTTTATCGAATTATCGATGATTTCTCTGATGGTCCGTAGACTCGTGACAAAACTGGCTTTCTAGACGACCTCTAAGTGCGCAGGGTCCGATCAAGTCCACGAGCGGGTTTACTTCCGGGCGATCTTGATCGAGAATCGAGACCAGGGGTCGACGGCGCGGGTGTCGTGGCGGGCCGCGGTCTTGAGATGAGAGATCAGAGGAAACCCATGGATGCTTTCCGACTCAGCGACGACCAGCTCGCGCGTTATCATGAGGATGGCTTTATCCTTGTCGAGAAGCTGTTTGACGAGGAAGAGATCGATCTGCTGGGCAAGATCGCGCGGGCCGAGCGTCAGACCGGGCGCGCGTCGAGCCGGCGCGACGGGCAGGGAGGGGCGATCAAGCTGCTGGTCGAAAACGAGCTTGGCGACGACGTTTTCGCGGCGTTCGTGCGATCGCGCCGGGTGGTCGACGCCATGGAGCGGATTCTGGGAGGCGAGGTCTACCACTGGCACCATAAGCTGATCATGAAGGAACCGCTCGTGGGCGGGGCCTGGGAGTGGCACCAGGATTACGGCTACTGGTACGCGAACGGCTGCCTTTTCCCCCTGCTGGCGAGCTGCATGATCGCCGTCGACCGGGCGACCAGGCAAAACGGCTGCCTGCAAGTGCTGCGCGGCTCGCACCAACTGGGCCGCATCGACCACGGCAAGGTCGGCGACCAGACGGGGGCCGACATCGAGCGCGTTCAAGCGGCGATGGAGCGCCTGGAGCTGGTTCACTGCGAGATGGCGCCCGGCACCGCGGTGTTCTTTCACTGCAATCTGCTGCACTGCTCGGCTCAAAACACCAGCGCTCAGCCGCGGTGGGCGTTTATCTGCTGCTACAACGCCGCTCGCAATGACCCCTACAAGGAATCGCGCCACCCGCGGTACTCGTTCCTGGAGAAATGGCCGGACTCGGCGATCAAGGAGCTCGGCCGTCGGCAGTTGCAGGCCCTCGGCGAACCAAGCCAGGCCAGTTCCGGCGGCTGAGGGTGGGCGGGCGACCGGACCTGGCGGGTCTTGAGGCGTGCCATCGGCGCCGTGTCTTGGCTCGGTTTCGCCCTCGACAGCGTGTTCCCCCGCTATACCGGCCGGGGGCGAGGCGATACAATGCGGTTTTCGCCGCGCGCCCGCGTGGCGCGCCTTCACGCCAGGGAGTGGACCCTCCATGATCAATCAGGAGCTCCGAGCCGCGATCCACGCGCGGGTCTTGCCGGGCATCCGCACGCCCGCCCAGTACACCGGGGGCGAGCTCAACAGCGTCGTCAGCGATCACTCCCAGACTCGAGGGACGGTGTGCCTGGCGTTTCCCGACTCGTACGCCCTGGGAATGAGCCACCACGGGCTCCAGGTGCTCTACAGCCTGATGAACGCCGACGGCTGGTCGTGCGAACGGGTGTTCACACCCAACCCCGATTTCGAGGCGGCCCTCAGGGCCAACGACCTGCCGCTTTACAGTCTCGAGACCTTCACGCCGCTGCGCGATTTCGACGTGCTGGGGTTTTCGCTCCAGTACGAGATCTGCTATTCGAACATCCTGACGATGCTCGACCTGGGCCAGATCCCGCTGCACGCGGTCGACCGCGGCCCGAGCGACGTGCTGGTGATCGCCGGCGGGCCCGGGGCGCAGAACCCCGAGGTGCTCGCGCCGTTCATCGACCTGTTCGTGATCGGCGACGGCGAGCCCAGCCTGCCCCGGGTCGCCGAGCTCTGGACGGGGCTCAAGGATTCGGGGCATTCGCGCGAAGAGAAGCTGGCCCAGATCGCGGGGGCCGTCGAGTGGGCCTACGTCCCGCGGTTTTATGAGCCGATCTACCGCGAGGACGGCCCGATCCTCGAGATTCGCCGCACTCGCGACGACGTCCCCGAGCGGATCCGCCCCTGCACGATCCGCGACCTCGATTCGATCCCGCTGCCCACCCGACCGGTGGTTCCGTTCGTCGAGACGTCGCACGATCGGATCGCGATCGAGATCATGCGCGGCTGCCCGTGGCTGTGCCGGTTCTGCCAGAGCACGGTCATCAAGCGCCCGCTGCGGCACCGGACGGTCGAGACGATCGTCAAGGCGGCCCTCGAGAGCTATGAATCCACGGGTTACGATGAGATCAGCCTGTTGTCGCTGTCGACCAGCGATTATCCCGACTTCGAGGAGCTGGTCACCCGGATGGGCGAGGTCTTTGGCCCCCTGGGCGTGAAGATTTCGCTGCCGAGTTTGCGGATCACGGAGACGCTCAAGAAGATCCCCGCGCTGCTGGCCGAAGGCCGGCGGAGCGGGCTCACGCTCGCGCCCGAGGTCGCGCGCGACGACATGCGCGACCAGATCCGCAAGCCCATCGACAACAAGGATCTCTACGAGGGCTGCGCCGAGGCGTTTCGCCGCGGCTGGCGCAAGGTCAAGCTCTACTTCATGTGCGGCCTCCCCGGCGAGCGCACCGTCGACTTGGACGGCATCATCGAGATGGCCGAGACGATCTCGCGGATCGGCAAGGAGACGACCGGGCGATTCGCCGACGTCACCGCGAGCGTCTCGAACTTCATCCCCAAGCCCCACACCGCCTACCAGTGGAACGGCCTGCGGGAGCGCGAGTACTTTCGCTGGGCGCACCGGTATCTGAAGTCGAAAGTCAGGCTCCGCTCGGTCACGGTCAAGTGCCACGACATCGAGCGGAGCATGCTCGAGGGAGTCTTGACCCGCGGCGACCGGCGGATCGCGCCGGCGCTCGAGGAAGCCTGGCGCAGAGGCGCGCGGCTCGACGCCTGGTCCGAGCATTTCCAGCCCCAGCTCTGGTGGGATACGTTCGCCGCGATGGGGGTCGACGTGCCGTTTTACAGCCATCGCGAGCGACCCGTCGACGAGGTGCTGCCGTGGGATCATATCCAGATCCGTTTCGGCCGCGAATACCTGGTCAAGGAACAGAACCGCGCGTCGCTGTTGCTTGACGCGATGGCGGAGGCGGTTTGATCGTTGGGGACGAACCCTCGTACGCGACGCGTTTCGCACCGACTTTTGGCGCCTCCGCTGGCGGATCACGGGCCCATGACGACTTCCAGCACGAGCGTGATCGAGCGTCGGCCGCGCTGGCCGTGGGTCGTCCTGGTCGTGGGTCTGGCGTGGACCGCGCTTTTGCGCTGGCCGATGGTCGCGAACGCGGTCGACCACCTTGACAGCGACCTGGCGGTCGACGGGCTCACGCTCCTGGACATGGTCCACGGGCGCTTGCACTGGCATTTCCCGGGCACGCCGTACATGGGGATCGCGCCGATCCTGGCCGCGGTTCCGCAGGCCCTTGTCTGGGGCGCGACCCCGGTCGCGCTCGTGAGCGGCGGGGCGGCGATCTGGCTCGCGGTTGCCGCATCGACGTTTTGGCTTATGTACAGATCGTTTGGAGCGGGGGCGGCGTGCTGGGGGCTGTTGCCGCTGGTTTGCTCGTCGGTCGGGACGCTCTGGCTGTCGAGCCGGATCACGGGCGGGCATCTCATGACCCTGGCCTGGCACAACCTGGCGATCGTGGGTTTCGTCGGCGTGATGCGCGCGGGGGGCTGGCCGGGGGCCTTGGGCCTGGGCGTTTGGTGCGGGCTGGGGATCGATCTCGACCCGATGTTTCTCTTCACGCTGGCCGGGCTCGCGGCCGCGGCGGCGCCGGCGTTGCTCGATCGGGGCCGCTCGCGCGCCAGGGCTTTCTTGCTTGTCGCGTTCGCCGCGGGATTTCTCATGGGGGTGATTCCGCGCGAGATCGGCCGCCGGGTGGATCCCCACGATTGCTATCCCGCGCAGTTTGAGCTCACGCTCAATCCCTGGGCGGTGCTCGAGCATGCGCGGCTGCTTGGCTTTTACGCGCTTCCGCGTCTGATCAGCGGGATCGAGCTCCAGGGCCTGGGCCGGCTGGCCGCGCAGCCCGATCAGGCGATCGCGCAGCTCTTGAACCTCGCCGGCGGCCAGGGATCGCGCCCTCCGCTGCCGTTTTCCCTGAGCGCTGAGCTTTCGTCGCTCGCGCTTCTGACCTTTTTCGCCGTCTGCCTCGCGCGCGTGATTCGCGAGTCGATCCGCCCCAAGGATCCCGCGAGCGCCTGCGCCAGCCGGGCGGCCCTGGCCGCGGCCCTGCTCATCATTCCGGCGTTTCTCTTGAATAAAAATGTCTACAATTCAGACAATTATCGTTATCTCGTTTATTTGCTCACTCCCTGGGCGATCGGGTTTGGCCTGTGGTTTCGCGACCTGGCGAGTCGCGGGTCGGCGCGGGGGGTCGTGGCGGTGGCCGTGGCGTCGATCTTCATCGAGGTCATGACGTCGAGCGTCTTTCATTGGTATCGCGACACGCGGCATTACCTCGACGAAGGGGGACTGCCGACCGTGGTCGAACATCCTCCGTGGAGCGAGCTCGATCTGGGAATCCATCAGGGTCGACGCGGCGGCGGAGCCAAGCCCACGGGTTACTCGATTCCGCCGGACGCAACCCACGTGATGGGGTCGTACTGGGAGGTCTACCGGATGGGATTCCTGTCTGGTGGGAAGGTGACGGGAGTGCCGTACCCGATGTATCCCAATCGATTCCCGGGCTGGTCGCGGGGGCTTGCGCCGGGGCTCGGCAAGCTGGTGGTCTTCTCGCCCGACCAACCGCCGCGTTTTGGTTTCACGACGCCCGCCGACGAACCGGCCCCCTCCGTGCCGCGGGTGGGGTCAGCGCGGATGATCGGCTGGCGGCCGGCCCTGGTCACGCTCTGGCTGGCCGAGGGGCGCGACCCCGCCGAGATTGATCGCCTTTCGGTCGAGGTTCCCTGACCCATGGCCGACGCGGCGCAAAGCGAGTACTCGACCCAACCCGCGCGAGCAAGCGTCCCGGCCGAAGCCGCCCTGGGCCGCTCGCGATGGGTCGATGCGCTCATGATCCTCGTCTGGTCGGCGGCGGTCGCGATTGTTTTTTGGGACGCGGTCAGCCTGCGGAAGGCGCTTTTTTACTTTGACGTGACCGAGATCAATTACCCCTATCGCGCCTTTTTCGCGGACGAGCTCAAGGCCGGCCGATTCTCGCGCTGGCATCCCGGGCTCTATTGCGGCATGCCGCTCTACAGCGAAAGTCAGGCGGGGTATTTGCACCCGATCAAGTACCTGTTGTATCCCTGGCTGCCGACGTGGCAAGCGTTCAACCTGGATACAGTGCTTTCCGTCTGGCTGGCCGGCGTGGGCGTTTACGGCTGGCTGAGGCGGAGAATGGGGCCGCTGGGGGCCCTCACCGGCGCGGCCGTGTTTGGGCTGTCGGGGTTCATGTGGGGGCACCTGATCCACACCAGCATGGTCAACGCGCTGGCAAGCGTGCCCTTCGTCGTGTGGGGCCTGGAATCGGCCTGGCAGTCGGGCAGGGGCCGCGGGCTGGTCGTGGGCGGTTTCGCGCTCGCGTGCCAGGTGTTCGCGGGGCATTTGCAAGACGCCCTCTTCAGCATCGGCCTGGTCGGGCTGTACTCGGCCTATCGGGCGGCGACCGAAAAGTCGGCCCGGGCCCGGCGCCGCGTGCTGGGGCAGGGGGCGCTGCTCGTCGCCCTGGGGGTCTTGATCTCGGGCGCGCAGTGGGTTCCCTCCAAGATCCTGCTCGACCAGTCGCCCCGCGCGGGAGGGCTCTCGTGGGACGATCTCACGTTTGGATCGTGGCATCCCGAGCTCTTACCCACGGTGGTCCTGCGCGAGGCCTATGGCACCCGCGCGCGCGACACCGACTGGATGGACGGCTATTATCCGTATCATGAAATGAACACCTATCTCGGATTGATCACGATCGTGCTGGCGGTGGTCGGGGCGGGCTCGCCCCAGGATCGCGATCGGGGGTTCTGGTTCATCCTGGTGGGACTGGGCGGCCTGCTGATGCTGGGGCGGTTCACGTTTCTTTTTGACCACGTCCACCAGATCCCGGTCGTGGGGAGCTCGCGCGAGCCGGTTCGCTTTCATTTGTGGGTGTCGCTGGGGATGGCGGTCCTGGCGGGGTTCGGGGTCGAGCGGATCGCGCGGCCGGGAGCGCCGCCGTCGCTCAAGGGGGGGCTCGTGATCGCCGGGTGGATTCTCGCGCTTTCGGTCCCGATCATGATCGTGCTTTACGCCCCGGTGTGGACGCGTCCCCTGGAGTGGGTCAAGCCCTACCATTTGCTACGGTATCGCTGGCTGGGGCGTGAGATCGCGCTCGGCGTCGCACGGATCGCGACCCTGGCCGCGCTCGCGCTTGGGGCGGCGTGGCTCGCCATGCGATCGACGACTCGGCGAGGGCGCGTGGGCTGGGCGTTCGCGTTGCCGATCCTGGTGATGATCGACCTGGCGCTCGCGCACTGGCGCGACGCCCCCACGGTCGACCCCGGGTACTGGACGCAACCGCCCGAGTCGGCGGTTTTTCTCAAGAAGGATCCCGGTCTCACGCGGGTTTTTGGGATTGGCGACAAGTCGGCCGGCGAGCCTGGCTATGCGTCGGAGCCGGTCGATTTCATGACGGTTCGCGACCCGCTCGATTGGAGTCTGCCTCCGGTCTGGGGGGTGCCGTCGGCCAAGGGGAATACGCCGATGATTTCCCGGCGATTGATTGAATACTTTGATCACACGGCCGTCGGGCGCGGTCGGCACGACATCGAGAGCACGAGCCACATTGTCACCGGGCGCAAGCTCCGGCCGGCCTTCGCCTTTCTGCCCCATAAGGCCATTGGGTCGGCGTTTGTTCATAAAAATTTGCGTTCCTTACCTCGGGTCCGCCTGGCGGGGCGGCCGGCCTACGCGGCGAACGAGGCCGAAGCGGTCGAGCTGCTCGATCGATTGACCCGGAACAACACGCTTCGCGACCGGCTGGTGGTCGAGGATCCCGCGCGGCCGCTCGCCGTCGAGTCCGCGCCCGGGGGCCGGGCGCGGATCACGGCGGAAATCCCGGAGCGGCTCGAGATCGAGCTCGACGCGGACGAGCCCGCCTATCTGGTCGTGTCCGACACGTTCGACCCCGGCTGGACGGCGACCGTCGACGGGCGTGCCGCCGCGATCGTCCCCGCCTATGTGGCCTTTCGCGCGGTCTTCGTGGACAAGGGATCGCACTCGGTCGTCTTCCGCTATCGCCCCGCCGGCCTCGATATCGGGCTGGGTTTGAGCGCGTTCGGCTGCGCACTCGCGCTGGGCCTTTGGTTGTGGCCCAGCTCGAGGGCTCGCCCGGAAGGCGCCGGCGATGCCGACCGGCTCGACTGGCCCGCGCGCTGGCGGCGGGTGTTCGTGGGCGTTTTGTTGGCGATCGTGTTGGCCTCGATCCCGGCCGTGGGGCCCAGAGGTCGCCCCGCCCTCCAGTCGCGCTGGCGGCAAAGCGTCCACACCCACACCTGGGGATCGGGGCTGGCGGCCATGAAGGCCAATCGGCAATAGCATAAATGCATCGCATGAATGCCTAGGTTTGCCGCGAATTCTTAACCTTGCTCACAAGTCAATCGATAACTCGCTTGTGCGAGCCCGTCTTGCCGTCGTCGGCCAGGGCCGAGATCAAGACCGAGCGCGGGTGGACGGTGGGGGGAACGGTCCTCTTGCTCAAGGCCGTTCCTGGGTGCGATGAGGGACGAACCTGAACCCGGCTGATCCCCCTGATGGGCGGCATCGTGGTGGTGCGTGGACTCATCGCCGCGGAGGCCGCGACCGTCGCCGTCGCCGTTGTGGTGTCGGTGACGGCGTTGAAGATCCCCGAGAACTCGAACGGCGTCTGGACGATGGAGCTCGAATTGTCCTCGGCGTAGGGGAGGGCCCCGGCGGGATCCTCCTTGTCCCTCGCGAGCGACCACATCGAGAGTTCGCCCACTCCCTTTTGCTCGGCCCACGCGACGAGCTGGCTGGCGTCGGAGGGCATGAAAACCTCGTCCGAAACATCGTTCACCCCGATCATTGGCGTGACGCCGACCATCGCATAGAGCTGGCTGGTCGAGAGCGTCGCGCCGTAGAGGCTGGCAAGCTGGCTCTCGGTGCTCGCGGCGGCGTCGATCGCGTAGGTTCCCATCTGTCCCGAAGGGCTCGGGGCCGCGCTGTCGCCGTAATCCATGGCCATCACGTTGACCCCCGAGATCTTCACCCCATACTTGAGCGCGGACTGAAGGACATACAGACCGTCGGAAGTCAGCCCCGTCGGCAAGACCGGGAGGGTGAACGAGACGTCGAGCGTCGTTCCGCTGGCGGCGGCCGCTTGTTGCAAGGCGGCGATCGCCTGCGACCGGCGATCGATCGAGGCCGGATCGGCGACCGCGGCGCCTTCGATGTCGAAATCGATATGCGTGAGGCTATAGGCTGTGATCACCTGCTGATAGGCGGCCTCGAGAGCGCTCACGCTCGTGATCGCCTGGGCGAGCTCGGTTCCCGCTGCGCCGCCGAACGAGACCGTCACGTCGCCACCCGCCGCCCGCACCGCCGCGATCTGGGCGCGGATCCCCTGGTCAAACGTCCCGCCGTTCACCTCGTAGCTTGTATACCCGCCCCAGGCGGGGGCATTGTTCGAGTCGGCCGTGATGAACGCCAGGCTGAAATACTTGAGCCCGGCCGATTGCATGGCGGTCGTCAATTGATACGTCGGGTACAGCGTCATATCGACATAAGGCGCGAAATAATGGGCGGGCCAGTTGCTCGAGCCGGCGGGCGCGACCACCAGGATCGCGACCGTCCCCGTGGCCGTGTCGCCAACGCCGTCCGAGACCGTATACGTGAAGGAATCGCTCCCCAGGTATCCAGCGGCCGGCGTATAGACGATCATCGAGCTCGCATTCTCGGTGGTCGTGCCGTGGGCGGGCTGGGTGAACGAGGCCAGCGAGAGCGTGTATCCGCTGGGGTCGGAGGCGTCGGCCAAAACGTTGAGCGTGATCGCGGACCCCTCGAGCGTCTGGGTCGAGACATTGCCGGCCACGGGGGGCTGGGGCGGCGTGCCCACCGTGTCCACGATCGTCCCGGTCGCCGACGCGGTCGCGAGCACCGCGCCCGAGGCGTTCGACAGGTTCATCTGGAACGTCAGGTTTGGTTTGGCCGTCGTGTCGGCGGTGATTGGCACCGAGATCGTTTGGCTGGTGGTCCCGGCGGGGAACGACAAGGTTCCCGATTCAGCCGTGTAATCGATTCCCGCCTTGGCGGTGCCGGCGGCGGTCGCGTAGCCGACCGAAACCGCGGCGCTCGAGGTTTGCGACATCGAGACGGTGAAGACCGCGGTCGCGCCGCCAGGCCCGTCGTTCACCGTCACGTTGTTGATCGTAAGCGAGGCCTCGCCCGATCCGATCGAGACGCCATTCAACACGTAATTGGTCGGCGCGTCCGTGCCGACATTCCCCGGCGAACCGTTGAAGCCGAACGACACCGCGCCATTGGCTGGGATGGTGGAGTTCCAGCCGGCGTTGTCGATGGTGTATTCGTTCCCGACCTGGCTCGCGATGGTCGCGTCCCAGATCTGGCTGATCGCCCGGTCCCAGGTGAACCCCAGGGTCCAGTTGCCGATGGGCGTCGAGGACGTGTTGACGATCGTGATCTGGCCGCCGAACCCCGTCCCCCAGTCGGAAGTCACCTGGAACGAGGCGACCGCGGTGGGAGTGGGCGGGGCAACCATGTCGACGATCGTTCCCACGCCCGTGCTCGTTCCCAACGAGGCGCCCGAGGCGTTCGAGAGGTTCACGTCGAAGGTTAGATTCGGCTTGGCGGTCGTGTCGGCCGTGATCGGCACCGCGATCGTTTCGCTCACGGCCCCCGCCGGGAACGTGAGCGTCCCCGACGCCGCCGTGTAGTCGGTCCCGGCCCTGGCCGACCCGTCCGCGGTCGCGTAGGCGACCGTCACGGCCGAGGTCGACGCCTGCGAAAGCGACGCCGTGAAGACCGCCGTCGCACCCGCCGTCCCATCGTCGATCGTGACATTGTTGATACCAACCGTCGGCGCGGTTCCGGAACCCAGCGGCGTCCCATTCAGCGAATAATCTGACGGGACGTCCGTACCCACGTTCCCGGGCGAGCCGTTGAACCCAAAAGCGACCGTCCCCCCATTGGCGGGAATCGTCGAGTTCCATCCGGCGTTCGCGATCGTGTACTGGTCGCCCGAGTGGCTCACGACCGACGCATCCCAGATGTCCGTGATCTGGCGGTCCCAGGTGAACGCGAGATTCCAGTTGCTGACGGCCGTCGACTCGGTGTTGGTGATCGTGATCTGA
>DAIDHE010000361.1 GCA_027459775.1 Planctomycetales bacterium | reverse complement strand
TTTTTGTCTGCCGGGGTTCGGGATCGCGGTCTTTTGCGCAAACCGCGGATGAGCGGACTCGCGAAACATCTCATCGATCTTCATGTCGAGTATCGCCTGATTCACCGGCTGGCGACCTCCATGGCCGCTCTCGCCGGTTCCTCGCCTTGAGATCGTTCCGGCTCATGAACACGCCTCCCCCGATCGCTGAGTTTGACCTGAGCCACGGTTTCACGGGATGGACGGAAGGAATCATCCAGGGCTCGGTCGCGAGGTCACGTTGGTGTGCGAGCCGCGGCTGCACTCCGATGTCAGACGGACGGCTTCACGTTTCGAGCTCCGCTCGAGCGGCGTGTTGAATGTAAAGCACGATCACGACATCTTGCCTCATGGTAAAGAGGATCCGGTATTTGTTGTTCCGCTTGCCGTGGAGCAACTCCCGGAGTTCTTCAGGGAACCTGTCGCTCTCCCTCGCGAGTGGGCAGCGCCCGGGGTGTCGGGTCAGAGTGCCGATCTGATTGAAGAGTTCTTGATACCACCGCTCGGCCCGAGCTGGAGAGCGATGCGCGGCGATCCAGGAGTATGCCGCGTCCGCGTCGGCCATGGCCCGCTCGGTGACGCGAATTTCGTGGATCAAGGCTTGATTCCATGCCTGGCTCGAGCGTGTTCCTTGAATTCGTCGAGGCTGACCGTACGACCGGCCTTCATGTCCTCAAGGCCTTGACGGATCCCCTCGAGCACCCTGGCCTGCTCGACGATTGCGCGGAGTTTCTGATAGGCCGCGGCATCCTGCACGACCAGTTCGGCCCTCCCGTTGATGGTGAGCACGACCGGCTCGCCCGTCCGCTTCAACTGTTCGATCAGCTCCGGGGTTTTCTTCTTGAAATCCGTCAACGACTGAATGTCGCGGCCGATGTCCAGCATGAGATTACACCTCTGAAAGGATTCCCGAGCCAGCTCTGAATCGGGTCTCGCGACGCAATGAACCGTTCGACGCCACGCGACCCTGGATCGCGGTTTCGCGCCTCCGGGTCGACCCACAACATCTTTTAACCATCGAATCGAATTCTAACAGAGTGCCCAAAAGATTCCCACGGATCTTTGATTCACTGTTATCGCGGCCCGACCCTGGGCCAGTCGAGCTCGACGCCTTGTCCCGCGAGTGGTTTTTTGCCGGACGAGCAGCTTGTCATTGTCTCCAGTTCGCGAGGACCAGGGCGTGGCCGAGTTGCTGAACGCGTTGAAAATGGGCTGTATTGCCGGTGATGAGATCGAACCCGTGGACAATCGCGGTTGCGGCGATGAGCGGGGCGGCCGTCCCGATTGGCTGGCCGACACGATCGAGCCCACCCGCGATACGCCCGGCGAGCTCGGCCGCGGACTCGTCGAGTTCAAGGATGTCGTCAACGGCGACCGTGGCCAGGAAGCTCCGCATCCGACGCGTGTACTGGGTTCGCTCGAATCCCTGAACGATTTCCATCAGCGTGATCGCCGAGATTGTGAACGCCCCATGAAATCCGCGGTAGATCGCGGCATTGCGCGCAACATTCGGATCAACGGACTTGAGCACTTCCGAATAGATGTCCGTATCCAGAATCGCTTGATTCACTGCTGGGAAGCCTCCATGGCCGCTCCCGGCGGTTTTTCATGGCTTGTTCGACGATTACATCCAATTCATCGGCCGCGTCGCGCATCGCCCCCAGCGATCCTTGCGGCCCTCCCCGGCTCGTTTTCGCGTCAGCCGCGATCTTGGCCTCGATCTCTCGTTGAAGCGTGCGAAGCTGCACGGCCGACAGGCCGCCCAGGCTCGCGACGATCTGACCGAAATCGTTCTGGCTCATGGACCGCTTTCCTCCGATCAGCGCCGATCCTCGATATCCACGGCGGAAAGACGACTTCTAATGGATCTAAACTCACCGCGACTGCACCACAAGCCTTGGCGACCGTCGGGGCGACGGCCCGTGTGCCGATCCTGGCGCCGTCCTTCATCGCGGCCCGACCCTGGGCCAGTCGAGCTCGACGCCCTGGCTGGCGAGCATCGCCTGGAAGGCCGCCAGGCGTTTAGCCCCCGCCCGGACGGCGCGGGGCGGCTCGCCGGTCGCGAGGCAATAGGCCGCCAGCGCGCCGGCGGCCTCGCCAATCCCCCATTCCACGGGATGCAGCCGGTAACAGCCGTTCGAAATGTGCGTCACGCCCAGGTTCTTGCAGGCGGGCAAGAGGTTCTCCATTCGCCGGGGAATGAGCGCCCCCAGCGGAATCTGGAAAGGCAATGAGCCTATGTCAATATAATTATCACCACCGGTGCTCGGATGGAGGTCGATGCGATAGGCTCCCACGCCCACGCTGTCGGCGAATTTCGCGGCGGCGACGTCGTCCATTTTGAGCTCGCGGCGGCGGGCGTCGAGGCCGACGTGGTTCTCGGTCACCGTGAATTCCGCCTGGATCCGCCGCGATTCGCGGACGTAGACGGCCATCGCCATTCCGTCGTCGGTGCCCACCAGGTCGTTCCGGAGCTTGAGCCCGCGCCAGCCCGTCTTGCCGTCGGGGCGCGGGCACTCGGTTTGCAGCCAGTAAAGGAGCGCGAGGCTGAGCTGTCTGGCCCGCGCGACGTGGCCGGCGGCGATCTCGCGAGTGATCCCCGGCCCCACGAGCGGACCCAGCAAATAGTCGTTCTGGGGCCAGTTCACCAGGGTCGCGCCCGAGCTCCCCGGGTACGAGCCCGCCACGAAATGACGAGGATCGATGATCCTGCGATAGACCCACAGGCCGGCGCCCGCGCCGCGGGGGTCGAAGCCGCGGCTGCCCGGCTTTTTGGTGATCGGATCGGAATATGTCAAATCGAGCAGCTTGCCGGGCCATTCGGGGCGCAGGGCCGGCTTGTAGTCGCGCCAGAAGGCATACTCGGCGGGCGGGTCGCCGACGTGATCCTGTCCGGCGAAATACTCGACGGCGAAGCAGGCGGTGATCGCCTGCTGATTGAGCGGCTGGGCGTTTGATGGAGCGTGCGGCTCGCCGGTCTGATCGTGAGATTCGGCCCCGATCACATGTTCGACGCCGGCCAGGGGGAGCAGGTCGCCCAGCTCGGTCGCGTCGAGATAATACGGGGCGACCAGGGTTCGCCCGCGATGGGAGCGGATGTCACGAACCTCGACCGCGCGGACCCGGTCGCCCCGCACGTCGGCGCTCGCGGGTTCATGGTCGAGCAAGACGAGCAAGCGGCCGCTCGAAACGTAGGGTGCGAGCATGGCGGTCAGGGCCGCGAGGGCGACGCGGGGCTCGTGGCAGAGCCGCGAGACGTTGCCGCCGCCGGGGTTCAGATGCCGCGCCGATCGGGCCGCTTCCGTGAGCGGGTAGTCGCGGCGGTAGATGGCGCGGATCGCGTCGCGGAAAGATCGATACGACGCATTCGCGCCGAATTGCTCGATCCAGGGGTGTTCGTCGGGCGGGACGGCCTGCGAGGTGAGCTGGCCGCCAATCCAGCGGGTGGGCTCGGTCATGACGACCGTTTGGCCGTTCCGAAGCGCGGCCAGCGCGGCCGCGCAGCCTCCAACGCCGCCTCCGATGATCGCGACGTCGGCGCGGATTTCGTTCCCGGCCGCCAATCCGGCGGCGGCGTCAAACGCCCGGCCGATCACCTGGCCGCTCCCCGAGGTCCACGCCGCCAGGCCCACGCTCGATCCTGACAGAAACCGCCTGCGCCTCATGCTCTGAGACCTCCCCTTGGCAAATCACCTCGGGCGCCGGATAATTCGTCTACGGCGGAGTGATTGACCCTATCCCCGCCCTGGCCTCGTGGCGGAATGGCAGACGCGTCGGTCTTAGGAGCCGATGTCCGAGAGGACGTGGGAGTTCGACTCTCCCCGAGGCCACTCCGCGTGATCGGGAACCGAACCGCCGCATCGGTCCGGTTCTGAAACTGTTTGACAACCGCTGCCGCCACGATACCATAGAGTGTGTAAACCCGCCCCGCGTCGTCCCTGTCGAGACGCACAAGGCCCTGGTTGGCGTCGATGTGTCGGCCCCATCCTACGATACCGGCTGACATCCGCCGTGACATTGCTTACATGGACGCTCCTGAGAGTTCGTGTCATCGTCGCGCGCCTGATTGCGCTCCGGGAGGCTTTTTCGCATGATCGGCCTCAAGGAGCTGGTGCTCCTGGCGGTGGTGGCGCTCGCGCTTTACGGGCGATCGGGCGTGTTCAAGAGCCGGCGGTTCCAGCAGGTCCGCCCCTGGCTCAGCCCCGTTCGCCGCACACCCCCCGGTCGCCCGAGCCCGCCCGCCAAACGATGGCTCGAGGGCAATCGACTCTTCTGGTTCCTGACCATACTCGCCGCGACCGCCATGGTCTCACTGATCGTCACCCGAGCCCTGATCCTGAGCCGCTGACCCCGATCTTCTGTTCTTTCACGGGAGCTTTTTCGCCATGACCCCACTCGCGTTTTTTGGCAGCCTGGGCATGCCCGAGATGTTGATCATCTCGTTCGTCGCCTTGCTGATCTTTGGCAATCGGCTTCCGAGCGTGATGCGCTCGCTCGGCAAGAGCGTGGTCGAGTTCAAGAAGGGGGTCTCGGGCATCGAGGAAGACATCGACCAGGCAGTGACGGCCTCGGACAAGAAGCCCAATCCGCCCACCCCCTGATCCGAGTCAGGCTCTTCGACGTCTCTGAACCGACATCCGTTTCGCCTTTTGTGGAGTCCGTGTCATGTTTGGTCTCGGTCCGCCGGAAATGCTCATCATCATGGGGCTCGCCGTGCTGCTGTTTGGTAAGCGACTGCCGGAGGTTGGGCGTTCGCTCGGCAAGGGAATCATCGAGTTCAAGAAAGGGCTCAATGGCGCGGTCGACGACATCGATCTGACGACCGGGGCGAGGATGGGCTCGAGCCGCGACGCGTCGTGGTACGCGAGTGATCACGACCGCCCGGCCGACCAGGCTTACTCGAGCACGACCGCACCCAAGTTCGAACTCCCGCCAGCGCACACCGAGCCCGCGAAAGATGAAACGCCGACCGAGTCGACCGTTTCACAACACTGAAATCCGACCGTCAGCCCGAAAGATTCGACCGCGCCTGCCCGGTGGCCGTGCCGCGCTCGAGTGCCTGCCGCCTGCGCATGAGCCGGATTTCTTGCCGGGCCTTGCCCATGGCGGCTTCGGCACGCTCGGCGTCGGTCGCAAGCAAGAGCGGCGGCACCGGGCGCGGGTGCAGGCCGCTGTCGTCGAGCGCGACGTACAGGGCATAGCCCACCGCGACCAGCCGCCGCTGGTCTTCCTCGATTGGCTCGGCGTGGATCTCGATCCGGGCCTCGATCGACGTCCGGCCAACGTAGGTCACAACCGCCGTGATCTCGAGTCGCTCGCCGACATAGACCGGCCCCAGGAACGTCATCGAATCGATCGCCGCCGTGGTGATCCGCCCGCGCCCCGAATGCCGCAGCGCGGCGATCGCGCCACACTCGTCGGCCAGCTTGAGCAAGACGCCGCCGTGCAGTGTGCCAAACGGATTCGTCTGCCCCGGCTCGGTCACCACCGCGAGCAAGACCCGCGATGCGTAGGGCGGCCTGGGCTCAAGAGGGTCGTTCATGATCATCATCGGACACGGACTCCTTCAGGCGACTCAAACACCGGACGCTCCATGATCGAAGCCGACTTTCTCGATTCCCTGAACGAGACCCTCGAACCCGAGGGGGCGAGGCACGAGCCCGGCGAGGTCTTCGAGACGCCGCGGCTCGAGGTTCTGGGGTATTATCCCAGGCGTGTCCAGCTCGCCCCGATTCCGCTTGTCGGCCGGGGGACGGGCGTGGTGATTGTCGTCCGCCAGCCGCTGGATGTCGAGGGAAACGCAAAGGGGCTCGAAACGCTGCTCGGCCGGGCGGCGATGGCACTCAATGGGCGGTATCCGCCGTGGCGAAGCTGGGTCGTCGGCATGGCGGCCGTGATCCTGACCGCCGAACCGATCACGCCCCAGGACGATGATCTCTTGAAACAGGCGATGGCGCTCACGCTTCCCCCCAGGCGCGTGCTCTCGACCGGACTCTTTCGGATCAATCTCGGCCAGGAGGCCGTCGCGTTCGCGGTCACTCAGGGCCAGGGCGGACCGTTCGGCGAGCCCGAGATTCTGGCCGACGCATTCAGCAAGCAGTTCCGCCGCTTCGTCCCCTTGATCGTCGTCTAGCCGCCCGGGATCACGTTCCTGGGCTGGGAACACCTTCGAAATTCCAGTCGAACGAGACGACGAAAGGGGGCCACCAGGGGTCGACGCCAGTCGCCGGGTCGGCGTGCCGCCCGGCGGCCGGCGGCTCGATGTGATAGGCCAGGCGATAATGCCCAGGACCGGGCATGATCACGTTCGCGCCATAGTGCCATCCGTCGCGCGCGACCATCGGCATGAGCACGCCCTCGAGCTTGTCGCCGGTCGGCTTGTCGAGCCGGGTGATCGTGTAGGCGATCGGCAGGTACGGCACGAACTCGTCGCGCGGGAAGCCATTCGGGTTGCCCTCGGCGGCGTGGATGTCGGCCTCAAGGTGAATCATGTCGTTCGCGGGCTGGCCGACGTCGTCCTGCATCCGCACCGGCGGCAGCCAGACGGCGGCGATTCGCATGGCGTTTTTCAAAACCTCGTCACCGATCGGATACTCGCGAAATCCCGCCGGCTTGGCCGGCCTGGGCGTGGGCTGGGCCTCGACCGAGAGCGCTGACTTCGAGGGATTCGCCCCCTCGCCCGCCGGACGACGTCCGCCTAGATCGAGGTTGACGATCAAGATGAGCGCGACGCCACAAAAGATCAGCGCGATCACCAGGGGGCCGGTCCATCGGGCAGGCACGGTTTCGTTCTCCCGGTCTTGAGCTCAAACCCCCAGCGGGGCGGCGGGGGGCGATTGGGAACCCTTGGTCGGCGACGCCTCGTCCGATCCCTTGTCGAGTAGCAGCCAGGCCGCGATCGCACCCGAGAGCATGAGCCCCTGCACCGACGCCGCCTGCAAGTTCGGATAAAGCCCCGCCCACGGCAGGCCCGAACCCAGCCAGGCGATCGCCGTCGTCTTGATCAAGCCCGAGTTTTGCAGGGCGAAGACCGCGTCGCCGGCGAACACGATCGACAGGCCGAACAGAAACAGGCCCGAGAGGGTGAAGAAGGCGCGGATCGGCAGCCGGACGCTGGTCGCCCGGATCAGGAACGCGACGCCGGCCAGGATGACCAGCCCCGCCAGGAAGCCCGCGCTCAATCCCAGCGCGCCATCGCGGGTGCGGCCCTCGCTGCCGATCAGGGCCTGATACATGAGCGACGTCTCGGCCCCTTCGCGGAAGACGGCCAGGAACGCGGTCAGAGCCAGCGTGCTTCGCCCCGAGAATTCCAGCCCGCGCTGGGCCTGAGCCTTGAGGAAGTCCATCCAGCGCTTGGCTTCGATATGCGACACCAGCCAGTAGCTGACATAGAAGAGGACGCCCGAGGCGACGAGCATCACGAGCCCCTCGAGGATCTCGCGCGAGCGTCCCTGGGCGCTTGCGACCATGAGATTCAGGGCCGCCGCCGCGGCCAGGCTGGCCACGATCGCGACCGCGACCCCCAGCCAGATCGCCCGCGCACCCCGCCGCCCGGCCCGCGAGCGCGTGCCCTCTTCTTCGCCCGCGCCCGCCTGGGCCGCCCGCGCGACCAGGGCCAGCAGCATCGCGACGACCAGGATCACCTCGACGCCTTCGCGCACGATCGTGACCAGCGACGCCGCGAACGCCGAGCCGAATCCGCCGGTCGGGCGCGCCTCGATCAACCCCAGCTCGCGCTCGACGTCCGACTCCAGGGTCTTGAGCCGCTCCTGGAGCGGGTCTCCCGAAAGCCCGGCGGTCAGCTCGCCTCGGAGCTTGTTCCAGCGAAGCTCGAACGGCCGGATCGCCCGCGGATCGCGGCCCATGAGATAGCGCTCGATTGGTTCAAACTCGGTCATATAAACCGACGTCAACTCGGCCGCCGCCCGGTCGCCGCCCAATCGCTCGGCCTCGTCGCGCACCCGGCGAAAGCCCCGCTTGAGCGCCGTCACGAGCGCGGCGGGATCAAGATCGCTGGTGCTTTCGCCCAGCCCGGGAACGCCGGCCGCGTCGGCGGACGACGCGAAGACCTTGCTCGAATCGACGATCCCCTTGGCATTCAGCTCTTGCACGACCGCGATCAGGTCGAGCAGAAGCGCATGGCACTCGTCGGAAAAAGCCCCCGCCGGATTCCGGGTCTCGGCGACCTGGGCCACGGCCGAGCGGATCGCGTGGAACCGCCGCTCGATCACGCCCGCGCGGGCGAAGCCAAGATACTTCCGCACGGCCGTCTCCAGATCCGAGGCCTCGAACTCGCCCCAATAAGCGTCGTCGGCGAGCTTGCGGGCGCGATCGAGCCCCCCCGGTCGCACCGCCGCGTCGCCGCTCGCGGCCAGGGTCACGCTGATCCGGTCGAGCACGTCGGCCCACGGCCGGACCGGCGCCAGGGCGAGCGCGCTCGGGGCACCGCCGGGGGCCAGGTTCGACGTCAGGCTCAGCGAAACCGGAGCGACGGCGTCGCCCTTGACGACCACCTCGGTCGTCGCCGGATCGCCCATCTCGTGCCAGGCGTGCAGCGTATAGCGCCCGTCGGGCACGTCCCGGATCCGGAACTTCCCCTCGCGCGTGCACACCGCCGCCCACGGCGTCGGGCTCACGACAATGAATCCACGCATATGAATGTGGATATCGCACGTCAGGCGAACGACGCCGGCGTGGTCCGGGGTGAACTCCTGGGTCTGACCCGGCTGCATCGACTGATTGAAGGTGAAGCCCCGCGAGACCACATGCACGTTGTGGGTCTCGGCGTCCTGGTTGCCAAACCGAATCACGCCCCCGAGCGGAACGACCTGAACCCGCGGCTTGAACTGCAAGTCCTTCTGGTTCACCAGGACGACCTCGGCCCGGCTACTGCCCGCGACCGGCGTCGCCGCCGGCGAATCCAGATACACTACCGCCGGGCTGATCGACGGCGAACAGACGTCGGGCATCTTGACCACGCCCGTGATGTCGCCAGACCTGGCCCAGGGCGCCACGCCTAACCCCAAGCCCAGACACCAGATCGCGACAACCGATGGCTTCATGAAGGGCGGCTCCAAGAGGCGGGAACGATCCCGAAGAATCGCTGGAAAGCAATTGAGACTCAGTCTCAACGCAATCTGATTATAGTCGGTTTGGTCTTTGGTCGTCAATCGGGCATTCGAGATCGACAGGCTTTTGTGGCAAGGCGGCAACATTTCGCGAGGGGATGATGATCGGCGCGAAGGCGACGGCGCGGGCTGGGGCTTCGCGAACAGATCCGCGAGCAGGCAAGCCAGCCGACCGCTGAACACTCCCCGGCGAGCAGGCCGCAAGGAGCTGGCAAGAACTGGCCGAGTTGGCGAGCCGTCCTCCCCTGCGCACGCCCGACTCCGGCCGAAGCACCGTCGGCCGCACCCAGGCTCGACGGCCCCGGAAGGCGAACCCGGGCCGCGGCGGCTCGCTCCATCGTCGGTGCTGAGAACCAATTGAATCACTTTTAAGTTATTCATTAATCGCGCCTGTAAACGTAATATTTATTAGTCTTAATAAATAAAAAGGGAACTACATTCTCACAATATTCATGATTTTTACCCGATCGCCACACCTTGATCCCGACAATCCACCCTGCCGGAACCAGGGGGTTTTCGCCCAGGGCGAGCCCTTGGGCCGGATCGGGCAGGGTGATGATGATCACGCAACATGAATATCTTTCGACGAGGTGATTTGATGGAACGGACGGGAAACCGACGAGTGGTCCGAACGGGCTTCACATTGATCGAACTGTTGGTGGTGATCGCGATCATCGCCGTATTGATCGCTCTCTTGTTGCCGGCGGTGCAGAGCGCCCGCGAGGCCGCGCGGCGAATCCAGTGCGTCAACAATCTCAAGCAACTTGGGCTGGCGATGCACAACTATGAAAGCGCCAATGGGGCGTTCCCGCCGTCGGGGACCTATTCGTTCCTGGCGGGCCAGTTTTTACTGGGCAACCAGTTCAGCCCCAGCGCGCGGATCATGCCTTACTCCGAGCAAGGGGCGATGTACAACGCGATGAACTTTTCGCTCGAGTACAGCGACCCGACGAACGCGACGGTCATGGGGACGCAGGCGTCGTTCCTGCTTTGCCCCAGCGAGGTTTATCCCCAGGGATCGCTGACCGGCGACGGATTCTTCTATCCCACCAGCTACGGTTGGTGCGTGGGCGACTGGTATATCTGGGGCGGCATTCCTGGGAACCCGGGTTCGTTTCCCCAGGTCACGCGAAGCATGTTCTCGATCAACCTTTCGCGGCGATTTGCCTCGATCACCGACGGCACGAGCAATACGCTGATGGCGGCCGAGGCCAAATCGTACGCGCCTCAGCTCAGGCATTGCTTCCCGGGGGGGGCGTCCCCGGGCGGTTTGACCTTCACCAGCTATCCCACCACCACAGCCGCCGGCGTGGCCTTCATCCAGGCCAACGCCAGCACCTGCAAGCAAATCGACGTCGCTCACAGCCGCTGGAACGACGGCGGATCTTACTACGGCGGTATCTCGACCGCCCTCACCCCCAACGCCCATGTCGGCGTACTCGGGAACAATATCACCCTGAACCCGGCGGGCACGAATTATGTTGGCGGCTATCTCGACTTCGACTGGCTCTCGACCGACGAGAACGACGGCGGCCCAACGATGGGCGCCATCACATCGCGAAGCTTTCACCCCGGCGGCGTGAATACGCTGTTCGCCGACGGCAGCGTCCATTTCGTCAAGGATTCGATCGGCTGCCCCACCTGGCAGGCCCTGGGCACGATTGGCGGCGGCGAGGTCGTCTCGAGCGACCAGTACTGAGCCGTACCCGCCTCCAGATCGCACAAGCGGCCTCCGCCGTTCTCGGACCGCTTCGAGAACGGCGGAAGGCCCGTTGCCGCTCGGATCTGCTTCCGCACCGGACGTTGATCGGGCATCCCGAAACCGGTCGGCCAGATTCCCCCAGGTACGTGAATCATCGGATCGCGCCGGCTCGACCAAGAACCACCTCCTGACACCCTTACCATTCAAGCAAGGTTCGACCCAAGTCCAGTCCCCGCGATTTTCGACGTAAGCCGTTTCAGGCACACGAGTAGACCCTTTCGCATCGTCCATCGCCGCTCGGGCCTGGGCGGGTCGTAAGAGTGCTACGGCCAATCCTTCATCAAACATTCACGACACCTTGCCTTAGTCCTTCACAGCGATCGGGAAGATTCCTTCTCACTCCGACTCCATTCGGGATTGGAACCTGGGTTTCCGGAGGATCGTGCGATAAAACGAGTGTTGAAGAGTCTATTGCTTCATGGTCTATTGCCGAGGTGAATCGATGGAATTGGCGGGGAACCAACGGGCCCGACGGGCGGGCTTCACATTGATCGAGCTGTTGGTCGTGATCGCGATCATCGCGGTCTTGATCGCCCTCTTGCTGCCAGCCGTGCAGAGCGCCCGCGAGGCCGCGAGGCGCATCCAGTGCACCAACAATCTCAAGCAGCTCGGGCTGGCGATGCACAACTACGAGAGCGCGAACGGGGCGTTCCCGCCGTCGGGGGCCTACTCGTTTTTCGGGGGCGTGATCTTTCAAGGGAATCAGTTCAGCCCCACCTGCCGGATCATGCCCTACGCCGAGCAGGGGTCGATGTACAACGCGATGAATTTCAGTCTCGAGTACAGCGATCCCACGAACTTCACGGTGATGGGGGTGCGGGCGCCCTTCACGATCTGCCCCAGCGAGATCAATCCCCAGGCGGGCTTGACCAACGACGGTCTCTTCTACCCGACCAACTACGCCTGGTGCATGGGCGACTGGTTCGTTTATGGCGGCACGCCGGGCAACGCCGGCTCGATCTCGAACCTGACGCGAAGCATGTTTTCGATCAACCTCTCGCGGCGGTTCGCGTCGATCACCGACGGCACCAGCAACACGCTCTTCGGGGCCGAGGTCAAGGCGAGCTGCCCCCAGCTTCGCCACTGCTATCCGGCGGGCACGACCCCGCCAGGGCTCTCGTACACCAGCTATCCCAACACGACCATCGCCGGCGTCGCCTACATTCAGGCGAACTCGTCGTCTTGCAAACAGCAGGACGTCGGCCACCTGCGCTGGAACGACGGCGCGGGGCCGTACGCGGGCATGACGACGGCGCTCACGCCCAACGCCCACACCGGGATTCTCGCCACCAACGTCACCTTGAACCCCGCCGGCACGAGCTACACCGGCGGCTATCTCGACTTTGACTGGTACTCGACCGACGAAAACGACGGCGGCCCGAGCTTTGGCGCCATCACGGCGCGGAGCTTCCACCCCGGCGGCGTGAACGCGCTCTTCTGCGACGGCAGCGTGCATTTCGTCAAGGACTCGCTCGGCTGCTCGACCTGGCAGGCGCTGGGAACCGTCGCCGGCGGCGAGGTGATCTCGAGCGACCAGTACTGAGCCGCGACCGGGACCTTTCACGGACCGCAGCCAGGGCTTCCGCTCTTCTCGGATTCTTTCGGGCGGGGCGGGAGCTTTTTGTTCGCGCATCGCTTACCTCTTCAAACCAGGAATATCAAGAGATCAACAATGAATCACGTACGAAAGCCACTGCGCGTCGGCGTCGCCGTCGTCCTGTTCGCCGTATTCGGTTCCGGGCTTTTCATCGCGGGCTGCCAACAAGCCCCCGAGGGGGGCGGCGCGGTCGTCGAACCCCTCAAGATCGAAAACCCCGAGTCGATCGCCGCCTGCCTGCCTGCGGGAATCACTATGGACGCCAAAACCACCGACAAGGAAGGCGACACGTCCGAAACGGTCAAGGATACGCTCGCCCGCTTGAAGGTTCAGGTCAAGAACGGCAAGCTCTATGATATGAACAAGCGCGAGATCCACTTTTACACACCGACGGGCAAGGGTCTCGAGATCCTCCGGGAAAAGGGCTACAAGGATCTGCTGAAACACAAATACACCGTCGTGATGATCGCCGCATCGGCATGAGGCGGCCGCCCGGTCCGGGCCGTATCAGACAGGTTCCCGGTTTGATCGCAGCGTGCCAATGATCGAGCGAACGCTGGCCGTCCCCTGGGCGGCCAGCCGAAGGGCGAGTTGGTCGACCATCGTCTCGCTCGCGGAGGGGTCGTAAAACGACGCCGTCCCCACCTGCACCGCGGACGCGCCGGCGACCAGGAATTCCAGGGCGTCGTCGGCCGTCGCGATCCCGCCCACGCCGATGATCGGCAGGCCGGGGAGCGCCCGCGCGGTCTCCCAGACCATTCGCAGGGCGATCGGCTTGATTGCGGGGCCAGAAAGCCCGCCGTAGTCGTAGGCCAGGATCGGTCGCCCACGCCGCCAATCGACAGCCAGCCCGCGGAGGGTGTTGATCAGGCTCACGGCGTCAGCGCCCCCGTCCGCGGCGGCCCGGGCGATCGCCACGACGTCGGTGACGTTGGGCGTTAGCTTGGCGATGAGAGGCAGCGTACAGACGGCTCGCACCCGCCGGACGAGCCGCTCGACCACGGCCGCGTCGGTCCCCAGGTCAAGGCCATGGCTCACGTTCGGGCACGAGATATTGAGCTCGAGCGCGGCCAGGCCGGGCTCGTCCGAAAGCATCGCCGCCATCGTCACGAACTGATCGACGTCCTCGCCGGCGATGTTGGCGATCACCGCCGTGCCAACCGTCCGCAGATAGGGCAGATGGTGGGCGCGAAAGTGGTCGATGCCGTCGTTGTCGAGCCCGATCGCGTTGAGCATCCCCGAGGCCGTCTCGACGGTCCTGGGCGTGGGATTGCCCGCGCGGGGGCGGAACGTGACCGTCTTGGGGATCACGCCCCCCAGGCGCTCGACCGCCACGAACTGGGCCATCTCGCGGACATAGCCAAACGTCCCCGAGGCGGCCAGAACCGGGTTCTTGAGCTCGAGCCGGCCCAGCGTCACATGAAGATCAACCTCGCCCACGCGCATGGCTCCTCTTGTCGTGATCAAACCGATTCGTCTAGGCTAATGCAACCGCGGCCCGGCGTCGATCACCGGGGCTGGTCTGGAAAACCACACGAGGAACATCTGCTTCGATGACGAGCCTGTCCGACCTTGCCCGAACGCTCGACTTCATCAAGGATCTGGCCCGCGAGGCCGCCGCGATCGCCCTCGCGCGCAGGGGCCTCGTGAAGCCGGCCGAGAAATCCAACCTGAGCTACGTGACCGACCTCGATCAAGACCTCGAGCGGATGATTCGGGGCCGGCTCAAGGAGCGCTTTCCCGACGACCGGATCACCGGCGAGGAATACGCCCCCGAGGGGGGCGGCGGCCCAAGGCGGTGGTCGATCGACCCGATCGACGGCACGGGCAACCTGGTCCACGCCCTGCCCCTCTGGGCCGTCAGCATCGGGCTCCTGGAAGACGACGAGCCGATCCTGGGCGTGATCGCGATCCCGCCCCTGGGCGAGCTCTTCTGGGCCACCCGCGGAGCGGGCGCTTTCCGCGACGGCGAGCGCCTGACAGTCCACGACGCCGACCGCTTCCACGACCAAGACAACGTCTGCGTGGGGACCAACGCCCTCCGCGCCGTCGACCCTCGCACCCTGCCGGGCCGGCTGCGCGACCTCGGAAGCGCCTGCTGCGAGCAATCGTTTGTGGCGTGCAACCGGCTGCAAGCGACGATCCTTCTGGGCGAGCACACCCACGACATCGCCGCCGGGGTCGCGATCACCAGCGAGGCCGGCTGCGCCTACGCGACGCTGGACGGCCAGAGACTCTCGCCCGCCCAGATGATCCGCCAGACTCCCGTCACGCGCCCGACCCTGGTCGCGGCCCCGAAGCGCCTGCAAACGCTTCTGGCCCGCGCCCGGGCGCTCTGAATCCCTGACTCGAAACGAGGCGCTGCCATGGGCTCCTGGGGAGTCAACAGCTACGAAAATGACGAGGCCGCGGACGCCCTCGACGCCGGCTACGACCGCGCGTGCGGACCGATCTATGAAGAGCTCATGGACGACCATTGCCCGCTCTCGTTTGACGAGGTTCAGAAAAAACTCGCCAGCCCCGAAACGCTCGAGGCCGCCATCGCCTGCCTGATCGAAACGATCCCCGCCGGTCTGCCGCTCGAGTCGTGGGACGCCCTTGCCCGGTTGGCCTTCGTCGGCATCGTCGTCCGCCACGCCGAGTTCGCGGTGGCGATTCCGAATGAGATCCTGCGGCAGGCGATCGAGTGGCTCGAACAGGAAGACCTCGAATGGGACGAAGCGACCCTCCGCCGCCTGCGCCGGGACAAGGAACGTGCGCTTCTCGAACGTGCCTCTCGCACCAACGAACCGCATTGATCAACCCGGCCCTTGGACGTCTGCGAGCTCTCGTGCCATGCGTTCGAAGACTCCGTGCCAGTCGCCCCAGCGTTCCTGGCGAAAGAGCCGCGTCCTGGGATACCACGGCGATTGGTCGCGGCCGAGCAGCCAGCGCCAGTCGGGGGCGACGCCGAGCGCGACCCACGCCGGCACGCCCAGACCACCGGCCAGGTGCACGAGCGCCGTGTCGGGCGCGACCACCAGGTCCAGGTTTTTCATGACCGCCGCGGTGTCGGCCAGATCGTCAATCCCCGTCCCGAAATCGAACACCTCGAATCGGCCCCCAAGCTCGGCGAGCTGCTCCGTGCCCGCCCCTTTTTGCAGACTCACGAGCCGCACGCCGGGCACCCGCGCCAGGGGCTCGAATTGCTCAAGCCGAAACGACCGCTCGGAGTCGCGGCCGAAAGCCGGGTTGCCCTGCCATGCGATCCCGATCCGCCAGCCGGCCAGGGCCTCGAGGTCGCGCCCGAAACGATCGACGAGCACCTGGTCGAACGCCAGATACGGGACGACTCCGGCGGCCGCCGGCTCGGTCGCCCCCAGGATTCGCGGCAGGCTCATGAGCGAGGCGTGGACGGCGAACGGGGGCAGATCCTCACCCTCGGCGACCACCCGGGCCACGCCGGGCGAGCGCTCAAACAGCCGCGCCAGCGGCCGGCGACAGGCGACGACCACGCGCCCGCCCCGCGCGGCGACGTCTTGCGCATAACGAATAAACATAAGCGCGTCGCCAAGTCCCGAATCGGCGTAAAGCAGGATCGCCCGCCCATCGAGTGGAGCGCCATCCCAGACCGGGCCGGGCAGGCTGGGGATCGCATGCTCGGGGCACTTGAGCCGCCACTCGTACTCGGGCCAGCCGCGGGCGTAATCGCCCTGTTGCAGCCACGCCAGCGCCCGGCCCAGACGAACGCGGGGATGTTCAGGCGAAAGTTCGAGCGCCCGTTCATACGATTCGACCGCCAGGTCGGGCCGGCCCGCCGAGCGGAGGGCGTTGCCCAGATTGTTGTGGGCGTCGAGATAACCGGGCCTGAGCTCGAGCGCCCGCCGGTAACATGCGATCGCGTCCGCGAACCGCCCCTGGCGCTGGCGAGCGTTGCCCAGGTTGTTGTGGGCCTCGGCGTATTCCGGGCGAGCCGCGATCGCCTGCTCCAGCCGCCTGGCCGAATCGTCTACCCGGCCGATCGCGCAAAGCGCGGCCCCCAGATTGTTCAGGGCCTCGAGCCGAGCGGGATCAATCGCAATCGCATGTTCATACGGTGAAACCGCCTGGCCGGGCTTGCCCTGAAGCTGGAGCGCCGTCGCGAGCAGGAACCAGAGCTGGGCCGAGCCGGGGCGCTCGCGCAGGGCCAGGCGGCAGAGTTGCTCGGCCTCGGCCGCGCGGCCCGATTCGAGCAATTGCAGAGCGACCGCCGTCGCTTCCTCGATCGCGTCCATGGCGTCAATTCCTCGGAAGCAAGAATGAAGGGGTCACAAGAATGAGGGTCGCAAGAATGAGTGGCGCGCGCCGTTCTGGGGGCGTGGGCGAGAAAGGCGTCATGCGCTGTTTTTTTGTCGATTCACAATTCATGATCGACCCTTGAAACGACGCGGCCGGTTGCGCCGAAACGGTGGCGCGACGCCGCGAGCCTATCAGATCACAAGCCGCCGCCCAAGCCCTCAAATGCGAGTACGGCCCGGCCCGCGGGCTTGCGTCGGACGGCGCGTTCGGGCACGATTTGCCAGGATCGACGGTCGGTCTATTCGCGAGGAGGAAGAGCGGCCTCGTCGTCCCTCTCGACTTCGCCGTACTGTTGGGGCCTGTGACCTGCTCGGCCGCCATGGCCAGCCGGGCGCTCGACACCCGCGCTGAATCCGGAGAGCCATTCCCGCGATGACCCCTTCGAGCGCCATTCTCTGGAGCACCCTCGAGCCCCGGCTCGGGCGCGCGATCGACCTGGCTGCCTCGCGGGTGGCGCGGTTGGTCACGACCCAGCCCGGCTCGTTTCCGATCTACACCGTGAACGGGCGCTGGCGGCACTCGGGCGAAAGCTGGACCGACTGGTGCGGTGGTTTCCTGGCGGGCATGGCCTGGATCCTCGCCAATCGCACCGGCGAGCCGGCCTGGCGCTCGAGGGCCGAGGAACTCTCGCTCAAGCTCGCGCCACGCCGCCACGATCGGGCGGTCCACGACCTGGGGTTCATCTTCCTCAACTCGTATCGCCCCTGGCATCGGGCGACGGGCGAGGCGGCCTTGCTCGATGTGCTGATCGAGGCTGGCCGAACGCTGGCTCTGCGCTACAACCCCAAGGGCCGCTATCTGCGCTCGTTCCTGGCGCCCGACAGCCTGTTCATCGACATCATGATGAACGTGCCGATCATCTTCCTGGCCGCGCGTGCGACCGGCGACCAGGCGCTCCACGACCTGGCGGTCGCGCACTGCCGGACGACCGAGCGGGTGCTGGTGCGCGGCGACGGTGGGACGGCCCACGAGGGGATCTTCGACCTCGAGACGGGCCAGTTCCTGCGGCAGTCGACCCAGCAAGGCGTCGCCGCCGATTCGACCTGGACGCGGGGGCTCGCCTGGTCGCTGTACGGCTTTGGCCAGGTCCACGAATTCACGGCCGACCCGGCCGATCAGGCGGTCGCCTGGCGGAACGCCGATTGTTTCCTCGAGCGGTCGGGGGCGAGCCCGATTCCACCCTGGGATTTCGACGCCCCGGCCGGCTCGCGGCTTGATGACAGCTCGGCCGCCGCGATCGCGGCCTCGGGCCTGCTCTCGCTGGCCGAGGCCGCGCGGCCGAGCGACGCCGTCAGGGCCGACCGCTACGAAACGCACGCGATTCGGATACTCGACGCCCTGCTCCAGGACCGCTACATGGCCTGGAACGAGCCCGAGTGGGACGGCGTGCTCAAACATGGCGTTTACCATTTTCACAAGAGACTGGGCGTCGACGAATCGGTCATGTGGGGCGATTTTTTCTTGCTCGAGGCGGTCGAGAAGGCGCTCGAGCTCGTGCCCGGTCGCGCGCGATTCTGATCGATCGTCCGATGCATGGATCGCGCCGTCGTGGTATGCTCCCCTTTTGGT